>DBRU01000114.1:0-9572 GCA_002306375.1 Faecalibacterium sp. UBA1360
TCGGGGGAGGCAGTCTGCTCCGCAGCTTCGGAGGAAGAATCGTCCTTCTGGCAGCCGGTCAGGCAAAGGCTGAAGGCGGCGGCCGTCAACAGCGCGGCGCAGCGGGTGGTATTTGTCAGTTTCATGGGTCTCTCCTGTCTTGTTTGAAATAGATACCACACCATTATACATCATTTTTCAAAAATGTACAGCACAACATTCCAATTTTTACGGGTCTGTGCTATACTGAAAACCAGTCCGCATGACCGCGGAATTGGTTTGGAAAGGGAAATCCGTTATGAATCAGAAAGAGATCGATCGTATCAACGCTTTGGCGCGCAAGGCCAAGACCGAAGGCCTGAGCGCGCAGGAGATCGCCGAGCGCGACGAACTGCGCAAACGGTATATTGCCGACATGCGCGCCGCCGTACAGGACCAGCTGGCCCACACGGTGGTGCTGCGCCCCGACGGCACCCGGGAACCGCTGCTGAAAAAGGACGTTGGCGGCAAAGGCTGAACGGCGGGCCGCCCCGGTATGCGCCTTGTATTTTGGGCGCATATCTGGTATAATCATACACGGCGGCGTATCCCGGTTTGAACAAATCGGTCCCCCCAGGGGCCGGGCGGAAAAGGCTGTACAATTTGCTCTAAAAGCGAGGTAGTTATTTATGCTTACTGCTATCACCGGCATCAACTGGGGCGACGAGGGCAAGGGCCGCATGGTGGACCTGCTCAGCCAGGATTATGACATCGTCGCGCGCTACCAGGGCGGCGACAACGCCGGCCACACCGTCAAGAACGAGCGCGGCAAGTTTGTTCTGAACCTGATCCCCTCGGGCATCCTTCGCCCCGAGGTCGTCTGCGTCATGGGCGGCGGCATGGTCATCGACCCGGTCCACCTGGAAAAGGAGATCGCCGCTTTGCGGGAACAGGGCGTGGAGATCACCCCCGCCAACCTGAAAATTTCCGACCGCGCCACCATCACGATGCCCTTCCATGTGGACCAGGACGGCCTGGAAGAGGCCCGCCTGGCCAAGACCGGCGCTCAGTTCGGCTCCACCAAACGGGGCATCGCCTACACCTACGGCGACAAGTTTATGAAAAAGACCCTGCGCATGGGCGACCTGGTGCACATGGACGCCGGCGTGCGCAAGCGCCTGGAGACCATCGTCGAGTCCAAGAACCTGACCATGGAATCCATCTACGGCCAGAAGCCTGTCAGCGTGGAGGAGATGTGGGCCTGGTGCGAGCATTACTCCGCCGCTTTCAAGGACTACATCTGCGACGTGGGCGACTACCTGGCCCAGGCCGACGACGCCGGCAAGAAGATCATGTTCGAGGCCCAGCTGGGCGCTCTGCGCGACATCGACTACGGCATCTATCCCTACACCTCCAGCTCCAACACCATCAGCGCCTACGCGCCCATCGGCGCGGGCGTCCCGGGGCGCAAGCTGGATCTGTCCATCGGCATCATGAAGGCCTATTCCTCCTGCGTGGGCGAAGGCCCCTTCACGGCCGAGCTGGCCATGAGCGAGGCGGATAAGGACGTTCTGCGCGAGCACGGCCATGAATACGGCGCGGCCACCGGCCGTCCCCGCCGCGTGGGCCCCTTCGATGTGGTGGCCAGCCGCTACGGCGTGCAGTGCCAGGGCTGCGACGAGCTGGCCCTGACTTTGCTGGATGTGCTGGACTATATGCCCACGATCCCGGTGGTGGAGGCCTACCGCCTGGCCGACGGCACTGTGACCGGCCGGTTCCCCACGGGCAAGACGCTGGACGACGCCCAGCCCGTTGTCAAGGAGCTGCCCGGCTGGCACTGCGACATCACCGCCGTGCGCAAGTACGAGGACCTGCCTGCCGAGACCCGCGCCTATGTGGAATACCTGGAGCAGGCCGTGGGCTGCCACATCAAGTATATCTCGGTGGGTCCCGAGCGGGACGCCTGCATCGTGCGGGACTGATAAGGATCCTTCGCAACAACCAAACATGACTCGGCGCAGCGGACCCGCCCCGGCGGTTCCGCTGCGTTTTAAGACGGAGCCAAAATCAAAAGGGGAGGGGACCCGCATTTCATGACCCAATGGCTGATACGCCTGTTCATCAAAGACAAAGACGCCACCTCTGACCCGGCGGTGCGCGCGGCCTACGGCAACCTGGCCTGTGTGGCCGGCATCGTATGCAACCTGCTGCTGTTTGCGGGCAAGTTCACGGTGGGCGCGCTGTTCGGCAGCGTGGCCATCACGGCGGACGCCGTCAACAACCTGTCCGACGCCGGTTCCAGCGTGGTCAGTCTGCTGGGCTTCCGTCTGGGTGCGCGCCCGGCGGACGACCGCCATCCCTTTGGTCACGCCCGGTACGAATACCTGGCCGGCCTGGCCGTATCGGTGATGATCCTGGTCATCGGTTTTGAGCTGTTCAAAGAAAGTGTGCTCAAGCTCGTCACCCCCACGCCGGTGGAATTCGGCGCGCTGTCTGCCGCCGTGCTCATCGCCTCCATCCTCGTCAAGCTGTGGATGTCGCTGTTTTATAAGCGGGTGGGCGCCCTCATCGGTTCCGAGACGCTGGCCGCCACCGCCGCCGACGCCCGCAACGACGTGGTGTCTACGGCCGCCGTGCTGGCGGCGGGCCTGGCGGTATCCCTGACCGGCATCGACCGCATCGACGGCGCGGCCGGCCTGGCTGTGGCGGCCTTCATTTTATACAGCGGCGTGGGCCTCGTGCGCGAGACCATCGACCCGCTGCTGGGGGCCGCCCCCGATCCCGAGCTCATCGCCGAGATCGAGCGCCGCGTTCTCGAATACCCCGGTGTTCTGGGCATCCATGACCTGCTTTTGCATGACTACGGCCCCGGCAATCGCCTGGCCAGTTTCCATGTGGAGATGTCCGCTTCGGACGACGTGCTGCAAAGCCACGACGTCATCGACAACATCGAGCGGGACCTGGCCCGGGAGCTGGGCCTGATCGTCACGATCCACTACGACCCCGTGGTGGTCAACGACGCCCACGCCAACGAACTGCGGGACTTCCTGCGCCAGACCGCCGCCCGGCTGGACCCGGCCGCCGCCATCCATGACCTGCGCATCGTGCCCGGGGCCAGTCACACCAACGTGGTGTTCGACTGTGCGGTCCCGCCCGACCAGCTGGCCCCCAAAGGCAGGCAGGGCGCGGCCCTGGTCAGCGCCCTGCGGGAAGCCGTGCGCCAGCGCTGGCCCGATCATTTCTGCGTCATCAAGCTGGAATCCAACTACGGCGCGGCCCAGATGGACCCCGACGCCTCCCGCTGACCCGCCATCCCTTTTATACAAGAAAGGAAGTTGCTTTATGGACTACAATGCCGCCGCCCTGGAAATGCACAAAGCCAACCGGGGCAAGCTCAGCGTCAACAGCCTGGTCGAAGTCAAGGACCGGGACGCCCTGTCCACTGCCTACACCCCCGGCGTGGCCGAGCCCTGCCGCAAGATCCATCAAAACCCCGACGACGTGTACACCTACACCCTCAAGGGCCGCACGGTGGCGGTGGTCACCAACGGCACCGCCGTGCTGGGCCTGGGCGACATCGGCCCCGAGGCCGGCCTGCCGGTCATGGAGGGTAAGTGCGTCCTGTTCAAGGAGTTCGGCGGGGTGGACGCCTTCCCCATCTGCCTGAACGCCAAGACCAAAGAGGAGGTGGTGGCTGCGGTCAAGGCCGTCGCCCCCACCTTCGGCGGCATCAACCTGGAGGACATCCGCAGCCCCGAATGCTTTGCCATCGAGGCCGAGCTGGAGCGGGACCTGGACATCCCGGTGTTCCACGACGACCAGCACGGCACGGCCATCATCGTGCTGGCGGGTGTGCTCAACGCCCTCAAGGTGGTGGGCAAGCGCATCCAGGACGTGCGCATCGTCCAGAACGGCCCCGGCGCTGCCGGCACCGCCATCATCAAGATGCTGCAAACCGCCGGCGCCAAGGACATCATCGCCGTGGACGAGCACGGCATCCTTGTGCCCGGGCGTGCCGCCGGCTTTGTGGGGCACAAGGCAGCCCTGGCCGAGTCGACCAACCCCCGCCGCGTCACCGGCGGTCTGGCCGAGGCCATCCGTGGGGCCGACATCTTCATCGGCACCTCGGTGGCCGGAGCCCTGACCCCCGAACTGGCCGCCACCATGGCTTCGGACGCCATCGTCTTCGCCATGGCCAACCCCACGCCCGAGATCATGCCCGACGCCGCCAAAGCCGCCGGCGTGCGGGTCATCGGCACCGGCCGCAGCGATTTCCCCAACCAGGTCAACAACGTGCTGGCCTTCCCCGGCATCTTCAAGGGAGCGCTGTCGGTGCGCGCGCGGGACATCAACCCCGCCATGAAGCTGGCCGCCGCCCACGCCATCGCGGCCCTGATCCCCGACGAGGAACTCAACGAAGAAAACATCCTGCCCAAAGCCTTTGACCCGCGCGTGGCGCAGGCCGTGGCCGACGCCGTGGCGAAAGCCGCGCGGGAAAGCGGCGTGGCCCGGGCATGAGCGTGCGTGAACTCAAGGCCGGCGCCATCACTCGCGCGGTGGAACAGCTGTGCCTGCGGGCCAACCTGACTTTGCCCGACGACGTGCACAACGCCATGCAGCGCGCCCAGGACGCCGAGCCCTGGCCCCTGGCCAAACAGACGCTGGGCCTTTTACGCCAGAACGAGCAGGATGCCCTGGCCAAAAATCTGCCCATCTGCCAGGACACCGGCATGGCCTGCGTGTTTATCGAACTGGGGCAGGACGTGCACATCACCGGCGGAGCCCTGCGCGACGCCGTCAACGAAGGCGTGCGCCGCGGCTACGTGGGCGGATACCTGCGCAAAAGCATCACCGGCGACCCGCTGCGCCGCCGAAACACCGAGGACAACACCCCGGCCTTTCTGACCGTGGACCTGGTCCCCGGCGATCGGTGCCGCATCACGGTGGCGCCTAAAGGCGCCGGCAGCGAGAACATGAGCCGCCTGGGCATGCTCAAGCCCGCCGACGGTGTGCAGGGCGTCAAGGACTTTGTGCTCGAGACCGTGCGCCTGGCCGGGTCCAATCCCTGCCCGCCCATCGTGCTGGGCGTGGGCGTGGGGGGCAGCTTTGACAAGTGCGCCGCTTTGGCCAAGCATGCCCTGCTGCGCGGGCTGGATATCCCCAATCCCGACCCGTACTATGCTTCGCTGGAATGGGAACTGTGCGATGCTATCAACGCCCTGGGCATCGGGCCCCAGGGCTTTGGCGGGGCCACCACCTGCCTGGGCGTGGCCATCGAGCAGGCGCCCACCCATGTGGCCTGTTTGCCCGTGGCGGTCAACATCAACTGTCACGTCACCCGCCGCGCCAGCGCCGAGCTGTAAGCGCCCCGCGCGCAACAAAAAGGGAGGAACGGCACATGCAGTACCAGCTCAATACGCCCCTGACCCGCGAAGCCCTGGCTCCGCTGCGAGCGGGGGACACGGTGCTTTTGTCCGGCACCGTCTACACGGCCCGCGACGCCGCCCATGCCCGCATGATGGAACTGCTGGACAAGGGCGAAGCGTTGCCCTTTGACATCGCCGGGGCCGCCGTCTACTATGTGGGCCCCACGCCCGAACGTCCGGGGCAGGTCATTGGCGCGGCGGGCCCCACCACGGCCGGCCGTATGGACAAGTTTACCCCCCGCCTGCTGGATCTGGGCCTTGCCTGCATGATCGGCAAGGGCAAACGGGACCAGGCGGTCAAGGCGTCGGTGGTCAAGAACGGCGCGGTGTACCTGGCTGCCCTGGGCGGCGCGGGCGCGCTGATGGCCGCCAGCATCGAAAGCTGCGAGATCATCGCCTGGCCGGATCTGGGGTGCGAGGCCGTGCGCCGCCTGCGCGTGCGGGACATGCCCCTGACCGTGCTGCTGGACGCCCACGGGGGCGACTTGTACCAAAGCGGCCCCGAAGCCTATTTGCAAAGCCTGGTTTGACAAACGCCGCCGGGCTTGCTACACTGATAAAGCATCCGATCCACCTGCCGCCGCGCCGCGGCGGCGCCCATGCGGATATGGCGGAACTGGCAGACGCGCTGGTTTTAGGGTCCAGTGTCCATGACGTGCAGGTTCGATTCCTGTTATCCGCACCAAAAAAGCCTGCTGCGGCCATTGGCCGCAACAGGCTTTTTGCATGAAAAGAAACGATGCCATGCGGGCGCCCATCGTTTACTTTCCGGTTCCGAAGGGCACGACCCCTTCCACGGCCTTGGCCGCGTCGATAACGGCGTCGCCGTTGTCCATGTCCACCAGCGTATATCGGTCGCAGCCCATGCCCAGCTCCTTCATGTAGGTCAGCTGGCGCAGGCCGTGGCGGCTCTCGATGCGCTCCACCAGGTCGTGGCGGTCCTCCGGCCGCAGGGCGTACACCAGGTCCACCGACGCCTGGTCGATGGCCAGAATGTCCGGCGACGCCAGAATGCCGATGTCCGGCGTCACCACCGGCGCGGCGCTTACGCCCTCGCAGTCGCAGGACACCGACATGTTGCGCAGCACGTTCACATAGCAGATGTTCGGGGCAAAATGGTCCGCCACCGCCTTGGCCGACTCGGTCATGCGTTCCATGAACTCCTCATTGGAGATGTCCCACTGATCGCTGGAGCCCGGGGTGGTGTGGATCATGGCTTTGCCCACGCGCCCGTCCGCGCAGCCGATGCCGATGTTTTTGCCCGAACCGCCGAACCCGCCCTTGGTGTGCCCCTTGAAGTGGGTCAGCACGAACAGCGAGTCATAGTCCAGGATGCCCCGGCCCATGGACATGGTGTCGAACCACTTGCCGCCCTGTACGGGCAGGTCGGTGGTGCCGTGTTCGTCCATGATGTCTACGGGGCAGAAGTCCCACCCGTTGACCCGCAAGGTTTCCCGGTGCTGCCGGGTGGTGAAGCGGTCCCCGTCATAGTAGGTGTTGGTCTCCACGATGCAGGCCCCGGGCAGGTCCTTTTCCATCAGGGCCTGCACCCAGGGGCGGGGGATGATGTTGGGCCCGTGGGGTTCGCCGGTGTGCAGCTTGACGGCCACGCGCCCGCGCAGCGCGCCGCCGACCCGGGCAAAGGCCCGGCGCAGTCCCTCGGCGGATAAATCGCGGGTAAAGTAGACCGTCGCGGCGTCGCCGCTGCGCTGATCATAGGGGATGTATCGGTCGCCGCCGGTACCGGGAACAGGGGATGGATTGGCCATGGCTGCCGCCTCCTTTTTTTGCGCGGTCACGCCGCGCTGACTTGCGTTTCTGCTACCATTATAGCACGCCGGCGGCAGCCGTAAAGGCCCGCTTTGGATCGGGGCAACAAAAAAACTCCCGAACGCTTTTGCGTTCGGGAGCCTGGTGCGGAAGATGGGACTTGAACCCACACGTCATGGACACACGCACCTCAAACGTGCCTGTCTGCCGATTCCAGCACTTCCGCCTATCTGCGCCGGGCTGACCCGGCATTGCAAATGGTATTCTAGCATACGCGGCGGCAAAATGCAAGTACTTTTTTGTGCGGGCGGGCAGGCCGGACCCGTGCCGGCGGCTTTGCCTGTACGGCGTGGGCAATAATGAAAGAAATGGTTGAATTTTGTTTAGTTCTTTCGTATAATGAGCCAAAGGTAACATTTTTCGGGGGCGGCGTGTCTGAACAACGGGACGACAAAGGCCGCAGCCCCCTATTCTTGTGCGCAGAGGTGCTATATGAAAATCGTCATCGTTGGCCTTGGCAAAGTGGGGCGGGCGCTGACCGAACAGCTGACCCTGGCCGGACACGACATCGTCGCCATCGACATCAACCCCGATCGGGTGGAAAACATCGTCAATATCTATGACGTGCGGGGCGTGCCCGGCAACGGCGGCTGCTACGATGTGCAGAAGCAGGCGTTCGAAAACGGGGCCGATCTGCTGCTGGCCACCACGTCCAGCGACGAGATCAACATCCTTTCCTGCCTGGTGGCCAAAAAGATCGGTACCCAGCACACCATCGCCCGCATCCGAAACCCGGAATACGAGCGTCAGCTGCGCTTTATGCGCGCCGAGCTGGGCCTGTCCCTGGTGGTCAACCCCGAAAAGGCCACCGCGCGGGAAATTTCCCGTGTGCTGCGTTTTCCCACCGCCATCAAGCTGGAACAATTCTGTCGCGGCCGGTTTGAATTGATCGAATACCGCATCGCCGACGGAAACCCCCTGCAGGGGCTGCAACTGTCCGATCTGTACCGCAACATGCACGTCAAGCTGCTGGTATGCGCGGTATCGCGGGGGGCGCGGGTGATCATCCCGGACGGCTCCTTTACCCTGGATGCGGGGGACAAGATCTATCTGACCGCCGCGCCCCAGGAACTGGAGACCTTCTTCCGCAAGCTGGGGCTTTTCAAAAAGCATGCCACCAACGTCATGGTCATCGGCGCCAGCCGTATGGCCTATTACCTGCTCAAGGATCTGCAGGATATGCGCATGCACATCACCCTCATCGACTCCAACGCCGCCCGCTGCCAGGAAATGAGCGAGCGGCTGCCCGGCGTTCTGATCATCCACGGCGACGCGGCGGACAGCGAACTTCTGCACGAAGAAGGCCTGGCCGAGATGGACGCTTTTGTGGCGCTGACCGGCCTGGATGAGACCAACATCATTTTGTCCATGTACGCCTCCCAGCTCAATTCCTGCAAGGTGGTGGCCAAGATCAACCGCCGCTCCTTTGCGGACCTGGCAAGCGGCAACGGCATGGTGGACAGCGTGGTGTCCACCGGCGACGTTACGGCCGAGGCCATTTTGCAGTATGTCCGCGCCATGGAAAACTCCATGGGCACCAACGTGCGCGCCTTGCACCGCATCGTGGGCGGCCGGGTCGAAGCGCTGGAATTCAACGTGGGCCCCGCCGTGCCCTTTATCGGCGTGCCGCTCAAGGACCTGAACACCAAAAAAGACCTGCTCATTGCCGGCATCGTGCGCGCCAACGGCCAGCCCATCATCCCTTCCGGCGGCGACGCGCTGCAGCTGGGGGACGACGTGGTGGTGGTCACGGCGGGCACGACCATCACCGACCTGCGGGACATTGTGGTAAAGTGAGGCGGCCATGAACTATCCAATGATCCGTTTTGTGCTCGGCCGCATTTTCATGGCCGAGGCCGTTTTGCTGCTGGTGCCCATGGGGTGCGCGATCCTCTACGGCGAGGATACGGTCCTGGCCTTTGCCATGCCGATCTTGCTGCTGGTGGGCATCGGGGTGCTGCTGGGGTTCCGCAAGCCCGAAAACACCGCCATCTATGCCCGGGACGGCCTGATCGTGGTGGCGTTGGCCTGGGTGCTGATGAGCGCCTTCGGCGCGCTGCCCTTTGTTATCTCGGGCGAGATCCCGCGCTATACCGACGCCTTTTTTGAGACAGTCTCCGGCTTCACCACCACCGGCTCCAGCATTCTGACCGATGTGGAATCCATGAGCCGGGGCATGCTGTTCTGGCGCAGCTTCACCCACTGGGTGGGCGGTATGGGCGTGCTTGTCTTTGTCATGGCGGTGTTGCCCATGACCGACGGCCGCGCCATGCACCTGATGCGCGCCGAGGTCCCGGGCCCCACGGTGGGCAAGCTGTCCAGCAAATTGCAGGACACCGCCAAGATCCTGTACAAGAT
>DBRU01000114.1:9591-10328 GCA_002306375.1 Faecalibacterium sp. UBA1360
ACCGGCGGCTTCAGCTGCAAGGCCCTCAGCGTGGGGGCCTACAACAGCCCCTATGCCGAGGTGGTCATCGGTATCTTTATGCTGCTGTTCGGTATCAACTTCAACCTGTATTACTTTTTGCTGCTCAAGCATTTCAAGGACGCCTTTTTGTCCGAGGAACTCATCGCCTACCTGGGCATCGTGGCGGCGTCCACCCTGGCCATCGCCGCCAACATCCGCCAGATGTACGACGGCTTCGGCGCCGCCCTGCGCGCGGCGTTTTTCCAGGTCTCCACGATCATCACCACCACCGGCTACGCCACCGCCGACTTTAATCTGTGGCCCTCTTTCAGCCGGGTGTTGCTGGTGACCCTGATGTTCGTGGGCGCCTGCGCAGGGTCCACGGCCGGCGGTCTGAAGGTGTCCCGCGTGATCATTCTGCTCAAATCCGCCGTGCGCGAAGTCCGCCATACCCTGCACCCCCATGCCGTGACCACCGTTCGGTTTGAGGGCAAAGCCCTGGATGACAAGACCGTGCGGGGGGCGGGGGTCTATCTCAGCGTGTACGTCATGCTGTTTGCCGTGTCGGTGCTGCTGCTCTCCATCGACGGTTTCGACCCCGTCACCACCTTCACCGCCGTAACGGCCTGCATCAACAACATCGGCCCCGGCCTTGAAGTGGTGGGCCCCATGGGCTCTTTTGCCGAATTCTCGCCCTGGTGCAAGTGGCTGCTCAGCTTCGACATGCTGGCCGGCCG
>DBRU01000114.1:10436-21943 GCA_002306375.1 Faecalibacterium sp. UBA1360
CGCCGTCTTTTGTTTTTTGTGCTGGGCGGGGCGCTGTGCCTGGCTGTTTGCGGGGCGGCGCTGTTTTTTCGTGACCGGGCCCGGTGGGACGTGGACCGTATCCCCGACGACCGCTTTGTCGCGGCCGCGGCCATAAGCGTCCCGGGCGAAAAAATCGTCTGCCTGACCTTTGACGACGGGCCTTCCCCCAACACCGCGCCGATCCTGGAAGCCCTGGCCCAGTACAACGCCCGGGCCACCTTTTTCGTCACGGCCCAGCCCGTCAACGAACCCTACTTTGACCAACTGCGCGCCATTGCCGACGCCCACCACCAGATCGCTTTACACAGCGCCACCCACCGCTACGACCAGATCTACGAAAGCGACACGGCGTTCTGGCTGGACATCAAATCCCTGCGCCAGACTCTTTCCAGCTATGTGGACGTGGAAAATCTGTGCTGGCTGCGCTTTCCCGGCGGCAGTACCAACACGATCAGCCACCGCTACGGCGGACGGCAGATCATGTCCACCCTGATCGAGCAGGCCGAAGAAAAGGGCTACCGCTGGATCGACTGGAACGTCTGCGCCGAGGACGCCACCGCCGCCCACCCCGACGCCGACGCCATCGTGAACAACGTCTGCGGCGGGGCCGAGGGCAAAGACGTGTGCGTCGTTCTCATGCACGACACCGCCGCCACCGGCGAGACGGTCAAGGCCCTGCCCGGGATCCTGGCCTGGTTTGAAGAGAGGGGTTACCATTTTTGTACGGTGGAGGAAATGTATACAATGACAGACGGCGGTTGAACAGGTGTAAAACGATTGAAAACGCCCCGGCAAGCAGGTATAATAAAATCAATTCGCCGCCCGTGCTGCGGCAGAAAGGCGGCTGTCATGTACAATACCCAAAGCCGCCGCATCGCCCTGTGCGGGGTGCTGGCGGCGTTGTCGGTGGCGGTGCTCCTGGCGGGGGCGGCGCTGGGCCTGGGCACCTACGCCGCGCCCATGGTGGCCGCCTTTCTGCTGCTCCCCGCCCTGATCGAATACGGTCCCCGCTGGGCCTGGACCCAGTATGCGGCCGCCGCCGTGCTGGGGGGTTTGCTGGTGCCCGAACCCGAACTCTCGCTGGTCTACGCCCTGGTGCTGGGGCCTTACCCCATGCTCAAGGCCCGGCTGGATCGTCTGCGCCCGGCGCTGCTTGCCTGGGCGGCCCGGCTGGCCTGGTTCAACGCCGCCGTGTGCGTGGTGTACCTGGTGGCGCTGCGCCTGCTGGCCCCCGCCGTTTTGCAGGACCTGCCCGCCGCCGGCCTGGCGCTGGCGGCGCTGTTGTGCCTTGGCAACCTGGGATTCGTTTTGTACGACCGGGCGCTGGGGGCGCTGTGCCGGCTGTACCGGCTGTACCGCCGCCGCTTGTGGAAAAATCGCTTTTGAGCCGGGACCCCGGTTCAGGAAAGGAACGTATATTATGTGGTATCAAAATGCTGTGGTCTATCAGATCTACCCCCTGGGCCTGTGCGGCGCGCCGCTGCAAAACGACGGAGTGACCGAACATCGCCTGCTGCGGGTGCTGGATTGGGTGGACCATATCCGCGACCTGGGCGCGACCTGCGTGCTGTTCAACCCCTTGTTTGAAAGCGACGCCCACGGCTACGACACCCGGGACTATAACAAGGTGGACTGCCGCCTGGGCACCAACGAGGACCTGCGCCTTGTGTGCAAGGCGCTGCACGACGCGGGGCTCAGGGTCATGCTGGACGGCGTGTTCAACCATGCGGGGCGTGGGTTCTGGGCGTTCCAGGACGTGATCCGGCGTCGGTGGGACTCGCCCTACAAAGACTGGTTCAACATCCATTTTGACGGCAACACCAACTACAACGACGGGTTCTGGTACGAAAGCTGGGAAGGCTGCAACGAACTGGTCAAGCTCAATTTGCACAACCCCGCCGTGCGGGAATACCTGTTTGACGCCATCGCCGCCTGGGTGCGGGACTACGACATCGACGGACTGCGCCTGGACGTGGCCTATTGCCTGGACCTGGATTTCCTGGGCGCGCTGCGGCAGTACACCTCGGCCCTTAAATCCGACTTTGTGCTGGTGGGCGAAACGCTGCACGGCGACTACAACCGCTGGATGAACGACNNGACCATGCCTGCCATTCGGTCACCAACTACGAATGCTACAAGGGCCTGTATTCCAGCTTCAACACCGGCAACATGCACGAGATCGCCTACAGCCTCAACCGCCAGTTCGGCTCCGAGCCCTGGTGCCTGTACACCGGCCGCCAGCTGCTGAGCTTTGTCGACAACCACGACGTCACCCGCATCGCCAGCATCCTCACCGACAAAAACGAGCTCAAGCCGCTGTACGGGCTTTTGTTCGGTATGCCCGGCACCCCGGCCGTCTACTACGGCAGCGAATGGGGCATGGAAGGGGAGAAGAAGGACGGCGATGCCGCCCTGCGCCCCGCCGTGGAAACGCCCGAACACAACGATCTGACCGACTGGATCACCGCCCTGGCCGGGGCCCGCGCCGCCAGCCCCGCCCTGTGCACGGGCAGTTACCGCAACATCCTGGTACAGCCCAGGCAGCTGATCTTTGAGCGCCGCTGCGGCGACGACCGGGTGCTGGTGGCCGTCAATGCCGACAGCGAACCCTACCACGCCCATTTCAACGCCGAGGCGGGCCGCGCCGTGGACCTGATCACGGGCGCCGACCACGATTTCGGCGGCGGCAGCGAACTGCCGCCCTACTCCTGCGCGTTCTGGAAGACCGAATGATGGTCCCCTGATACGGTTTGCCCGCGCCCCCGGCCCCAAGGCCGGGGGCGCTTTGTGGTTGAGTGAACGTTCTGCGCAATAATTCGATCCTTCTTTGCACATACTGAGGTATGCAAAGGAGGGGAGCCCCATGTCTGAACATCGTATCCTGCGCGCGCTGCGCCGTCTGGTCCTCGCCGCGGTCCTCGCGGCGGTGCCGGCGGCTGCCGGGCTGGGGGTCCTGCGCGCCGCATTGCCCGATACCTTCGCCCTGGCCCCCGGGCAGACCCTTACACTGGCCTCCATGCCCTTTTTGCAAGCCGGGGACCCCGACCGGGGGACGGCGCTGCCGGCCTCGGGCACAGCGGATACCGCCACCCGTACCCAGACCCTGCGCCTGTTCGGCGTCGTTCCCGTCAAGACCGTCTGTACCGTCGAGACCTCCCGCCCCGTGGTCACGGTGTGCGGGCGGCCCTTCGGCGTCAAAATGTTTGCCGACGGCGCTCTTGTGGTGGCATTTTCCGACCAGCGCACGGCCCTGGGCACCGAGAACCCGGCCAAAGAGGCCGGCCTGCGTCTGGGCGACATCATCGTGTCGGCGAGCGGTCGGGCCGTGCGGGGCAACGACGACCTGGCCGCCGCCGTGGCGGCCGCCGCCGGCGGGACCATCCCCATCGTCTATGTGCGGGACGGCCAGCAGCACACGGCTTCCCTGACCCCGGTGGCCGACCGGGACACCGGGGCCTGGCGCGCCGGGGTCTGGGTGCGGGATTCCTCCGCCGGCATCGGCACGCTGACCTTTGCCGAAAGCGACTCCGGCATTTTCGCCGGTCTGGGCCACGCGGTCAGCGACAGCGATACCGGGGCCAGCTTTCCGCTGCTCTCGGGCGAGATCGTCCCCGTGAACATCACGGGTGTGCAGCGGGGCGCGGCGGGAGCTCCGGGGGAACTGCGGGGCGAGTTTTACTCCGACGTGGCCGTGGGCGCCGTGCGCGCCAACGACGCCACCGGCGTGTACGGTGTTTTGTCCGGCGCCATGCCCGCCGGCGAGGAGATGCCCGTGGCCTTCGCTCAGGAGGTCGCCGCCGGCGATGCCGAGATCCTGTGCACCCTTTCGGGCACCGAGCCCCAGCGGTATACGGTGCGCATCGAGCGGGTCAACCTCAATTCCGACGACCCCAACCGCAATCTGCTGCTGCGGGTCACCGACGCCCGTCTGCTGGAAACGGCGGGTGGAATCGTCCAGGGTATGAGCGGCAGTCCGATTTTGCAAAACGGCCGCCTGGTGGGGGCTGTGACCCATGTGCTCATCAACGACCCCACCCGGGGCTACGGCATTTTTGCCCAGACCATGCTGGAACGGGCCGAATCCGCCGCCGGCTAAGGGCAGGGCAAGACCTTTGCTGGAAAATGGTTTGCCCGGTCAGCCGGGCGTCTGCGGCGAGGTTTTGCCCCCAACAGGCCCAAAAACGGGCGAACCGCCCCGATGCATCCCGTTGTGTGTCGAATCCCGTCGAAGCGGCCCGCAATTTTCCTGTTGCCAGAATTGGTAAAATATGGTAATATTTCCATTGTCAAAAGCAATCACGGCCGGGCGGCTGGCCGCATAGAAATTTGAGGAGTGTAGCACAATGGAGAAAATCAAGTTCCTGATGACCGATACCGGCGCGCAGACCACGGCGCTGTGCCGCCAGGCGCTGGAGGGCAAGGGCGTGGGTGTGACTGTCTGCGAGAAAAACGGAGCCAAGGCGCTGAAGACCATGCTGGACCTGCATCCCCAGGCCGTATTGCTGGACGCCTTCATGCCGGACCTCGACGCCATCACGGTCAAGCAGCGCTACGAAGCGCAGGACACCTCGGGCACGCGCACGACCTTCTTTGTCACGGGCGCCTTCCAGAGCGAGGAGATCGAACAGGAACTGCTGGACAACGGCTTCTCCTTCTTTTTTGTCAAACCCTTTGACGAGACCGTGCTGGTCAGCCGGGTGCTCAAGGCGGCGGGCGGTCCGGCGCGGCCCCAGGCCTATTCCCAGGACAGCGACGAGCTCACGGTCACCGAGATCCTGCACCAGGTGGGCGTGCCCGCCCACATCAAGGGCTACCAGTTCCTGCGGGACGCGATCCTGCTGGCCGTGGCCGATCACGAGTACATCAACGCCGTGACCAAGCGCCTGTACCCCGAGATCGCCAAGCGCAACGGCACCACGGCCTCCCGGGTAGAGCGGGCCATCCGCCACGCCATCGAGGTGGCCTGGGACCGGGGCGATGTGGACACCCTCAACGGGTATTTCGGCTACACGATCCACAGCCTTCGGGGCAAGCCCACCAACTCGGAATTCATCGCCATGATCTCGGACAAGATCCGCCTGGACAAGCGCCGTCGCGCCTGACATTTGCGGCTTTTTTGTAAAAAATTCTGTGCCGGCAACGGCGCAGGGATGCCTCCCACCGGCCTGTGGGAGGTTTTTTTATTGCAAAAGGCTTTCAATTCGTTCGCGGCGGTAGATTTTTCCGCGGGATGCCTGTATAATGATATTATCAGTACGCCTGCGGCGCTGCCGCGGGCCAAAGGGGAAAGGGGGCGCTGCTCTGTGGCTTGCAGCGTGACAGCCATCCTGGTCGCGGCGGGGTCGTCGCGGCGCATGGGCTTTGATAAACTGGAACACCGTCTGCCGGACGGCCGCACCGTGCTGCAAACGAGCCTGGCGGCCTTCGCCGCCCACCCTCGGGTGAGCCAGATCGTGCTGGTGGCCGGGGGCAACCTGGATACCTGCCGCGCCCTGGCCGCCGCCTGCCCCAAACCCTGTACGGCGGTGCACGGCGGGGCTACCCGGGCCGACAGCGTCTGCGCCGGGCTCAGCGTGGCCGCCGGCGACATCGTGGCCATCCACGATGCGGCCCGGCCCTTTGTCAGCGAAGCCGTGATCACCGCCGCCATTGAAATGGCCGAGGCAGAAGGCGCGGCCGCGCCTGCCGTGCCTGTCAAGGACACGATCAAGATCGCCGGCGAGGGCGGTCGGGTTCTGTCCACCCCTGCGCGGGAAACGCTGTTTGCCGTGCAGACGCCCCAGTGTTTCCGGCGCGAGTTATACCAGCGGGCGCTGACCGCCGTACAGGGGGACGCCGCCCGCCTGGTCACCGACGATTGCAGCCTGTTTGAACTGGCGGGCCTGCCCGTGCACCTGACAGCGGGGGACTACGCCAATTACAAGATCACCACCAAAGAGGATTTGAAAGGGGAGAGCGCCATGCGCATCGGACACGGATACGACGTACACCGCCTGGTGGAGGGACGCCCCCTGATCCTGGGCGGCGTGACCATCCCCTACGAGAAAGGCCTGCTGGGCCATTCGGACGCCGACGTGTTGCTTCACGCCGTGTCGGACGCGCTGCTGGGCGCGGCGGCACTGGGGGACATCGGCAAGCATTTCCCCGACACCGACGAACGGTACAAGGGGGCCGATTCTCTGGAACTGCTGCGTCAGGTGGGGCTTCTGCTGGCCGAGCGCGGTCTGCACCCGGTCAACCTGGACGCCACCGTGCTGTGCCAGGCGCCCAAGCTGGCGCCCCACATCCCCGGCATGCGGGCCAACATCGCCCGGGTGCTGGGCATGGACCTTGACACCGTCAGCGTCAAAGCCACCACCGAGGAACATCTGGGCTTTACCGGCGAAGGCCTGGGCATCGCCGCCCACGCGGTGGCCCTGATCGAGTAAATTTCCCCGCGTTTTCCGTTTTTGTTGTGACCTGCGGCGCTGTGCGCCGTTCATCCTCGCCCATTGCCCGGCGAACGTAAGGAGGCTATGCCCGCCATGCCCGGCATTTACGACTTTTTCGGCGGCGTGATCCGCAATCTGCGCACCTTCGGCGTGCGCGATGCCATCGACATCCTGGTCATCTCGGTCGCCTTTTATGAATTGTTCCTGTTTGCGCGCAAATCCCGCGCCGGTCAGCTGGTACGGGGCATGATCTTCGCGCTGGCCTGTTTTGCCCTGGCCTTTTTGTTCGAGCTGCGCACCGTGCGCTGGCTGCTGAAAAACTTTTTGCAGGTCGGCTTCATCGCGGCCGTGGTGCTGTTCCAGCCCGAACTGCGCCGCACGCTGGAACGCCTGGGCCAAAGCGCCAACTGGACCAAAAAGCTGTTCAACGTACATCGGTCGGACCCGTCGCTGCGGGCGGTGTGGCAGAGCGCCGTGGTGGCCATCTGCGACGCGGCCGAGCAATTGTCCGACACCCGCACCGGCGCCTTGATGGTGCTGGAACGGGGCAACAACCTGGAAGAGATCATCCGCACCGGCACGCCCTTGTCCGCCAACGTGATCCCCGAAATGCTGGGCACCATCTTTTATGAAGGCACGCCCCTGCACGACGGCGCGGTCATCATCCGGGACGGGCGCATCGTGTCCGCCGGGTGCGTGCTGCCCCTTTCCAACAACCTGGAAATGGGCAAGGATATGGGCACGCGTCACCGCGCTGGCCTTGGCATGAGCGAAAACTCCGACGCGGTCATCGTCGTCGTCAGCGAGGAGACGGGTATCATCTCCCTGGCCAAGAACGGCGTGCTGATCCGCCGCCTGGACCGCCAGAACCTGTTCAACCTTCTGCAGGAGGAGATCATCCCTCCCGAATCGGAAGAAGAACAGCGCGTGCCCATCGTGTCCAAACTCTTCAGCAAAGGAGGTGCGCACAAGCATGCCGCCAAAAAATAAACCCGAACAGCCCGCCGCGCCCGAAGTGCGCATCCGCCGCACGCTGTGGGATTACCCTGTGGCGCTGTGGACGCTGGCCGTGGCCTGCGCGCTGCTGACCTGGCTCATCGTCACGATGTATTTTGACCAGGAAAGCGAGAGCACGGTCATCGTGCCCAGCATCACCTATACCTACCAGGCCAGCACCTACACCAGCCTGGGCCTGGATATCGTCGAGACCCCCGATGTCTCCAATGTGACGGTGCGCATCAAGGGCAGCGGCACCATCATCGGCGGTATCCGCGCCAGCGATATCATGGTCTACCCCAAGTACTCCACGGTCCGTTCGGCCGGGGAGATCACCCTGGAACTGGGTGCCCGTTTCCTGACCACCGACTACGACAACCTGGGCATTGAACTCATTGTGGAAAAGCCTTCCACGGTCACCGTTGTCTTTGACGAAGTCAGCGACAAGACCGTGCCCGTCACCGCCGACACCTCCGGCATTTCCATCGCCGACGGCTTTATCCTCAACAGCGTCGCCTGCGTCCCGGCCGAGATCACTCTCACCGGCCCCACCTCCGAGCTGGAGCAGATCGCCTCCGTCGTGGCGCCGGTCACCGCTTCCGACAGCCTGTCCGACTCCACCACCCGCAGTGTGGTGCTGGAAATGCGGGATGCTTCGGGCAATGTGCTCACGCCCCGCTACACCACGATGGAAAGCGACACGGTCGAGGTCACCCTCAATGTGCTGCAAGTGCGGGAACTGCCCCTGAGCGTCAACTTCATCGGCCTGCCCGCCGGCTTCGACACCGACAGCCTCAGCTACTCGCTGGACCGCGAGACCATGCGGGTGGCGGGTCCCACCAAAGTCATCGACAAACTCACCGAGCTCAGCGTGGCCAGTCTGGATCTGAGCCAGAGCTTCTCTTTTGACCGCGACTATCAGCTTCAGGTGGAACTGCCCGACGGCATCGTGTCCCAGGATGGCGTCACCACCGTCACCCTGACCTTCGACACCAGCGACATGGCGTCCACCACCCTCAACGTCTCCACCATCCGGCTCATCAACGTACCCAGCGACGTGGACGTGGAACTGCTGACCAGCCGCATCAGCAGCGTGACGCTGTACGGCCCGGCCGACGAGATCACGGAGCTCTCGGCCGACAACGTCCTGGCCCAGGTGGATTGCCAGAGCATCTCGGTCACCACCGGCCAGCAGACCCTGCCGGTCAGCATCCAGATCCCCTCGTCCAGCCGCATCTTTGCGGTGGGCAGCTATACCGTGCAGTGCGCCATCACGGCCCGCTGACCAAACAAAGGAGAACACATCCCACAGTGCTTTTGGTTCGCAACATCCGCGTGCCCCTGTCCAGCCCTGACCCCGAGGCCGAGGCGCTGGCCCGGGCACGCCGGACCCTGGGCCCCGCCGCCGGTGCGGCGCAGGCCGGGGTCGCCAAACTTTCGGTGGATGCGCGCCACGGTTCCCCCGTGCTCGTGTACACCATCGCCATCACGCTCAAGGACGAGGGTGAGGAATCGGCTTTGGCCGGGGCCTCGCCCTGCGTCTGTTTCACACGCAAGCCGCAATTTCACTTTGTGTGCGGTCCTGCGCCCCTGGCGCGCCGTCCCGTGGTGGTGGGGCTTGGCCCGGCGGGGCTGTTTGCAGCGCTGCTGCTGGCCCGCCACGGCTACCGCCCGCTGGTGCTGGAACGGGGCCCCGCGCTGGAACAGCGGGTGGCCGCCGTGCAGGCCTTTGAGGCCGGCGGCCCTCTGGACCCAAACGCCAACATCCAGTTTGGCGAAGGCGGGGCCGGCACCTTCTCCGACGGCAAGCTCACCACCCGCACCGGCGACGCCTTGTGCGCCTATGTGACCGAGACCTTCCTGCGCCACGGCGCGCCCGCCGACATTGCCTGGCGGCAAAAGCCCCACGTGGGCACCGACCTGCTGCGTGGCGTCATTGCAGGCATCCGCGCCGAGATCGAATCCCTGGGCGGCGCCGTGCTGTTCAACACGGCCCTGATCGGTCTGGATGTGCGCGGCGGGGTGCTGTGCGGGGCAAAGACCACCGCCGGCGACTTTGCCTGCGACCGGCTGATCCTGGCCGTGGGCCACAGCGCCCGGGACACCTTTGCCATGCTGGGCGCGCTGGGCCTGCCCTTGCAGTGCAAACCCTTCTCGGTGGGCTTTCGGGCCGAACACCTGCAAGCCGACATCGAGCGCAGCCTGTACCACAAGGCCGCCGGCCACCCGGCCCTGCCCCGGGGCGAGTATCAGCTCAGCCGGCAGGTGGGCGGCGGGCGCTGCGTGTACACCTTCTGTATGTGTCCGGGGGGCAGCGTCTGCGCCGCCGCCAGTGAGGAAGGCGGCGTGGTCACCAACGGCATGAGCCTGCACGCCCGCGCCGGGCGCAACGCCAACGCAGCCGTGGTGGTCAGCGTGGACGGGCGGGACTTTGACAACGACCCGGCCCGGGCCGTGGCTTTCCAGCGCCGATTGGAGCAAGCGGCTTTTGCCGCCGGCGGCGGGACCTACGCTGCCCCGGCCGAGACCGTGGGCAGCTTCCTGCAGGGCGCGGGCCGGCTGGACCTGGGGGCTGTGATGCCCACCTATCCGCGGGGCGTGACGCCCTGCGACCTGGGCTCCCTTTTGCCCGGCGACCTGGCCGCCGCCCTGCGCGCCGGCCTTACGGCCTTTGGCCGTCAGCTGGCGGCCTACCGCTCGCCCGACGCCGTGCTCACCGGCCTCGAGACCCGCACCTCCAGCCCGCTGCGCCTTGTGCGGGGCGAGGACCTGCAATGCCTGAGCCTGCCGGGACTGTACCCTTGCGGCGAGGGCGCAGGCTATGCCGGGGGCATCATGACGGCGGCGGTGGACGGCCTGCGCTGTGCCGCCGCGCTCATGGCCCAAAACGGCCCGCCCCGGGGCGAAAACTGATCGTTAGTTTGCTGAAAGGACGTTATTCATGCCAGCACGTCACCCCTATCAGGAGGACCCGAAGGGCTCCCGTCAAGAATACACCGGCATCCCCGATGTGGACTGCGCGCTCAGCGAGGCTATGCGCGATCTGGCCAGCGCCGGGCGGGAACTGGGCGCGGGGGTGCTGGGCGGCCTGGCCGACGCCGTAGAGGCGGTGGGCAACGCCCTGCGTCCCCGCAGCCTGGACGACAAGACCCAGCCTTTTGCCGACTGGCGCCGCCTGTTGGACCGAAAACTGAAAAACGACAACCAGGACGGCTGGCTTGGCATGGCTGTTGGCGGCTGGATCTTTACCGCCGGCTTCGGCGTCGCGGCGTTGGTGATGGGCATTCTGTCTGCGGCGGGGCCCGCGGCGCTGGGCATTACAGAGACCGAATATGCGGCCCTGCCCGTGCTCACCGCCTGCTTTGTTCCCATCGCTTTGGGCTTTTCGGTCATGGGGATCATCGGCGCCAGGCGGTACGGGTTTTACGCCCGCCTGCGGGCGTACCTGCGCGGCGCCCGGGACTGGGTCAGCCCGGTATCCGAAATGGCCCGCGGCGCGGGGCAGCCTGTTTCCCGGACCGTCCGGGAACTGCAAAGCGCCCTGGCCGCGGGGACGCTGCCCGGTGTGATCATCAGCCCCGACGGGCAGACCGTGTACTGGGACGAGGCGCGTTATGTGCCTGCGTCCCCGGACCCGGCGCCCGACGCCGCACCCCGGGCCGAACTGACCGAAGCCCAGCGCCTGCAGCAGGACGGCGCAGACTTTTTGCGTTACCTGCATACCTGCCGGGGCCGGTTGGACGAAGTAGCCGACGAACAGATCGCAGCCATGGAGAAAAACTGCGCCGCCCTGCTGGCCTTTGTCCGCAACCACCCCGAACAGGCCCCCCGGCTGCGCCGTTTCGGCGAGTATTACCTGCCCACCACCCGCAAACTGCTGGATACGGCCCTGGGCCTGGGTGACACTGACGAGGCCCGGCGCCTGCGGGGGGACATTGCGGGTGTGCTGCATACCTTGAATCTGGCCTACCAAAAATTGTATGATGATCTTTTACAGGACGTGCGCCTGGATGTCTCCACCGAGATCGACACCCTGGAGACCATGCTGCGCCGGGACGG
>DBRU01000114.1:22138-27566 GCA_002306375.1 Faecalibacterium sp. UBA1360
TTTTCGGCGATTACGACGTGGACGGCGTGTCCGCCACGGCCATTTTGTACGAGTGCCTGTCCAATATGGGCGCCCAGGTGCGCTGCAAGCTGCCCAGCCGGGACGGGGGCGGCTACGGCCTGAGCCGGGACGCCCTGCAAACCCTGGCCGCCAAGGGGTACACGCTGGTGGTCACGGTGGACAACGGCATCGCCGCCGTGGACGAAGCGCTCTTTGCCAAAGAGCTGGGCCTTGACCTGGTCATCACCGACCACCATCTGCCCGGGCAGACTTTGCCCGACGCCGTGGCCGTGGTGGACCCCAACCGTGCCGACGACCAAAGCCCTTGCAAAAACCTGTGCGGCGCGGGGGTGGCCTTCAAGCTGTGCGCCGCCATCGAGGGCTGCGAACCCGCCGAGCTGCTGGACCTGTTCGGCGAGCTGGCGGCGCTGGGCACCATTGCCGACGTGGTGCCCCTGGTGGGGGAGAACCGCACCCTGGTGCGGGAAGGCCTTTCCGCTTTGCAGGACACCATGCGCCCGGGCTTGCAGGCTTTGCTGGACAACGCCGGCTATACGGGCAAGCCCGTCACGGCCGACACGGTCAGCTACGGGCTGGCCCCGCGCCTGAACGCCGCCGGCCGCATGGACAGCGCGGCGGTGGCCCTCAAGCTGCTTTTGTGCGAAAACGAGGACCAGGCCGCCGGCATCGCCGCCCGCCTGAGCGAGATCAACACCCTGCGCCAGCAGACCGAGCAGCAGATCCTGGCCGCCGCCCTGGACGCCCTGCAAAGGGACCCGGCCCGCGCCAACGACCGGGTGGTCGTGGTGGCGGGGGAGGGCTGGCACCCCGGCGTCATCGGCATCGTGGCCAGCCGTCTGATGGATCGCTTCGGCCGCCCGGTCATCGTCATCTCCACCGAAAACGGCGAAGGCCGCGGCAGCGGCCGGGCTCCGGCGGGCTTCAACCTCCACGCAGCCCTCAGCGCCTGTTCCGCCCACCTTTTGCGCAGCGGCGGACACGCGGCGGCGGCCGGCCTGCTTATTGAAGAAGAAAAGATCGGCGCTTTCCGCGCCGCCATCAACGCCTGGGCCGCCCGGGAATATCCCACCCCGCAGCCCGGCGTGCTGACCCTGGACGCCGCCGTGACCATCGGGGAACTGACCGTGCCCGCCGTGCGGGAACTGTCGCGGCTGGCGCCTTTCGGCAGCGGCAATCCCGTTCCGCTGCTGCTGTTGCGGGACGCAGTGGTGGACGGGCTGTGGCCCCTTGGTAACGAAGGCCGCCACACCCGCCTGCGCCTGCGCCAGGGCGAGGACACCTGCTTTGTTTCCCTGTTCGGTGTCCCGCCCCAGGAGATCGCCTATCCGCTGGGGACCCAGGTGGACGCGGCGCTGGAACTCAGCGTCTATCAGGGACGCAGCGGGCCCATGGTCTCGGCCCACTGCAAGGGTCTGCGCCCGGCGGGGCTGGGCAACGTTCCGGCCCGCCAGGCCGCCATGTTCGGCGCGGTGTGCGCGGGGGCCGTGCTGCCCGCCGAGCAGGCCCGGGACTTTTTGCCCGACCGCGACCACATTGCGGCGCTGTACCGCCGCATCCGGGCCGGCGGCATCCCGGCCGGGGACCTTCAGCCGGCCTTTGCGGCGGCCGGCCCCGAACACACGGGTCGTACCCTGGCCGGCCTGACAGCCTTGTCCGAGCTGGGGCTGATCCAGTGCCAGAACGGCCGGTGGATGCCCGCCGCCGTACAAGAAAAGAAGAACCTGGACGACGCGCCCATCCTGCAAAAGCTGCGGGCCATGGCGGCGTCGCCCCAGGGGTAAGGCCCGCCGCCGGGCCGCATACAAAAGGGGGAGAAGTCATGCAACAGGAAGTCAAAGTGCCCATTACCTATGAGCAGCTCAAACAGGACATGATCGACAGCGGCCGTCCGTACGATTTCGGGATGGTGGACCGAGCCTACGCCCTGGCCGACGCCGCCCACGCGGGGCAGCGCCGCCGCAGCGGCGAGCCTTATATCTGTCACCCTTTGTCGGTGGCGCAGATCCTGGTGGAACTTGGCATGGACAGCGAGAGCATCGCCGCGGCCCTGATGCATGACGTGGCCGAGGACACCGCCGTCGGCATCGACGAGATCCGTTCCAAGTTCGGCCCCGAGGTGGCGCTGCTGGTGGACGGCGTCACCAAGCTGACCCAGATCAAGTTCTCCAACGTGGAGGACCGCCAGGCCGAAAACCTGCGCAAAATGCTGCTGGCCATGAGCCAGGACGTGCGGGTCATGATCATCAAGCTGTGCGACCGGCTGCACAACATGCGAACCGGCGACGCCTGGCCCGAGCAGAAGCGGCGGGACAAAGCGCTGGAGACCATGGAGGTCTACGCCCCCATCGCCCACCGGCTGGGCATCTCCAACATCAAGGAAGAGCTGGAAGACCGCAGCCTGCATTATCTGGACCCCATCGGGTACGAGAACATCCGTTCGCTGCTCAACGCCCGGGGGGACGAATTCCTCGAGGATGTGTGCGCCACCATCCGCACCCACCTGGAGGACAACAACATCGAAAACGCGGTCATCCGCCACCGGGTCAAGAGCATCTACGGCATCTACCGCAAGATGTACGTGCAGAACAAGGATTTTGAAGAGATCTACGACGTGTACGCCGTGCGCATCATCATCAACACGGTGGCCGAATGTTATACGGCCCTGGGGCTCATCCATGACATGTACCACCCGATCCCCAACCGGTTCAAGGACTACATCTCCACGCCCAAGCCCAACGGGTATCAGAGCCTGCACACCACGGTCATCGGGCGGGAGGCCATCCCCTTTGAGGTACAGATCCGCACCTGGGACATGGACCGCATGGCGGAGTACGGCATCGCCGCCCACTGGAAGTACAAGGCGGGCATTTCCTCCAGCAACGAGCGGCTGGAAGAACGCCTGGCCTGGGTGCGCCGCCTGCTGGAAAGCCAGCGCTCCAGCGCCGACGCCACCGACCTGCTCAGCGACATCAAATCCGACCTTCTTCCCGAAGAAGTCTTTGCCTTCACCCCCCGGGGCGACGTGATCAACCTGCCCGCCGGCGCCACCGTCATCGACTTTGCCTACGCCATCCATTCGGCCGTTGGCAACCGCATGATCGGCGCCAAGGTCAACAACCGCATCGTTCCCATCGAACACCAGGTGGCCACCGGCGAGATCATCGAGATCATCACCGGCCCCGAAAACCGCGGCCCTTCCCGGGACTGGCTCAACATCGTCAAGACCAGCGAGGCCAAGAACAAGATCCGCAACTGGTTCAAAAAAGAACGCAGGGAAGAAAATATTGCCGAAGGCCGCGACGCTCTTGAGCGGGAAATGCGCCGCAACCTGATGACCGTGCCCGCCGATCAGTACGATGATTTTCTGGCTGCGCTGGCCAAGCGCAACCACTGCAACACGGTGGAGGAAATGTACGCCGCCATCGGCTACGGCGGCTTGCAGATGGCCCGCATCCTGCCCAAACTCAAGGACGAGTACAACCGCCTTAAAGCCACCGAGCCCAAGCCCCTGACCATCGACATCAAAAAAGTCCATTCCTCCGACGGCGTTTTGGTCGAAGGCATCGACAACTGTCCCATCAAGTTTGCCAAGTGCTGCTCGCCCTTGCCCGGCGACGAGATCATCGGCTTTGTGACCCGGGGATTCGGCGTCTCCATCCACAAAAAGGACTGCGGCAACGTGCGCGAGAGCATGAAATCCCCCGAGAACGCCGGCCGCTGGGTGCGCGCCTACTGGGCCGACAATGTGCGCGAGGACTACAAGGCCACCCTGGAACTCATCTGCATGGACCGCGCCAACCTGCTCTCCGACGTGGCGCTGGCGCTGGGGGATATGCGCGTGCCCATCTACTCGCTGGACGCCCGCGCCGCCGACCAGGGCCGTGCCCGTATGGCTGTGACCATCGGCATCAACAACACCGAACACCTGAACAACGTGGTACTGCGCCTGAAAAAGGTACGGGACGTGATCACGGTCACTCGCATTTGAACGTATGGATACTTTGCAAAACCAAAAAAAGCGCCTGCCGGCGTTGGCCACGGCGCTTCTGGGCGCGGCGGCCGGCGTTGCGGTATTCTTGTGGGTATACGGCACGCTGCCGCTGCAAACCGGCTGGGATGCCTGGATCTTGACCGGCTACGACGAATGGGATGTGCAGCAGCATTATGCGGGCTGGCTGCTCTTCCGCAACGCCCACTGGACCTTGCCCCTGGGCATGGCCGACACCATCGCTCTGCCCGCCGGCACCGCCATCTCTTATACCGACAGTTTGCCCTGGGTGAGCATCGCCTTCAAGCTGCTGCGGGGGGTCCTGCCGTCCACCTTCCAGTGGTTCGGGTGGTATGTGCTGTTCTGCTTTGCCATGCAGGGGGCGGCGGGGGCGCTTTTGTGCCTGCGCGGGATGCCCGGCCGCGTGGCGCCTGCGCTGGCCGCGCCGGTGTGCGGCGCATTGTTTGCCTGCTTGCCCACTTTGTGGGAGCGGGCGTTCCGCCACACAGCCCTTGCGTCCCAGTGGCTGTTTTTGTTCGCTCTGTACTTTTATCTCGAGGCCCGCGCCGCTCTGCGCGCGGGCCGTGACCGCCTTTGCTGGTGGGGGCCGGTGCTGGCCTTCACGGCGGTGGGCATCCACCCGTATTTTCTGCCTCCGGTGCTGGCCTGCGTGTTTTTGTGGGCTGTGGACCGCGTCCGGCTGGGCGGCGGCGCGCTGCGCGCTGCCCTGGATCTGGCCATCAGCCTGGCCGCCGCCGTGGGGGGCGGTGTGCTGTGCGGCGCGCTGGGCACGGGCGGGAGCCTCAGCCGGGACGGCTACGGCGAATTCTCCATGAACCTCAACGCGCTTTTCAACCCCACCTCCCGGGGCGGGTATACCTGGTCCCGCCTTCTGCCCGTGCTGCCCCAGCAGCCTGCCCAGTATGACGGCTTCAACTATCTGGGCCTGGGCGCGCTGGTGCTGCTGGCCGCGGCGCTGGCGCTGGCGGTCGCGACCCTGCTGCGCCGTCCGGCGGTGGTACGCGCATGGTGGGGGCGCAACTGGCCGGTCGCGGCGGTCTGCGCGTGCCTGACCCTGTTCGCTCTCAGCAACCGGATCTTCTGGGGCAACACGGGCCTGGACATCCCGCTGCCCTCCGCCTTGCTTTCTCTGTGCGGTATTTTCCGTTCCAGCGGGCGCATGTTCTATCTGGTGGCGGCCTGCCTGCTGGTGTGGGCCGTGTACACGGTCCGGGGCGCCTGCGCCCGCCTGGCCCGGCCCGGCGCGGCGGTGTTCGCCGCCCTGGCGCTGGTGCTGGCTTTGCAGGTCTGGGACCTGGGCGTGGTCGCCGGCGAGAAGCGGCAGTATTTTGTCGATGCCTATGCCGACGAGACCGTGACCCTGCTCAACAGTCCCATGACCGAACAGCTTGGTCTTGG
>DBRU01000114.1:27591-43258 GCA_002306375.1 Faecalibacterium sp. UBA1360
TCGGGCGCGTCGGACGCGGCGGCCCAAAGCCGAGCCGATACGCTGGCCCTGTTGCAAAGCGGGCAGTACGACCCTGCCGCCGTCTATGTCACCACCGACGAAGAAGTCTGGCAGAACTGGCAGCGGATCTTTGCAGGCGATGGATCGCTGACCTTTTTTGTGGTGGATTCCTGTTATTTTCTGTATCCGATCCCGGGCTGATCGATCGGCCCTTAAAGCAAGGAGAAGCTCTATGCGCGCAGTGATCCAACGTGTGTCGGGGGCCAGTGTCGTCGTCAACGGCGGGGCGCCCCGTTCCATCGGTCCCGGACTGGTCATCCTGCTGGGTGTTCAGGACGGCGAGGACCCCGCCGTTTTGCCCAAGCTCATCGCCCGGTGCGCCAACCTGCGCATTTTTGACGACGGGCAGGGCAAGCTCAACCTCAGCGCCGTTGACCTGGGCCTGTCGGCCTTGGTGGTATCCAACTTTACGCTGTACGGCGACACATCCCGGGGCAACCGCCCCAGCTTTATCCGGGCCGCCAGGGGCGAACCCGCCCGGCAGCTGTACCAGGCCTTTGTGGACGGTCTGTCCGCCCAGGGCCTGGCCGATGTGCAGCACGGCGAGTTCGGGGCCGACATGCAGATCAGCCTGGTGAACGACGGCCCCGTGACCATCGTCATCGACACCGACGACTGGAAAAAGTAAGGAGGCTCTTGTATGAACCTGAAACACATCACCGGCCCCTGGCCGCTTTGCACCAACACCTTTTTGCTCATCACGGCCGGCGGCCGGGGCATCGCCGTGGACCCCGCCGCCGACCCGGCGTGCTACCTTGGGCCGCTGGAACAGGCCGGGGCAAAGCTGACCCACATCTTTTTGACCCACGGCCACTACGACCATGTGGGCGCGGTGGCCGAGCTGCGCCGCCGCACCGGGGCCAAGGCGTATATGGACGCCGCCGACGCCAAGGGGGACCAGATGTTCCCCCTGACGCCCGACCTGGTGGACTGCCCCTGGCCGCAGGACGGCGTGCTCACGGTGGACGAACTGTCCTTCCGCGTATGGCACACCCCGGGCCACAGCCCGGGCAGCGTCTGCCTGGCGTGCGGCGACAAGCTGTTCAGCGGCGACACGCTGTTTGCTTCTTCCTGCGGGCGGGTGGACCTGCCCGGCGGGGACCCGGCTCAGATGCGCCGCAGCCTGTCCATGCTGGCCGCGCTGCCCCTGCCCGACGAGACCGAAGTCCTGCCCGGGCACGAGAGCTTTTCCACCCTGGGGCGCGAACGCCGCTCCAACCCCTATCTGCTGGGCGAGTGGTTCTGACAGGAGGTCCCCATGCACATCATTCTGCGCGGCCCGGCGGCCGGCTATGAAGCCGAACATCTGGCCCGACTGTTTTTCCCCGGCGCGGTGCTGGGCGGGGATGTCCGCCTGGACGATCCCGCCGCGGACGTTGTGGCGGCCGTGGACCATTCCCGGGCGCAGCTGGTCTATCTGCGGCGGGACGGCCGCCTTGACTGGCGCATGCACACCGTCGCCCGGGACCTGCCCCCCAAACAGCGGGAATACGCCCTGTGCCGGCTGTTGTACACCCTTTTGCGGGAGGTCACCGGCATCCGCCCGCCCTGGGGCATGATGACCGGCGTGCGCCCCGTGCGCATCATCCACGACATGCGGGACGCCGGGCAGAGCGAGCAGGCCATTCGGGAGCGTTTCCTTAATACCTACGACTGTACGCCCGAGCGCTTTTCCACGGCTTTGTCCATCGCCGACTGCCAGCGCCCCGTGCTGGAAGCCGCCCGCCCCATGGACTGCAGCGTCTATGCCGGCATCCCGTTTTGTCCCAGCCGGTGCAGCTATTGCAGCTTTGTTTCCCGCACGGTGGGGGACAAGGCCACCCGCGCCCTGGTGGATCCCTACGTGGACTGTCTGTGCCGCGAACTGACCGCCACGCGCCGGGCGGCGGAGGACTGCGGGCTGGACATCCGCACCTTTTACATCGGCGGCGGTACGCCCACCAGCCTGGATGCCGCCCAGCTGCGCCGCCTGATGGAGCACATTGCCGATACCTTTGACCTGCCCGCCATGCAGGAATACACGGTGGAGGCCGGCCGCCCCGACTGTACCGACGAAGAAAAGCTGCGCATTTTGAAAGAATACGGCGCCACGCGCATCTCCATCAATCCCCAGACCTTTTCGGACGAGGTCTTGCGCAACATCGGCCGCCGCCACACCGCCAGGGATATCGTCGACTGCTACCGCACGGCCCGGGCCGTGGGGCACGGCAACATCAACATGGACCTGATCGCCGGGCTGCCCGGCGACACGGTGGAAGGCTTCGTGCGCAGCCTGCGCACGGCCATCGACCTGGACCCTGAAAACATCACCGTACACACCCTCACCCTCAAGCGGGCGTCCAATCTGGTCATGGAACACCGCCCCGATGCGTATGATGATGTGGCGGCCATGCTGGACGCCTGCCGTCTTTTGTACGACGCAGGCTTCCGGCCCTACTACCTCTACCGCCAGAAGGGCACCCTGCAAAACCTGGAAAACATCGGCTGGAGCAAGCCGGGGTACGCCTGTCTGTACAACATCTACATCATGGAGGAAGTGCACACGATCCTGTCGGCGGGGGCCGGCGGGTCCACCAAGCTGGTCATGCCGGGGCAGCGCCGGGGCAAGATCCGGCGCATCTTCAACTTCAAATATCCGACCGAATACATCGACCGTTTCGACACGGTCCTTGCCCGCAAACAGGGGGTGAAAGAATTCTATGACGCTTGTACCCAAGGCGGCTCCGCCCAAACGTCTGGTGGGGTGTGATCTGATCGACTTCGCGGCCCGCGACGCCGCCGGCTTTGCCCAAATGTGCGAGCAAAGCTACAACGCCCGCCTGGACGCCGTGGCCGACGCCGCCCTGCAAAGCGGCGCGTGCCTGATCATGCTTACCGGCCCTTCCGCCGCCGGCAAGACCACCTCGGCCCGCAAGCTGGCCGGGCGCATCGCCGCCGCCGGTCGCCGCAGCGCGGTGGTCAGCCTGGACGACTTTTTCGTGGGGGAGGGCCGCTACCCCAAACAGCCCGACGGCACCGACGATTACGAATGCGTGGAGGCTCTGGACCTGCCGGTCCTGTGCCGCTGCCTGCGGGAGCTGGCCCAAACGGGGCAGTGCGACACCCCTGTGTTCAACTTTCTGACCCAGCGCCCGGACACCGCCACCCGGCACATCGACTGCCGGGGCGGCATCGCCATTGTGGAAGGTCTGCACGCCTTCAACCCGGCGCTGCAGGTGGACAGTCTGCCCGCCGGTGCGGCCATCCACGTGTATGCCGGCCTGCGGGAAGAGTACGCCGCCCCCGACGGGTCCCGGGTCCTGGCCACCCGGGATGTGCGCCTGGCCCGCCGCCTGACCCGGGACTACCTGTTCCGCGGCCATGACGCGGACTTCACCCTGCGCCTGTGGCCCCATGTCTGCCTGTCCGAGGACCGCTACATCAAGGCCTTCAAGTCCCGGGCGGACCTTGTGCTGGACACCTCCTTCAGCTATGAGGTCTGCCTGTGGGAACACTATGTCCAGAAGATGACCGCCGTCGAGCATGTGGGCCGCCTGCGGGACCTGGGGGATCGGTTTGCGGTGTTTACGGCTCTGCCCGGATCGCTGGCCCCCGCCGACAGCATGCTGCGGGAGTTTATTGGCAAAGAAGGAGGAACGGTTCCTGAAACTGGCAAATATTAACGAAAACGTAACAATTGTGCCCCTTTGCGCATTGCAATGCGGCGCGCAATCCGCTATAATGCAGGTAACAGGTTTCGCACAAGGGCGTACTGTGCCTGTGCGATGATATGAATGAGAGGTGTTACCAAATGTTTGAACTGGATATCGATAAGATCAAGGAGCAAAGCCTGCAGATCGTGGACATCGCCAAAAAAACCGCGATCGATCTGGCCGACAAGGGCAAGAACCAGCTTGAGCTCATCAACCTTCAGACCCAGCTCTCCAAGGCGCAGCGCCAGTTGGGCGCTTTGGTGTACAGCCTGCACACCACGGGCGAAGAGAACCAGCCCCTCGTTGACAAATACATCCAGAACATCGCCGACATCGAGGCGTCCATCGCCGACGTCAAGGCCCGCATGACCGACGCCGAGGTCGCCGCCGCCGAAAAGACCGCCGGCGACGCGTCCGACGTGGTGGATACCGCCGAGGCCGCCGCCCCCGAGGAAGAATTCGCCGAGGAAGAATCCGAGCCCGACCCCTACGACGTGCAGCACCCCACCAAGACCTGCCCGGTGTGCAACGCCAGCGTGGACGTGGACGCTTTGTTCTGCAACCACTGCGGCGCGCAGCTGTGACGCTGCGTCGCTGTGTCTGCTGCAATGAAGTACGACCCGTCTGAATATCGCTCAAAAGAACGCTACACCGCCGACGATCTCGTCGCCATCATCGAGATATTGCGCGACCCCGACAACGGCTGCCCCTGGGACAGGGTGCAGACCCATCGGTCGGTGCGGGCCAATTTTCTCGAGGAAGCCTACGAGGTGGCCGACGCCATCGACCTGGACGACCCGGACCTTATGTGTGAGGAGCTGGGCGACGTGCTCATGCAGGTGGTGTTTCACGCCCGCATCGAAGAACAGGCCGGCCGGTTCGGCTGGACCCAGGTATGCGATGGGGTGTGCCGCAAGCTGGTGTACCGTCATCCCCATATTTTTGGCCCGCAGCCCGGCTGCGAAGGCATAAACGACTGGGATGCGCTCAAAAATAAGGAAAAGGGCCGCACGACCCTGGCCGAAGACCTGACCAGCGTGCCCCACGCCCTGCCGGCGTTGTCCCGTGCGGCCAAGCTGCAAAAGCGTGCGGCCAAGCATGACGCGCCCGTGCCGGTTCCCGCGCCGGACGCCCTGGCCGACCTGGCTCGCCGCGTCGAGGCCGGCGGACCCGGCTCCGAAGCTGCGCTGGGGCAGCTGCTGTTTGACATTACGGCCCTGGCCCGCAAGGCCGGCCTGGACCCCGAGCAGGCGTTGTCCCGCCGCGCCGATCGGTTCGAGGCCGACGCCTCGACCCCACCAACCGCCTAAAGGCGAAGCGGTCTGACCGCTCGGCTTTTCGCATACAAATCACTTGGAGGTATAAACAATGACCAAAGTTGAATTGATTGCCGCCGTCGCCACCAATGCCGGCCTGACCAAGAAAGACGCCGAGAAGGCTGTCACCGCGGCTCTTGATGTGATCACCGACGCCCTGAAGAACGGCGAGAAGGTCTCGCTGGTGGGCTTCGGCACCTTTGAGGTGCGCGAGCGCAAAGAGCGCCAGGGCCGCAACCCCCAGACCCGCGAGCCCATGACCATCCCCGCGTCCAAGCTGCCCGCCTTCAGCGCCGGCAAGGCCCTGAAAGACGCGGTCAAGTAAGACCGTATGCGTCTGGACAAATATCTCAAGGTCAGCCGCCTGATCAAGCGCCGCACCCTGGCCAACGATGTGGCCGACGCGGGCCGCGTGCTTGTGGGCGGCAAGCCGGCCAAGGCCAGCTATGCGGTCAAAGTCGGCGATGTGATCGAGATCACCTTCGGCAACCGTCCGATCAAGGTCCGCGTCCTGTCCGTGGAAGAACCCAAGGGCAAGGATGTGGCGCGCGAACTGTACGAAGTGATCGAAGGCTGACGACCCTGCGCTTTCCCGCTTTCGGGCGGTCATAACCGGGCCCCCTTGTGCATATGCTTTAGCATACCGCACAAGGGGGCTTTGCCATGCCGGAACAAACCACGCGGCCCGTCGCGCCGCCTGCCGAAACGCCGTCCAAGACCCACGGCCTGGTGCTGGAAAACCGCGCCCGCCTGGTGCTCAGCGGGGTCAGCCGCATCGTCAGCTGTGACGAGACCGGGGCCCTGCTCAAGACCGCGCTGGGGGATGTGACCGTGGGCGGCCAGGGCATCCAGATCGGGGAATTGTCGGTGCGCACAGGGCAGGTGCAGATCACCGGGCGCATCGACTTTATCCAGTATTCCGAAAACCGGGAAAGCAACGGCGGTCTGTTGGCCCGCCTGTTCCGCTGATGGTCGCCGCGCCGGGGTTGTGGGCCGTGGGGCGGGACGTGCTGTGGTGCCTGGGGCTGGGCCTGCTGCTGGGGGCCGGGCGGGACGCTCTGGGTCTGGGGGCGGGCAACGGGCCCGTTCGCTGCTTTTTGTGGGACACGGCCGCCTTTGTGCTGGGCGCTGTGGCGCTGTGCGGGTACGCGGCGTCGGCGTCGGCCAGCGGGGTGGCCCGGTGGTACATGGCGCTGGGCTTGGGGGCCGGGGCGCTGAGCTGGCGGTGGGCCGTGTCGCCCGGGCTGCACCGGGCGTTGGGCGGGGCAATCGATGCGCTGGCCCGCCTGGCCGCCCGGGGCCAAAACGCCGCCGCGGCCCCGCTGCGCCGGGTCTGGACGGTCTTGCGGCCGCCCAAGCGCGCCAAACTTGCCGGCCTTGGACGAAAAACCTCTCAAAAAGTAACAAAGACAAAAAAAGTGTTGCAAAAAGGCGAGCGGATATTATATAATTAATTCTGCATAAATCTGCTGTTTTTGCATAAAAGGAGGGCGGGGGGACCATGAACCAGAAAAACGGGCTCTTGCGGCGGTTGCTCCCGCTGCTGGCGCTGGCATTGTGCGCTTCACTGGTATACAGCCTGGTGCACTGCCAGATCCAGATCAGCACAAAACAGCAAGAGCTGGCAGCCGTACAGGCTCAGCTGGATGAGCAGCTGCAAAAGAACGAGGAACTGCAGCGTACGCTGGATGACGGCGAGGACGCCATCATTGAGCGCATTGCCCGCGAGCAGGGCTATTCCAAATCCAGCGAGCGCATCTGGGTGGACATCAGCGGCAAATGATCTTTTGAACAGCGAAGGGCAGCGGCTCTTTTCTGAAATAAACTGGGCCCGGCGGCATCGTCGCCGGACCGAAAAAGGGGTATCATAGTTTGGCACTTCAGGTTGGGGATATCGTGGAAGGCAAGGTCACCGGCATCAAGCCGTTCGGGGCCTTTGTCTCCTTGCCGGACGGCAAGAACGGCCTTGTGCACATCTCGGAGGTCTCTTACGAGTATGTGCAGGATCTGGCGGCGGTGCTCAGCGACGGGCAGACCGTCACGGTCAAGGTCATGTCCATTGCGCCGGACGGCAAGATCGCGCTTTCCATCAAACGCACGCAGCCCGCGCCCGAGCGCGGCTCCCGGCAGGGCGGCGGCGCAGGCGCACGCCCCCAGGGCGGACCCGCGCGCTCCAAGCGCGAACCCGCCCCCCGCGTGTGGCAGCCCAAGCCCTCGCAGCCGCAGGGCAGTTTGAGCTTTGAGGACATGATGGCGCGCTATAAATCGCAAAGCGAAGAAAAGATCGCCGACCTCAAGCGCGTGACCGAAAATCGCCGCGGCGGGTATTCGCGCCGCCGCTAAGCATAACCCGTATCGCCNNCGCCCGTCGCCCTTGACAGGAAAGGAATGTTTCATGCCCACCATGTATGACCTTGTCGCCCCCTGCTTTTTCGGCACCGAATCCACCCTGGCTTTTGAGGTGCGCCGCCTTGGCGCCGAAAACGTCCGCGTCACCGACGGCCGCGTGGCCTTTTCCGGCCCGGCGGAACTCATCGCCGCCTCCAACCTGTGGCTGCGCACGGCCGAGCGGGTCATGATCCTGCTCAAGACCTGGCCGGCGGCCACCTTTGACGAACTGTTCGACGGCGTCTATTCGATCCCGTGGGAGGAAATCCTTCCCCCCGACGCGGCCTTCCCGGTCAAGGGGTCCAGTCTGTCCAGCCAGCTGTCCAGCGTGCCGGCTTGCCAGAGCATCGTCAAAAAGGCGGTGGTCAAGCGCCTGATGGCCGGGCACAAGACCTCCGTTTTGCCCGAGACCGGCCCCGTGTACAAGCTGCGCTTTTCCCTGCGGAAAAACGTGGTGGAAATGATGCTGGATACCTCCGGCGACGGTCTGCATAAGCGGGGCTACCGCAAAAATGCCACCCTCGCGCCCATCAAGGAAACGCTGGCCGCCGCCATCGCGGACCTGGGCCATGTGCGGCGCGACACCCTCATGCAGGACCCCTTCTGCGGGTCGGGCACCCTGGTCATCGAAGCCGCGCAGAAGGCTTTGAACATCGCGCCGGGCCTGCGCCGCCGCTTTGCGGCCGAACGCTACGACTTTGTGCCGCCCGCCGTGTGGCGGGCCCAGCGCCAGGCCGCGCTGGAACAGGCCCGTCCCGACGCCGGGTTCGAGGGCTTCGGTTATGACATTGACCCCGCCGCCGTGGCTCTGGCCGCCGCCAACGCCAAGCTGGCCGGGGTAGGGGAGCGCTGCCGCTTTGAAGCGGCCGACGTCAAGGACTTCGCCCCGCGCTCCGACGCCGTGGTGCTGACCAACCCGCCCTACGGCGAGCGCCTGGGCGACGCTGCCGAGGCCGCGTCCCTGGCCGCCACCCTGGGCCGCATCTGGCGCGCCGCGCCGGCAGCCGGCCTGTATGCCATCACCGCCGACGCCGAGTTCGAGACCCATTTCGGCGCCAAAGCCGTCAAGCGCCGCAAGATCTACAACGGCATGATCCCCTGCCAGGTGTATATGTATTTTGACCGCAAAAAGTAAGGAGGCAGTTTTATGGACGACCTCAAACTCGCCATTCTCATCGACGCCGACAACATCTCGCCCAAGTACGTCAAGGTCATTCTGGACGAGGCCGCGTCCTTCGGTGTGGCGGCCGCCAAGCGCATTTACGGCGACTGGAGCGACCCGCGCCTCAAAAGCTGGAAGGACGCCTTGCTCAACAATTCCATCATCCCCATGCAGCAGTACAGCTATACCACCGGCAAAAACGCCACCGATTCGGCCATGATCATCGACGCCATGGACCTGCTGTATTCGGGCAACCTGGACGGCTTTTGCATCGTTTCTTCGGACAGCGACTTCACCCGCCTGGCCGCCCGCCTGCGGGAGGCCGGCAAGCTGGTCATCGGCATGGGCGAAAGCAAGACCCTGGGCCCCTTCGTCAAAGCCTGCGACCAGTTCAAGTACCTGGACCTGATCTTGGATCACAGCGAAAACGAGCCCGCCCCCGCCCGTCCCACCGACGCGGCCGAGGCCGCAGCCCTGGCCGCCGCCGGCGACGACACGGCCATCAACCGGGACTCGGTGTGCAAGCTGGTGCGCGGCATGATCGACGAGATGGACGACGGCACCGGCTGGGTGCGCACTTCCCGGGTGGGGGACCAGCTGATCAAGCGCTACCCCGACTTCGACGTGCGCAACTTCGGCTCCAAGAGCCTCAACCGATTCCTGGCTTCCTTCCCCGATCTGGAAGTGGAGGAGCGCATTTTGGCCAACGGCAATCCCATCCAGTTCGTGCGGGTGCGCCCCGCGCCCAAACCCCGCAAAAACCCTGCTCGTCCTGCGCCCAAAAAGCGCATGTCCCGCAAAAAGTAACGGCCGGTCCGTGCCGGCCCCAGGGAAGGAGAACGCGTATGTATGCCTGTACCGAAGCCGACCGTCCGGCCATTTTGGCCTATATCGAACATGAACCCGAGATCAACCTGTTCATCTACGGCGACGTGGAAACGGTGGGGGTGAACAAGGCCCCTGTGCAGGTATGGGTCAACCCCGGCCCCAAGGGCTGGGACTGCCTGATCCTGCAATATTTTGACAGCTACATCCTGTACAGCCAAAACCCCGGTTATGATGCGGCTGCTGCCGCCCGATTCCTGCGCGGGCGCAAGGTGGAGGGCATCAGCGGCAAAAAGGAACTGCTGGACCGTCTGGCGCCTTATTTCCCGGGAAAAACCTGCCGCGTGACCTACATGAGCCGCTGCAACGCCGTGGACCCCGCCTTTGCATCCAAGGCGCCTGCCGATCTGGAAATACGGGAGCTGGGACCGGAAGATCTGGACGAGACTTTGGAACTGTTGCGAAGTATCGATGAATTTTCCGACACCTATCACGGCGCCGAGCAGGAACGCCAACAGCTGGCCCAGTGCTGGAAGTGCGGCGGCATGATGATCGGAGGCTTCGCACAAGGCCGTCTGGTCACCACCGCCCAGACCACCGCCGCCAGCCCCCGCAGCGCCATGGTGGTGGGGGTGGCCACCCGCCTGCAAGAGCGGGGCCGCGGCTATGCCAGCGCCGCGGTGGCCGAACTGTGCCGCCGCAGCTTTGCCCAGGGGCGGGAATTCCTCTGTCTGTTTTACCACAACCCCGCCGCCGGGCGCATCTATCACCGCATCGGCTTTGCCGAAGTCGGCGGCTGGACTATGATGAACTGAAACCGAAGCGCGGGGGTCTGCTTATGCCGCAGACCCCCGCGCTTTGTCCTGTCTGTTCCCCGGCCGCCCGGACACGGCCCTCACACCCCTTCCAGGTCAAAGGGCGGGGTATATTCCTCCCGGGCGCTGCTTTTCTCCTGCATATAGCCGTCGGTCAACCCCAGCGCCACGGCCCGGTCGATGATGCGGCGGTATTCGTAGGTCGTGATGCGCCGCCCCAGTCCCTGATCCGCCGCATGGTAGAAGGGGGTGAACTGGCTCATCAGGCTGGGAATGAACTCTACCCCCGTCTCCCGCCGCACGGCGGCCATGCGTTCCAGCACCTCCAGGCTGTCCGCCACCTGCCCGGGCAGGGCTAGGTGCCGCACGATCACGCCCCGGCGCAGGTAGCCTTCGCCGTCATACGCCGGCGCGCCGGTCTGGGCCAGCATTTGCCGCAGCGCCGCTTCGGCCACGGCCGGGTAGTCGGGGGCGGCGGACAGCCGGGCGGCCAGGGCAGGGGAGGCGTACTTCCAGTCGGTCAGCCACACGTCCACATATCCCGCCAAAGCGCGCAGGGTCTCTATGGTCTCATACCCGCCGGTGTTGTATACCACGGGCAGAGCCAGGCCCCGCGCCCGGGCGTCGTCCAGCGCCGCCGTCACCCAGGGCAGCCACTGGGTGGCCGTGACCAAATTGAGGTTTTTGGCGCCTTGGTCCTGTAACTCCAAAAAAATATCGGCCAGTCGCTGTTCATCAATGGCCTTGCCCAGCCCCTGCTGGCTGATGGCATAGTTCTGGCAGTAGCAGCAGCGCAGGGCGCAGCCCGTAAAAAACACGGTGCCGCTGCCGGTGGCAGCGTTTGGGTCGCCGCTCAGGCAGGGCTCCTCCCAATGGTGCAGCGCGGCGCGGGCCACCCGCAGCGTGTCGTCCGCACCGCAAAAGCCGGCGGCGCCGACCGCCCGGTTCGCCCCGCAGTTCCGCGGGCACATCCCGCAGTGGGCAGGCAGCTGGATCATAAGGACCTTCCTTTCGGGGACGGCGCAGGCTCGCCGTTGCCCTGGATTTGACAAAAACACAATTCTTTCGCAAACAGTTTACCACAAAAGCCCAAAATGTGGTATACTAATATGACACCATTTCCCGCGCGCCGGCGCTGCGCCGTGCCGCGCGGCCCCAAAGGAGGAACGACCCTATGTCCACCCCGCACAACCGCGCCCAGAACGGCGACTTCGCCAAGACCGTCCTCATGCCCGGCGACCCGCTGCGCGCCCAGTTCATCGCCCAGACCTTTCTGCAAGACCCGCGCCTGGTCACCGACGTGCGCGGCATGCTCGGCTACACCGGCACCTATGAAGGCCGCCCCGTCAGCGTGATGGGCAGCGGCATGGGCATGCCCTCCATCGGCATCTACTCCTACGAACTGTACACCCAGTACGGCGTCGAAAACATCATCCGCATCGGTTCGGCCGGCTCTTACACCGACAAAGCCCGCCTGTTCGACGTGGTGCTGGCCACTGCCGCTTATTCCGAGAGCAGCTTTGCCCTGACCCAGTCGGGCGATACCGCCGACCTGCAATATCCCAGCCAGACCCTCAACGACGCGCTGCGCAAGAGCGCGGCGGACCAGGGCGTCCCCCTGATCGAGGGCGTGATCCATTCCTCCGACGTGTTCTACCGCGAACCCAGCGACGCAAAGCCGGTGTACTGGCAGCGCCTGCGGGAGGAGAAGGGCTGCCTGGCCGTGGAGATGGAGAGCTTCGCCTTGTTCCACAACGCCCGGGTGCTGGGCAAGAACGCCGCCTGCCTGCTGACCATTTCGGACAGCTTCGTCTCGCCCGAGATCACCACCCCCGAACAGCGCCAGACCAGCTTCACCGCCATGATGAAGGTGGCGCTGGGGGCCGTGCTGTGAGCGCCCCGCTTGACCCGCAGACCCGCGCCGAACTGATCCGCGCGGCGTTTGCGGCCCGGCGGTTCGCCTATGTACCGTACTCCCGCTTTAAGGTGGGGGCGGCGCTTCTGGCGGACGACGGCCGTGTGTTCACCGGCTGCAACATCGAAAATGCCTCCTACACGCCCACCAACTGCGCCGAGCGCACGGCCCTGTTCAAGGCCGTCAGCGAAGGCGCGCGCCGGTTCACGGCCATCGCCATTGTGGGCAGCTACGAAGGCCGCGTCAACGAGCTGGTCACCGGCCCCTGCGGTGTCTGCCGCCAGGCGCTGTACGAGTTCGGCGGGCCGTCCCTCGCGGTGGTCATGGCCAAAAGCGAGGACGACTATATCCAGACCACGTTGGGCGAGCTGCTGCCCTATGCCTTCGGCCCGGCCAATCTGGAGGATGCCCCCGCCCAATGATCCCTGCAAACCCCATGCAAAGGAGTTTTTTACACCCATGTTTGTGAACCCTCCCCAAAGCGGCCTGCGCCGCCTGTGTGCGGCTGCCTGCGCGGCCATGATGCTGGCGCTGTGCGCCTGTTCCGACACCGATATGACCGACGCCGCTCTGAGCGCCGCGCAGGTGGATGACAGCCGGTATGTGTTCACTGTCACCGGCGACGGCGCGGTGCCCGACGGCCAGGGCGCAGCCATCGCCTTTGTGGCCGATTATACGGGCGCGGACTCCGGGCCCGATGCCGCCGTCTGGCGCGGCGTGCAGAACTTTGCGGCCAGCTTTCAGTACGAGGCCGTCTTGTATCAGGCCGAGTCGGATTCCCTTGAATCCCGCGAAGCCGCCCTGCGCGCCGCCGCCGAAAGCGGCGCCGGTCTGGTCGTGTGCCGGGGCGACGATATGGCCGCCGCCTTGTACGGCATCCAGAACAACTACCCCACGGTCAGCTATCTGATGCTGGACGGCGAGCCCCACACCGAGGATTACACGGCATATGCCACGGCGGACAACACCTGCTGCGTGCTGTTCAGCGAGGAGCAGGCCGGCTATCTGGCCGGATATGCCGCCGTCCTCGAAGGGTACAACCGCCTTGGCTTTGTGGGGGCCGAGGCTATGCCCGACATTGCCAGCTACTGCAACGGATACCTGCAAGGCGTCGAAGCCGGCGCCCTGGAGCAGGGCGTGCAGGCCAGTGTGGACGTGTGGTACGTTGGGGGATACGAAGCCGGCGAGACCATCACCACCCATGTGGGCGGCTGGTACGAAGACGGCGTACAGGTCGTGATGGCGGTGGGGGACGGCGTGCTGGACGGCGTCCTGCCCGCCGCCCGGGACGCCGGGGCCTGGGTCATTGCCGCGGACTGGGATGCCACCTCGGTGGATGAGCGTGTGCTGACCGCCGCGGTCAAGAACTATTCGGTGACCGTGCAAAAGCAGCTGTATCGGTACTTTACAAACGGCGGCTGGGGCGAACGGGGCGGCTCCAGCGTGCGCCTGGGCGTGTCGGAAAGCGCTGTGGCGCTGCCCTTGACCACCTGGCGTTTTGGCGCCTTTGAGCAGGATTCCTACGAAAAGGAATACGCCCGCCTGTACAGCGGCGACGTGAAAGTCGAGCGTTATTCCGATACCGATACCCTGCCAGATACCCCCAACGTGGCTGTTGATCTGCTGGGGTGAAAGTGTTCAAAAACGTTGCAGTTCTCCCTTTTGTTATGGTTTTGTAATGGAATATCGTTGATTATTCCATTGAAAAAAGCCGCATATTCAAGTATACTGGAACCAGTACGGCACGAGACCCGGCCTGTCTTTGGGGGCCGACGCCGCGTGTATCCGCTTTTTTACACCAAAGGAGAGTCTAGAATGAAAAAGATCCTTTCCCTGACCCTGGCGGGCGCCATGATGCTGTCTCTGGCCGCCTGCGGCGCACCTTCCAGCGCCTCCACTTCCTCGGAGGCCGGCACTTCCACCGACGCCACCACCGAGAACGCCGCCACCGCCAACATCACCGCCATCGCCCAGGTCTGCGACGTGGGCACCATTGATGACGAGAGCTTCAATCAGGGCTGCTGGGACGCCATCGAAGCCTACGGCGAGGCCAACGGCATCGACGTTGACTACTACCTGCCGCCGGACGATCCCTCTGACGAGGACCGCCAGACCCTGATCCGCAACGCTGTCAACGACGGCGCCAACACCGTGGTCTGCGTCGGCTACCTGTATGGCGCGTCCCTGGCCTGGGCCGCCACCGAGTACCCCGACGTCCACTTCATCGGCGTTGACATCACCGCCGGCGACATCGGAACCGATGAGATCCCCGCCAACGTGTATTGCGTCACCTACAAAGAAGAGCAGGCCGGTTACCTGGCCGGTTACGCCGCCGTGAAGGACGGCTTCACCGATCTGGGCTTCCTGGGCGGCATGGCTGTTCCCGCCGTCATCCGCTTCGGCTACGGCTTCGTGCAGGGCGCTGACGCCGCTGCGCAGGAGATCGGCGCCGACATCAACATCAAGTACTGGTACGGCGGCGCCTTCGCCGGCGATGCCAACATCACCGCCAAGATGGAGAGCTGGTACTCCGCCGGCACCGAGGTCGTCTTTGCCTGCGGCGGCGGTATCTACACCAGCGCCGTGGAAGCTGCCGTCAAGTATGAAGGCAAGGTCATCGGCGTTGACGTTGACCAGCACTACATCGGCGAGCGCGACGTCGCTGACGGCAAGTACAGCTACAACCCCTTCGTGACCTCCGCCATGAAGGGTCTGGGCGAAGGCGTTACCGACTCTCTGGACCACATCGCCAACGGCACCTGGTCTGAGATCGCCGGCACCAACGGCGTCTACGGCCTGGAGCAGGGCGACTACGTGGGCCTGCCCACCGCCGAGACCAGCTGGTGCTTCTCCACCTTCACCGTGGAAGAGTACGAGGCTGAAGTCGAGAAGATCCGCTCCGGCGAGATCGTCGTCAACGACGACTCTGACCCGGCCGTCCTGCCCGAAGTCAGCGACAGCACCACCCTGGATTACCAGACCTGATCCCAAGGCGCGCTTTCGCAAAAACACAGCATCGGCGGACGCCCGCACATGTGCGGGCGTCCGCTTTTTGTATGCCGCGGCCCCGGACCGGCGGACCGGCGGGGAAGCCAATGCCGGATTTTGCAAAAAATCAAATCAAATAACTTGTGAAGAAAGGCAAATAATTGTATAATAAGCACAAAGCGATTTGAAAGGAGAGTGAGCGGATTGGCAGATGATTTCGTGATCGAGATGCTGCATATCACCAAGGAATTCCCCGGCATCAAGGCCAACGACGACGTCACCCTGCAACTGCGCCGGGGCGAGGTCCATGCCCTGCTGGGCGAGAACGGCGCGGGAAAATCCACGTTGATGAGCGTTTTGTTCGGTCTGTATCAGCCCGAGCAGGGCGTTGTGAAAAAGAACGGTCAGGAGGTCAACATCAAGGACCCCAACGTGGCCAACGACCTGGGCATCGGCATGGTGCACCAGCACTTCAAGCTGGTGGAGTGTTTTACTGTCCTGGACAA
>DBRU01000114.1:43300-47756 GCA_002306375.1 Faecalibacterium sp. UBA1360
GATATTTCGGTGGGCATGCAGCAGCGTGTGGAGATCCTCAAGATGCTCTACCGCGACAACGAGATCTTGATCTTTGACGAGCCCACCGCTGTGCTGACCCCCCAGGAGATCGACGAACTGATGGAGATCATGCGCGGCTTCAAGGCCGAGGGCAAGAGCATCCTGTTCATCACCCACAAACTCAACGAGATCATGGCCGTGGCGGATCGGTGCACGGTTTTGCGCAAGGGCAAGGGCATCGGTACCGTGGACATCGCCTCCACCACCAAGGAGGAGCTGTCCCGCATGATGGTGGGCCGCGACGTGCAGTTCGCGGTGGACAAGGCCCCCGCCAAGCCCGGGGACGTGGTGCTGCGCATGCAGGACGTGACCGTGCCCGGCCGCGTGCACAAAAAGGACGCCGTGTGCGGCGTCAGCTTCGACGTGCGCGCCGGCGAGATCGTCTGCCTGGCGGGTATCGAGGGCAACGGTCAGACCGAACTGGTCTACGGCCTGACCGGCCTGGAAAAGATCACCCACGGCACGGCCACCCTCAACGGCAAGGACATCACCCACGCCTCCATCCGCCAGCGCTCCAAGGACGGCATGAGCCATATCCCCGAGGACCGTCACAAGTACGGCCTGGTGCTGGACTACACCCTGGCCGAGAATATGGTCCTGCAACGGTACTGGGAACCCGAGTTCCAGTCCGGCGGCTTTTTGAAAAAGGGCGAGATCCGCGCCTACTCCGACCGTTTGATCCGGCAGTATGACGTGCGCAGCGGCCAGGGCAGCGCCACCATCGCCCGCAGCATGTCGGGCGGCAACCAGCAAAAGGCCATTATCGCCCGCGAGATCGATAAAGACCCCTCGCTTCTGGTGGCCGTGCAGCCCACCCGCGGTTTGGATGTGGGTGCCATCGAATACATCCACAAGCAGATCGTGGCCGAGCGGGACCGGGGCAAGGCGGTGCTGCTGGTCAGTCTGGAACTGGACGAGGTCATGAACCTGTCCGACCGCATCCTGGTCATGTACGAAGGTGAGATCGTGGGCGAATTCGATCCCAAGACCACCACCGTGCAGGAACTGGGCCTGTATATGGCAGGCGCGAAAAAGCAGGGGAAGGAGGCGTAAACGGCTATGGATAAAAAACGGGAACTGGGCGCTACGCTGCGCCAAAAGACCGGCAGCGTGCTGGCTGCGCTGCTGTGCATCCTGATCGGCATGGCCGTGGGCCTTGTGGTGCTGTTCGTCATCAACGCCGAACACGCCTGGGACCAGGGCTTCCTGCGCATCGTCCAGGGCGGCTTTTATGACTTCCCCTACGGCGTGGGCAAGACCCTGACCACCACCGCCCCGCTGATCATGACCGGCCTTTCGGTGGCGTTTGCCTTCCGCACGGGGTTGTTCAACATCGGCGCGGCGGGGCAGTACACCATGGGCGCCTTCGGCGGGCTGTACTGTGCTTTGATCCTCAACCTGCCCTGGTACGTCTGCCTGCTGGCCTCGGCGCTGTTCGGGGCCGTGTGGGGGGCCATCCCCGGCTTTTTCAAGGCCTATCTCAACATCAACGAGGTCATCACCTCCATCATGTTCAACTGGATCGGCCTGTACCTTGTGGACGAGATCATCTACGCCCGGGGCGCGGGGGCCATGTACGACGCCAACAACACCCGCACCTGGAAGGTGGCCGACCGTTCGCCGGGCTCGCTGATCCCCTCGGGCGGCATGTCGGAGATCTTCCACACCCCCAGCACCACCATCGCCATCTTCCTGGCCATCGCGGTGGCCATCATCGTGTGGGTCGTGCTGGAAAAGACCACCTTCGGCTATGAGCTCAAAGCCGTGGGCCTGAACAAGAACGCCGCCCGCTACGCCGGCATCAACGAAAAAACCAACATCATCCTGTCCATGACCATCGCGGGCGCTCTGGCCGGTTTCGGCGCGGGGCTGCTGTACCTGTCGGGCGGCGCCGAGTGGAACCCCCTGAACACCACGACCCTGCCGGCCATGGGCTTCAACGGCATCGCCACGGCTTTGCTGGCGGCCTCTCATCCCATCGGCACCATCTTCTCTTCGCTGTTCATCTCCCACATCACGGTGGGCGGCAGCTTCCTGCCTACCCGCTATTTCCCGGCCGAGATCGCCGACCTGATCTCCGGCATCATCATCTACCTGTGCGCGTTCGCCATGCTGTTCCGTATGATCATCGTCAAGCGCCTGCATAAGGACAAGGACGAGGGCAACGTCAACGCCGAACCCGCCCCCAAGCCGAAGAAGGAGGGCAAATGATATGCTGCTGCTGATCAAATATACCCTTTTGTACGGCATCGTCCTCATGCTGGTGGCGCTGGGCGGCATGTTCAGCGAACATTCCGGCGTCATCAACATCGCGCTGGAAGGCATCATGGTCATCGGCGGTCTGGGCGGCGTGCTCACCGTGGCCATGCTTCCCAACACATTGCCCGCCATCGTCATTGTGGCGGCGTCGGTGCTGGTGGCGGCGTTGGCCGGCATGGTCTACTCGGTGCTGCTGGCCTTTGCCTCCATACACCTCAAAGCCGACCAGACCATCGGCGGTACAGCGCTGAACATGCTGGCCACCGCCATCGCCGTCATCGTGGCCAAGAACTTCAACGGCTCCACCTCCGCCAAAGTCAATTACACCAACAACGCCTTTTTGTTCAAGATCGGTTCGCTGGAACTCAGCATCTTTGTGCCGCTGGGCATCGTGCTGCTGGTCGTCAGCTACATCGTCATGTACAAGACCCGCTTTGGCCTGCGCCTGCGGGCCTGCGGCGAGCACCCCCAGGCTGCCGACTCGGTGGGCATCAACGTGTACAAGATGCGCTATGCCGGCGTACTGATCTCGGGCGTGCTGGGCGGCATCGGCGGTCTGGCCTATATCATCCCCAGCGTGCAGACCTGGAACTTTGAGGTGGGCGTGGCCGGCACCGGCTTTTTGGCCCTGGCGGTCATGATCTTCGGCCAGTGGAAGCCCGTGCACATCTTCGGCGCGGCCATGTTCTTTGCCGTGTTCAAGAGCCTGGCCAACATTGCCAGCGCCACCGTGCTGGCCCAGCTCAACTGGTCCTCCAACATCTACAACATGATGCCGTTTATCGCGTCCATGATCATTCTGGCCTTCACCAGCAAGAACAGCATGGCGCCCAAGGCCGAGGGTATCCCCTACGACAAGGGCAGCCGCTGATTTTTTCCGAACCCACGAAATGCCGTCTGCGGGCGGCATTTCTCTTTTCCGTTTGAACTTTGTGCGCGAAAGGGGGAACTTGCGATGCGCATGTATGACATCATTGCCAAAAAGCGGGACGGCTTTGCCCTGACCGATGAAGAGATCGCCTTTGCCGTCAACGGCTATGTGGACGGCTCCATCCCCGACTACCAGGTCAGCGCCTGGCTCATGGCCATCTATCTGCGGGGCATGACCGACGCCGAGACCGCCACCCTCACCGAGGTCATGGCCCGNNGGCGGGGTGGGGGACAAGACCACCCTGGCGGTGGCGCCCATCGTGGCGGCCTGCGGCGTGCCCGTGGCCAAGATGAGCGGCCGGGGGCTGGGGCACACGGGCGGCACCATCGACAAAATGGAAGCCGTGCCCGGCACCCGCACCGCCCTGACCCAGGAGGAATTCTTTGCCCAGGTTCGGCGCATCGGCCTTTCGGTCATCGGGCAAAGCGGCGAGATCGCCGCTGCGGACAAAAAACTGTACGCCCTGCGGGACGTGACGGCCACGGTGGGCTGCATCCCGCTGATCGCCTCCTCCATCATGTCCAAAAAACTGGCCGCCGGCTCGGACGCTATTTTGCTGGATGTGACCATGGGCACCGGGGCGTTCATGCAGAACCTGGACGACGCCATCGAACTGGCGCGGCTCATGGTGTCCATCGGCACGGCCCACGGGCGCAAGATGGCAGCCCTCATCACCGACATGGATGTGCCCCTGGGGCACAACATCGGCAACTCGCTGGAAGTGGCCGAAAGCATGGCCGTGCTGCAAGGCGGCGGCCCCGCCGATCTGCGGGAAGTATGCCTGCAACTGGCGGCCAACATGCTGATGCTGGCCGGCAAAGGCAGCGAGAGGACCTGCCGCGCCATGGCCGAGCGCACCATCAGCGACGGCACGGCCTTCATCAAGTGCTGCCAGCTGTTCGAGGCCCAGGGCGGCGACACCCGCGTGCTGCGCGACCCCGAGGCTTTCCCCAAAGCGAAGTACAGCCACCGCATCAGCGCCCGCGCCGACGGATACATCACGGCCCAGAATGTGGAGGACATCGGAACTGCCAGCGTGCTGCTGGGGGCCGGCCGCCAGAAAAAGGACGACCCCATCGACTTTACCGCCGGCATCACGATGCACAAAAAGCTGGGGGACGCCGTGCGCAGCGGCGAGGCCATCGCCACCCTGTACGCCGACGACCCCGCCCTGTTCGACGCGGCTGCCCGGGTGTTCACCCGCAG
>DBRU01000114.1:47861-65258 GCA_002306375.1 Faecalibacterium sp. UBA1360
GTTCAGCTCCTGATTTCCCCCAATTGCGACTTCCGTTCCCATGTCGGAAAGAATGAGCAGCGCCCGGTACTCCTCATAGGGCAGATAATAGGCGGCCTCCACCGCGCCGTTGCGGACCAGGTCCAACCCGCCGGAGGGCAGACTGCTGCCGAACCAGCTGTCCCACACGCTGCCGTATACACTAAAGAAAACCACGGTTTTGCCGTTGTATTCACATACAGTGGCACTCATACGGTTGGCTTTTACCCCGGAATCGGCGCTCAGGTACAAAGTGCTTTCCTCCTGACGGACATGTAAAGCGGAGGCATCAGCACTGATGTATTGCCGTGAAAAATAGGCATGGGTGCAATAGATCCCTACGGCCAGCAGCAGAACAACAGCCAAGGCGGACAACACCGCCGTGAGCACACGGCTGCGGATCAGTTTCCGTTGCAGCATCTGCAAGGCCTGGGCCCGTTGCAGGTCTTGTGCATCAGGGGCGGGCAGGGCTTTGGTGGTATCCAGCGCGTCAAGGGCGGCACGGCAGGCTTCGCAGCCGCCCAGATGTTCCTCCACGTCCTGAGCGGTGTCCGGGGCGCAGAGTTTGTCGTGGTACAGGGGCAGAAGATCCCGTACCAGATAGCAGGGCAGGTTCATGTCAATGCCTCCTTCAGTTTGGTGCGGGCGCGGTAAAAGGTGACCCGCGCCCAGGTCTCGGTCTTGTCAAACAGCGCGGCGATGTCCGCAAAGGAAAGCTCGCCGTATACCCGCAGCCAGAACACTTCCCGGTAGGGTTCCGGCAGGGTGTGCAATGCCCGGTGTATGTCCAGCTTTTGCTCCGCAGTTTCCAGGCTTGCGGCGGGGGAAGGTTCCTGCGCTTCCGTTTCTTCCGGCAGGGGCGATTTTTCCAGGGGCGTTTCCCGACGATACCGCCGCCAATGGCTGACCAGGGCGTTTTTGGCAATGCCGCACAGCCAGACATTCAGCGAGGACTCTCCCCGAAACCGGCCGATGTTTTTCAGCGCTTTGAAAAAGGTCTCCTGGGTCAGGTCGGCGGCCAGGGTCTCGTCATGGCAGCGGGCCAGCAAAAAGGCGTAAACGGGCTTGTAGTATTCCAGATAGATCTCTTCAAAGTCTTTCTGTATCACCGGCATCACCTCCGTTTCTTCGTTTTTCAGAACGTTCCTGCCCATTAGACGCGGCAAAAGGAAATCCGTTACAGCCTTTTGCGAAAAATAAGGCCGGGCCCTGCAAAAGAGCCCGGCTGCTGCTTTTCAGCGGTGTTTCTGCCGCAGCAAAAAGACCTTGAAGCGGCTGTATCCGTTTGCTTTGTCAGTGTCGAATTCCTCGGTCATCACGTAACGCTTGCGCGCACCGTCAAACTGTAAGGCGGCGCCATCCTCCTGCACATCGGTCAGCACCCGGGGCAGGGCTTTCTGATCGGTTTCGAATTCGGGTTCCTTGTCCCACAAAATACGCCCGTCACCGTCCAGGCCGTGGGCCCACACGCTGAACACCAGGCAGGCGGCTTCGCCGTAGCAGTAGCGCTCAAACTTGACGCGCCCGTCCAGGTAAAACAGCAGGCAATCGCGGAAATGGGTCTCCAGCTCTTTTTCGTACCGGCGCCCGCAGGACGCACCGGCAAAATCGGCGGCGTTGGCAGTCATGGGCATGATCTCCTCCCCAGGATGATTTACCGGCTCATTATACCGCAAAAGCCGCCAAAATGCCAGTGAAAATTATTCTGAGCGCACATCCCTTGCCCGCAGCAGCGCGGCGGCCAATAACAGGAACACCGCCGCCCAGGCCAGGCATGCCAACAAAAAGGGCGCAAACTGCCCGCTCAGCATATCTTCTTTTTGGTTGGCATTCATGCCTGCCTGCATCAGGGCAAAGGGCCATACAAGAGAAATTCCCCTGCTGGCGGCCAGCATACCGCTCACGCCGCCGGCCAGCCCGGCCAGTACCGGAACGGCAAAACTGCGGATGACCATGGCCAGCAGCAGCTCAAAGGCGATCACGCCCAGGCTGCCCAGCGCCCCGCGCAGCAACCAGACCTCGATCTCCGCCGGGGGCCAGCCCGGCAGCTTTGCCCACAACCTGCCCGCCAGCAGGTACAGAAGGAACACCCACCCCTGGGTCAGCAGGGTCATCTTGGCTACCACCCAAAATTTCGCCAGGAACAGATAGGACCGGGGGACCGGGGCGGACAGGATGAGGTTCCAGTTGTGGCCCAGATGTTCCAGCCGCCACAGATAGGCGGCGTACACCCCTATCATGGGGGCAAAGAAGAAAAGGGTATAAAACAGGGTGTGCTGGGTCCAGAGGTTGTACCAGTCGAAGGTGAGCAGACCCAGATTTTGCAGAAAATTGACCGTGCCGTACAGCGCCGAGAGAGCGGGCACGATAAGAAATACGAGCCAGATCGCCGCGCCGTGGAGTTTTCGGTTTTCGGCCAGGATACAGCGGATGAGCATGGTTCACACCTCCTTGTTTTGAATCGCCCGGCGGCACAGCCAGGCCAGCACGACCGCCAGCGCTACNNATCCCAGTTCATACCCATGGGGCTCAAGGGGATATAGTAGCCGAAGGGGACCAGATAGGCGAACCACATGGGCATGAAAGAGGCAAACAACCCGATCAATGCTCCGCAAAAGCCCACCGCCAGCGCCGCCACCTGGTTCTCCACCCGGATGCTCAGCAGAAAAGAGAGAAAATACAGCATGCTGTTGACAAAGAAGATGCACGCCAGCAGCCACAGACAAAGCCCTGTGTCCAGCTGTTCGGTAAAGCCCTGCAAAAAGCCGAGCAGGGGCAGGGCAAAGCACTCCAGCCCGCAGACCAGCAGGTTTTCCAGCATGCCCAGGGCGGCCTTGGCGGCAAACAGGCTGTCCCGGCTTTGCAGGGTGAACAGCAGTTTGCAGGTCTGCCCCTTGGTTTCGGCGTCCCAGATGCGGCTGGCCAGGGCGGCCATGCCCACCGGCATGACCACCGCGTTCATAATGGGCAGGGCGTACAGCAGGGAACTGTATCCCGTGGCCAGTTCGTCGGCGGTGCCGGGAGCGCTGGCGGATGCCCACAAAACCACAATCAGCACGATCCCCACCGCCACAGGCAGGTCATGGCGGCGGTGGGCTTTCTGCACTTCGGCCCAAAACGCCTTCATTCAATCCACCTCCTTGCCGTTCTCGGTCAGGCTCAAAAAGATCTCTTCCAGCGTCTTGGTGCGCCGGGACACACCCACCACACCGGCGCCCTGATCGGCCAGACGCCGTACCAGTTCCGCCAAAGGCGCTTCGGGCAGGGCCGGCAGCTGCAGGCTGCGGGGCGCGCCGCCTTCCACGGCGCGGATGCGGTTGGCGGTCAGGATCTGACGGGCACGGTCTGGGTCCAGCACCTCCAGCAGGATGTCCCCCCGGCTGTGGCGGCGCAGCCGGTCCAGCGGTCCCTGGAACAGCAGCCTGCCGTTGTTGATGATGCCCACCTGGTCCACGGTCATCTCCAGCTCGCTGAGCAGATGGCTGGAGATGAGTACTGTAGCGCCGCAGGTGCGGGGCATCTCGGCGATCAGGCTGCGCATTTCCTGGATACCGGCGGGGTCCAGGCCGTTGGTGGGTTCGTCCAGCACCAGCAACTCCGGACTGCCCAGCAAAGCCTGAGCAATGCCCAGCCGCTGTCGCATGCCCAGGGAATATTGCCCTACCTTCCGCCGCCGGTATTCCCGCAGATGGACGATCTCCAGCACCCGATCAATGTCCTTGCGGGGCACCTGCTTCAGATCGGCCACGATCTGAAGGTTTTCCTGGGCGGTCAGGTGGGCATACCCGGCCGGGGATTCGATCAAACTGCCGGTACGGCGCAGGATCGCCAGCCGGTTGTGGGCGTCCATTTGCTGTCCCAGCAGCCGTACGCTGCCCCCGGTTGGGTGGATCAACCCCAGCAGCATCTTCATGGTGGTGCTTTTGCCTGCGCCGTTGGGGCCGATAAAGCCGTAGACGCTTCCTTGGGGCACCATCAGGTCCAGGTGATCCACAGCGGTGTGGCTGCCGTAGGTTTTGCACAGGCCCTTGGTCTCTATGATATTGGTCATGGCGGTTTACTCCTTCCTGTTGACGGCGGGGGATGGTTCTTCCCCGCACTGTCAGCATACAGGACCCGCCTTAATCCGGGGTGACGCCCGGCTTAAGTTTGCCTTAAATTCTGCTTCGGCCCATGGCAAGGACGCGGCAGGAAGCGTATAATAAAGCCATTCAAAGAAACAGGAGGAAATGGGATGCCGCGCATTCAGGATGTGGAGATTCTTCTGGTGGACGATAACCCCGATCTGCTGGCTCTGCTGTGTCTGGCGCTGCACGGCGCCGGGTATACCCGCCTGCATACCGCCGTGACCTGCGCCCAGGCACGGGCAGCCTTTGCACAAAACCGGCCGGGGCTGGTCGTGCTGGACGTCAATCTGCCGGATGGGGACGGATTTTCCCTTTTCCGGGAACTGAACGGGGCGGGGGAGATCCCGGTGCTTTTTCTTTCTGCCCGGGATGCCGACGCCGACCGGCTGTTTGGCCTGGGTCTTGGCGCGGATGATTACCTGACCAAACCCTTCCTCACCCAGGAACTTCTTCTGCGCATCCAGTTGATCCTGCGCCGGGTGTGGGGGCGATGTGGCCGGGATGCCCCGGCGGATGAGCTGAAACTGGCGGCCTGCCGGGTGGAACTGGGGGATGCCTCGGTGCGCCGGGCCGACGGCAGCGTGCTGGCCCTGACCGGCACCGAACGGGCCATTTTGCAGAAGCTGGCGGACAACCGGGGGCATATCGTCACCTATGACGCGGTGTGTCAGGCGGTATGGGGGCAGGGATATTACGGCTACGAAAACAGCCTGAACGTGCATATCCGTCATCTGCGGGAAAAGATCGAAGCTGAACCTTCCCGCCCGCAAAGCCTGGTGACGGCCCGGGGCCTGGGATACAAACTGCTGACGGAGGAATGAAGATGATACGCACATTCGGCCGGATGCTGCGCCGCTATGCCCTGGCCGTGGCGGCGGGGGTGCTGGCGGTGGTCATTGTCATGCTGGTGGTATTTGCTGGCATCGTGGCCTACTACGCCGAAAAATACCAGGAGAATGTCCGTTACAGTGTCGAACAGATCGCTCAGGCCATGGTCCGGGATGAAACCGGCTGGCACCTGGCCGGGGAACACCCTGAATCGGAATGGCTGTACGGCTATGAGTGGGCCATGCTGCTGGATGAAGATGGCCGGGTGGTGTGGCACTATGATCTGCCGACCCAGTTAAACCGCACCTATACCCTCACCGAGGTGGCGGCTTTTTCCCGCTGGTATCTGGAGGATTACCCGGTGTTCAGCTGGATCGTCGAGGACAGCCTTCTGGTACTGGGACGGGAACGGGGCGCGGTGTTCCGATACAGCTTTTATTCCTATACCGAACTCTTTCGGGGCATTTATAACGGCTTTTTGCCTACGCTGGTGGCTTTGGTGGCCCTGATCGCGGCGGGGTGCATGGTGTTCAGCTGGCGGGGCACCAAAGCGCTGACCAGCGTGGCCAACGGGCTGGATGCCCTGGCCGCCGGGGGCGCGGTACAGCTGCCGGTCACCGGCTTTACCGCCGAAGTGGCCCGCAAGCTGAACCAGACCAGCGCCCTGCTGCAGCGTCAGAATGAGATCATCGCCCGGCGGGACGCCGCCCGCACCGACTGGATCGCCGGGGTCAGCCACGACATCCGCACGCCGCTGTCCCTGATTTTCGGGTATGCCGAACAGCTGGAACACGACCCGGCCCTTTCCCCGGACCAGCGGGAAAAGGCGGCGGCCATCCGCGCCCAGGGGCAGACCATCCGCAGCCTGATCGAGGATTTGAACCTGACCAGCAAGCTGCAATACAACGCCCAGCCTTTGCGCCGGGCGCCGGTACGTGCCGGGGAACTGCTGCGCCGGGCCGTCGCCGATTTCTGCAATTCCGGCATGGGGGCGAGCTGTACCCTGGACTTTGACCTGGACCCCGGGGCGGAACCTCTGATGATGGATGTGGATGAAGCCCTGCTGGGACGGGCTTTCTCCAATCTGCTGGGCAACAGCGCCCGGCATAACCCGGGCTGCGCTATTTATGTGCAGGCCCGGCGGCAAGGTCAGGAGCTGACCGTCATCATCACCGACAACGGCAGCGGGTATCCGCCCGGGGTGCTCTCGGTACTGGAAGGCGTCCGATCCCCCGGACCGGCACCCCACGTGCTGGGGCTGCACATTGTGGTGCAGATCGTGGCGGCCCACGGGGGCAGGGTGGAATTCGGGCACAACGAACCCCACGGCGCCCGCACGGTTTTGCATCTGCCTTTGCCCCAAGAAAGCAAAAAATAAAAACCGGGGCGCTCTGCCCCTGTACCGCTTTGTGCGGAACGGGAGGGCAGAGCGCCCCGGAATGTTTTGCGGCAGATCCTGCCGGTTTTTATTTCATCAGTTCGCAGACCAGCTGGGCATAGGCCACGGGGTCCTCGATGGGCAGACCCTCGATCAGCAGGGCCTGGTCGTACAGCAGTTCGCTGTACTTGGCCACCTTGTCGGTGTCGCCGGCGGCCTGGGCCGCCTGCAAGGCGGCAAACACCGGGTGGGTGGTGTTCAGTTCCAGCACCTTGGTGCTCTGCATATCCTCCGGCGCGCCGGGCATCTTGCGCAGCACCTTCTCCATCTCCATGGACAGCCCGCCCTCACTGGACAGGCTCACCGGGTGATCCTTCAGCGTGGGGTTGGCCTTGACCTCCTTGATCTTGCCGCTCAAAGCGGTCTTGATGGCCTCAAACAGGTCCTTGTTCTCGGCGGCGGCCTCCTCGGCCTCCTTCTTCTGCTCGTCGGTGGCCAGGCCCAGATCGCCGGCGTTGATGTTCTTGAATTCCTTTTCCTTGTGGTCGTGCAGGATCTGCAGGCAGAACTCGTCCACGTCCTCGGTGCACAGCAGCAGATCGTAGCCCTTATCCAGCACCAGCTGGGCGTTGGGCAGCTTGGACAGGCGGGCGGCGTCGTCGCCGGCGGCAAAGTAGATGCACTTCTGGTCCTCGGGCATCTTCTCCACATATTCGTCCAGCGTGATGTACTTCTGCTCCTTGGCCGAGAAGAACATCAACAGGTCTGCCAGCAGGTCCTTGTGCATGCCGTAGTCGCCGTAGATGCCGAACTTGATCTGGCGGCCGAAGGCCTTCCAGAAGGTATCATACTTCTCCCGGTCATTGACCAGCATGGCGTGCAGTTCGTTCTTGATCTTCTTTTCCAGGCTGTTGCGCATCAGGCGCAGCTGGCTGTCCTTTTGCAGGGTCTCGCGGCTGATGTTCAGGCTCAGGTCCTCGCTGTCCACCACGCCCTTGACAAAGCTGAAATAGTCGGGCAGCAGGTCGGCGCACTTGTCCATGATCATCACGCCGGAAGCGTACAGCGCCAGGCCCTTCTCGTACTCCTTGGTGTAGTAGTCATAGGGGGTGCGCCCGGGCACGAACAGCAACGCGGTGTAGGTGGCCGTGCCCTCGGTGCGGGAGGTGATGACGCGCAAGGGATCGGTGTAGTCAGAGAAGCGGTTCTTGTAGAACTCGTTGTAATCCTCGTCCTTCAGGTCCTTTTTGTCCCGCTTCCAGATGGGCACCATGCTGTTCAGGGTGTCCAGCTCGGTGTAGGTCTCCCACTCGGGCTTGTAGTCGTCGCCGGCGTCCTCGGGCTTGGGCTTCTGGCGGCTCTTTTCCCGGTACATGGTGATGGGGTAGCGCACGTAATCGCTGTACTTCTTCACCAGGTCGGCCAGGGTGTATTCCTGCAGGTACTGGCTGTAATCCTCGTTTTCGGCGTCCTCTTTCAGCACCATGATGATCTCGGTGCCGATCTCATCCTTTTCGGCGGGGGAGAGGGTATAGCCTTCCACACCCTTGGACTCCCATTTCCAGGCCTCGTCGGAGCCCAGCGCGCGGGAGATCACCGTCACCTTGGCCGCCACCATGAAGGCCGAATAGAAGCCCACGCCGAACTGGCCGATGATGTCAATGTTGTCGCTCTGATTTTCCTGCTTGAAATCCAGGCTGCCGGACTTGGCAATGGTGCCCAGGTTCTTTTCCAACTCGTCCTTGGTCATGCCGATGCCGTTGTCGCTGACGGTCAGGGTACGGGTGTCCTTGTCCGCCGCGATGTGGATGTGCAGGTCCTCTTTCTTGACGCCCAGGCTCGTATCGGTCAGCGACTTGAAGTACAGTTTGTCGCAGGCGTCGGAGGCGTTGGAGATCAATTCACGCAGAAAGATCTCCCGGTTGGTATAAATCGAATTGATCATCAGGTCCAAAAGTTTTTTGCTTTCGGCCTTGAACTGGTGCATACCCATGCTTACTCGACCTCTTTGCTTTCAGTTTTGTGCAGATGAATGTGGCTCCAAGAGTTACGTTAGCACTCTTGGTCAACAAGTGCTAACGTAATAGTAGCACTCTGCGGCCAAAAGTGCAAGGGGGAGACCGGCTTTTTACAAAAAATTCAAAAACCGGCGGCGCGCCCCTTTTCAAAACCCTGCGTTTGCGCTATCCTTAATAGCGGAACGAACCCAAACTCACAGAAAGAAGGGACCCAGATTGTCCATTCACGGCGACAAAGCCTATCAGAACTTCATGCAGGGCTACAACTGCGCCCAGGCCGTGGCGCTGGCCTATGCCGATGAGATGCACCTGACCGATACACAGGCCTTGACGCTGGCCTCCGGCTTCGGGGGCGGCGTGGGCCGCATGCGGGAGGTCTGCGGCGCGTTTTCCGGGCTGGTCATGGTGCTGGGCGCGATGTACGGCAGCACCGACCCGGCCCAAAAGACCGCCATCTATACCGAGGTGCAGGCCCTGGCCGCCCGTTACCGCGCCGAAAGCGGCGGCAACAGCATCATCTGCCGGGAACTGCTGGGCCTTTCCAAGCCCGAAGGCAGCCCCGTAGCCAGCCCCCGCACGGCGGAATACTACAAAAAGCGGCCCTGTCCCGAACTCGTGCGTTTGGCGGCGGACATTTTGGACGAGTACATCGCCGCCCATCCGCTGCCCGTCCGCGAATAAAAAGGAGGAAAATCATCATGCGGTTGTATGAACACACCCTGCCCGGCGGCGCGCGCCTGGTGGGATACCTGCGCGACGTCAGCGACAAAATGCCCGGTTACGACATCCGCCCGGCCGTTGTGGTGATGCCCGGCGGCGGATATGAATATTGCAGCGACCGGGAAGCCGACCCCGTAGCCATGAACTTTCTGAACGCCGGGTACCAGGTGTTCACGCTGTACTACACGGTGGCCGAGACCACCCCTGCGCCGCTGAAATTTGCCCCGCTGCTGGACGCCTTGCGCGCCGTGCGCCACATCCGGCAAAACGCCGCGTCCCTGTGCGTGCAGCCGGACAAGATCGCCGTGTGCGGTTTTTCGGCCGGCGGTCATCTGGCGGCCAGCACGGCCCTGCTGTGCAAAGAATCCGCCCTGAACGCCCAGCCCGACGCCCCCTTTGCCGACGCCTGCCCCAACGCCGTGGTGCTGGCGTACCCGGTCATCACCAGCGGCGAGTACAGCCACCAAGGCTCCATCGACAACCTGGCAGGGACGGACGAGGCCCTGCGCAAGACCTTCAGCCTGGAAAATCAGACCCGCCGCGACCTGCCGCCCTTCTTTATCTGGCACACCGTGGAGGACGGGGCCGTCCCGGTGCAGAATTCTCTGCTGCTGGCCCAGGCGCTCACCCGGGACGGCGTGTCTTACGAGCTGCACCTGTTCCCCCACGGCGAGCACGGCAGCAGCACCTGCACCAACGAGGTGGGTTCCCCCAGCGCCCACAACGCGGCCTGGGTGGGCCTGTGCCTGGACTGGCTGGCCGGCGTATTTTCTTTCCGTATCTAAGGGGGCGTTTTTGTTCATGAAGATCTGCTTTTACGCGCTGCGCCCGTTTGACGAGCTGGCCTACTGCGAACCTTGCAAAGAAAAATACGGCATTGACTATGTGTGGTGCCCCGACGCGCCCTCCCCCGAAAACCTGCACCTGGCCCAAGGCTGCAACGCCGTGAGCACCAACCCCTGCGAGGTCACGCCCGAGTACCTGCGTGCCTTTGCCAAAATGGGGGTGCGCTATCTGCCTTGCCGCAGCATCGGCTACGACCATCTTCCGCTGGACACGGCCAAGGAACTGGGCATGCGGGTGTCTCACAGCCACTATCCGCCCGAAGGCGTGGCCAACTACACGATCATGCTCATGCTCATGGCCACCCGCAAAATGAACCAGATCATGCTGCGCGCCGCGGCGCAGGACTATTCGCTGCCCGGCAAGATGGGCAAAGACCTGTCCGGGTGTACGGTGGGCGTCATCGGCACCGGCAAGATCGGCCGCACGGTCATCAAGCATCTGTCCGGCTTTGGCTGCAAGGTGCTGGCCTATGACCTGTACCCCAACGACGAGGTCTGCCAAACGGCCGAGTATGTGGACCTGGATACGCTGTACGCCGAAAGCGACGTCATCACCCTGCATCTGAACGCCACGCCGGCCAACCACCACCTGATCGACGGGGCCGCCATCGCCAAAATGAAGCCGGGGGTCATCCTGATCAACACGGCCCGGGGCACCCTGATCGAGCCGGAAGCCCTGGTCAACGGCCTGGAAAGCGGCAAGATCGGCGGCGCGGGCCTGGATGTGGTGGAAGAGGAGACCGGCATCTGCTACTACAACCGTGCCGGCGAGGCCATGGCCAACCGGGAACTGGCGCTGCTGCGCAGCTTCCCCAACGTGATCGTCAGCCCCCACACGGCCTTTTACACCGATGTCAACGTGGCCAGCATGGTGCAAAGCGCCTTCGAGGCCGTGGACAATTTCGCCCATGGCCGCGAAGAACCCAACGAGGTGAAGCTGTGACCCTGGAACCCGGCCGTGCCGGCGACGCCGCCCTCAACGCCGCGCTGGACGCCTGCCCCCGCCTTGGCATGGAGGACGAACTGCCCTTTGTGTGCGCGGGCTGCGGCGACTGCTGCCGGCAGCGGCGGGACCTGGTACTGTCGGGCCTGGACCTGTACCGTCTGGCCCGCTGGATGCGCCTGCCTCCGCGCACGGTGGCCGGGGCCTTCTGCCGCCGCATGGTGGGGGAGAGCTCCTGCCTGCCCGCGCTGGTGCTGCGCCCCTCGCCCCGCACGGGGGACTGCCCCTTTCTGGACGGGGGCGCATGCGCCGTACACCCGGCCCGGCCGCTGGCCTGCGCGCTGTACCCTCTGGGGCAGGCCATCGACCCGGACACCGCCCGCGTCGAGTATTACATCCAGCCGCCCTTGTGCGGTGCACGGGCACCCGGGCGTACGCTGCGGGACTATCTTCAGGCCGCCGGCATCCCCGAACGCAGCGGCGCTGACGTGCGCTGGGCGGTGGAGTGCACCCGCATTTCCCGCCGTCTTTTGGCGGCGGGCGGGGCGCAGCACCCGCGTTTTCGCCCGACGGTGGGGCGAATCGAGCGGGCGCTGTACTACGACTACACCACCCGGGACGACTTTTACCCCCAGTTCCGGCAAAACATCGCCCGGCTGCACGCGCTGCTGGACCGTCTGCTGGACTGAACGCACGAACATGCAAAGAGCCCCGCATCCTTTTGGGATGCGGGGCTCTCGTTTGCTATTTGACGATCATGGATCGGCGCTTGCGGCAGAAACCTGCTTTTCGTCGGTGCGGTACATGTTGATGATGCATTGGCCTTTGCCGGCGCGTTTGGCCTCGTACAAGGCGTCGTCGCTCTGACGCAGCAATTCCTCAAAGGTGGTATCCCGGTCCTTGGCCAGCACGATGCCCATACTGCAGCTGACCTGGACCCCGGCCTGGGCCAGGGACGTGCGCTGCACACGTTCCTGTACGGCGCGGGCTTTGTTCAGCATCAGGGTGGCGTCGGCGGTGCCGCGCACCAGCACGAGAAATTCGTCCCCGCCAAAGCGCCCGATGATGTCGCTGCTGCGGAAATTCTCGTGCAGAGCCTCACCGGTGCAGCGCAGGACAACGTCGCCCACGTAGTGGCCCAGCTTGTCGTTGACGGCCTTGAAATCGTCCAGGTCCAGGAACAGCAGCGAGCAGGTCACCGGGTTGGCGGCCTGCAAATAGCTGCGGCATGTCTCGGTGCAGGCTTGCTTATTCAGAATACCGGACAAAGCGTCCCGCGTGCTCAATGCCTTGTAGCGCATCTGTACGCGGTGGTCCTGTATGCGCAGCGAGAGGATCAGGTCCGCGATCACCAGCGAAAACGCCAGCCCCGCCAGAGACCCGAAAAGATCGTATTGACCCAGCAAGGTGGGCTTGAAATGTTCGATGGCCTGCACAAATGCGATCTCGAACGCGGCGATCAGACCATAGGAGGCCCACAGCGGCAGCACGAACAGGGCGGGCAGGGCGATGAACAGCAGCGGGGTAAAGGTGGCCGGGCCGTCCGGGGTGCCGGCGGTGTCCAACAGCAGGGCGAAGCTGTACAGGGTGATCTCAAACCCCGCACACAGCAGGCTCACGGCGATGTCGGGCATGGCGCCGCGTCGCCGCAGCTGAATGGCAAGACCGGCCACAAGGCAAAGGATCATGGCGGCCGGCACAAAAAACAGGTGATAGGGCGAAGGCTTCCATCCTGTCAGGACCAGCGGCGTCAGCAGCAAAAAGCTCAGCAGCAGCACAAGGGTGGCCAGGGCGGCCCCCAGCAGGGTGCGCAGATTCCCGTCGGCGATCTCTCGCCGTCCTTCTCGGAAATAGCGGCGTCGCGCCCGCAGTTTGTCTTTGGCAAAGGTATCGATCAAAAACATGGGTCCTCTTTTCGCGTCAAGGGGTTTGGAGATCGGGCGCCGCGCCGGTCAGTTCGCCCAGGGTGCGGCACAAAATGCCGAAATCGATGGGCTTGGACACGTGGGCGTTCATGCCGGCGGCGGTGGTGGCGGCAATGTCCTCGGCGAAGGCGTTGGCGGTCACTGCCAGGATGGGGATCCGGCCGGCGTCCGGCCGGCGCAAAGCCCGGATGCGCCGCGCGGCCTCGCAGCCGTCCATTTCGGGCATCTGCATATCCATCAAAATGGCGTCAAAGGCAAAGGGTTCGCTGGCGGCAAAGAGCTCCAGCGCCTCGCGCCCGTTCCAGGCCTGGGTCACCTGCACGCCGTTGAGCCCCAGCAGCTCGGTGGTGATCTCCATGTTGACCTCGTTGTCCTCGGCCAGCAGGATGCGCTTGCCCGCCAGGGACTGCGCGCGGTCGGCGGTCGTTTCAGGGTCGGGCGAGGGGGCGTCGGCGGCCGCCGCAAAGGGCAGCACCAGCGTGAACACGGTGCCTTTGCCCTGTTCGCTCTCCACATTGATCTCGCCGTTCATCTGGGACACCAGGTTGCGGGTGATGGGCATGCCCAGGCCGGTGCCGGCGGTCTGACGGGCCGAAAACCGCATCTCGCGGCTGTATGGCTCGAACAGATGGGGCAAGAAGTCCGCCGACATGCCGATGCCGTCGTCCTGCACCACGATCTTGTACTTGGCGTACTCGCCCCGGTCCATTTGTTCCACCCGCAGGTCGATGTGCCCGCCCTCGCCGGTGAACTTGAAGGCGTTGGACAAAAGGTTGTTCAGGATCTGGCCGATGCGCATGGGGTCGCCCAGAACACGGGCCTGCTCCATCTGCAGATCCACGCTCAGCGTCTTGTTTTCCCGTTCGGCCTGAAAGCGGAAGGGCTCCAGGCAGTCCTGCACGCAGCGGCGCAGATCGAATTCCTGCTCGTTCAGCACAACCTTGCCCTGTTCCATGCGGGACATGTCCAGAATGTCGTTGATCAGCCCCAGCAACTGGCGGCTGGCCGTGTTGATCTTACCCAGGCGTTCGCGCACCCTGGCCGGGTCGTCGCAGCGCTCGGCCAGTTCGCTGAGCCCCACAATGGCGTTGAGCGGCGTGCGCATGTCGTGGGACATGTTGCTGAAAAACGCCTGCTTCGAGATCTCGTTCTGGCGGGCCACGGCCAGCGCGTCCTCCAGCACCTGGCGTTCACGCATTTGCTGCTGCTTTTCCTGCTCCACTTCCCGGAAGCACAGCACCACTTCCTGCGGCGCCAACGACTCGTCAAACAGCACCCGCACGCTGACCCAGTGGTATCCGTCGGTAAACAGGCGCTGGAATTCCCCGCCGAAATCCCGCACCCGGCGGCGCACCAGGTCTCGGATGTTGTCGGTGGAAAAGCTGCGCAGGAACTCGTCGTAGGCCCGGGGCTCGATGACCTCGCCCACCACGCGCAGCAGGTCGTCGTAAGAGCCTTCCGGCGCCAGGCGGGCGCGCACGTAGTCGGACCCCTTGATCATCTCATAGGTGTTGGCGCCGTAGTCGATGCGGTACAGCGCATAGTACGAATTGCCCAGCACCCGCACGGTCTCGTTGGTGCGGCCGATGCGCTGCTGGTAGCGGGATTCCCGCCAGGCGGTCAAGACAAGCACCAGCAAATACACGGCCAGGATCAGGCCCAGCACCGGGATGAACAGGCGGGTGTCCTGCAAAATGCTGGAATAGGGGGTGGTTACCACCGTGTACCATCCGTTTTGCATGCGGTACACATACACGGCCCGTTTTTGCCCGTCCAGATCCCGGATAAAGTCGTCATATTCGTCCAGATCACCGACCTGGACCTTTTGCAGCAGATCGGCGCAGTAATCCCGCAGGGTCTGCTCGTCCGCATCCAATTCGGTGCGGGCGTACAGCAGCATGCCGCTGCCGTCGCACAAAAAGAAGGAATCGCCCGTGTCCAGGCTGATCGAAGTGTCTTCGTAATGGAAATTCCGGGGGAAGATGTCGAACCCCAGCACGGTGGACCCGTCCGCGCACATCTGCACAGCCGACAGCACTGGCTCGCCGGTGACCACGTCGGTGTACAGGTCGGTGAACGCCACCGCGCCCTGGGCGTCCAGGGCCAGCTTGTACCAGTCCCGCTCGGTGGCGATGTAGGCGGGGTCCACCTCCATGGGGGTCTGGTCCATGGTGTTCAGGATCTCTCCGTCCATGAACAGGAAGGGCCTTACCACGCAGTCGCCCAGCACGGCGGTCAGCCGGTCAAAGTACAGCTGCGCCCAGGCAAACAGGGTCTCGGTGTCGTCGCCCAGCTCCATGCGGGTGTTCAGGTTGGCGGTGCCGTAATTGACCAGGGTTTCATATACGGTCAGGTTGCTGTGGGTCTCCTCGGCGTAGCTGCGGGCCAGGGCCAGGCCGGTCTGGCGGGCGTTTTGCAGCAGGGTACGCCGCAAAAGCCAGCCGCCCAGGCAGGCCAGGCAGACCAGCGCCGCAAAAGCCAAAAGGCTCAGGCGCATGTCGCGCAGCACCGCGGGCAAACTGCTGCGCCGTCTGCGCGGGCGTGCGGCGCGGGTGTCGGTTTTGTCGCGTTTCATCTTCATGGTTGCTCTTTCTGTGGGCGCGGGCGGGTGCGCGCCGGTGTGGACCGGCGTGGTTCCGTTCACGGTCATAATAATTATTATAATGCAAGCTCGTGCGCCCTACAAGTGCTTGCCACGGCTCTGTGAAGCAGTTTTTTGAAAAAAATCCGGCGTTTTTGCGTCCCAAGGGCTGTTTGTCCGCCCCTGACATACGCATTTCGGTTCGCTTCCTTTTTTGGGGGCGGCATGCTATAATGACGTTGATCATACCCTGCGGCAAAGAGGGGAAGGGGGTCCGTCCATGACCGATGTGCTGCGCCGCTGCCTGGCGGCTTTGCTGGCGGCGGGGGCTTTGTGCCTGGCTGCCTGTGTCCGAAGCGGGGACCTGCCCGCGGTTCAGCCTTCGCCCGACCCCGTCGAAACTGCAAACCCGGTTTCTTCGGCTCAGCCGGGGCAGGGGACACAGGACCTGCTCGACGGTATGACCTTGCGCCAAAAGGTGGGGCAGCTGTTTCTCGTTCGCCCCGACGCGCTGGACCTTACGCTGTCTCAGCAGGACATTGACGACGCCGACGCCGGGGGCGTAACGACCCTTACCGACGCCATGGCCGAGACGCTGGGTGTTTACCCTGTGGGCGGGGTTGTGTTCTTCGGCAAAAACATCGAAACGCCCCAGCAGCTTCGCGCCATGACCTCCGCCTTGCAATCGGTCTCGCAGACGGGTCTTTTGATCGCCGTGGATGAGGAAGGCGGCGCCGTGGCCCGCCTGGCCGACACGCCTGGCTTTGACCTGCCCGTGTATGAGAGCACGGCCGCCGTGGGGGCTCTGGGGCCCGACGCCGCCAAGGCACAGGCCGCCGAGATCGCCGCCTATTTGTCCGAATACGGCTTCAACCTGAATTTTGCGCCGGTGGCGGATGTCAGCACCAACCCCGCCAATACGGTCATCGGCACGCGGGCCTTTGCAAGCGACGCCCAAACGGCCGCCGACTGTGTGGCGGGCGCCGTGACCGGCTATGCCGGCACGGGCGTGGCGTGCTGCCTCAAGCATTTTCCCGGCCATGGGGACACCGCCCAGGACAGCCACGACGGCGCGGTATACACCAAAAAAACACTGGACGAACTCCGCGCTTGCGAATTCCTGCCCTTTGCGGCGGGTATCGACGCCGGCGCGCCGCTGGTCATGGCCGGGCACATCCAGGCCCCCAACGCCTGGTACGACGGCCTGCCCGCCAGTCTGTCGCACCAGGCCCTGACCGATGCTTTGCGGGGCGAACTGGGGTTTGAGGGGCTCATCGTCACCGACTCGCTGTCCATGGGCGTGATCACGGAGGCCTATTCCCCCGGCGAGGCCGCCGTGCTGGCCCTGCAGGCGGGGGCCGACCTGCTTTTGATGCCCGCCGGCCTGGCGGACGCCTTCGACGGGGTGATGGCCGCCATTGAGGACGGCCGCCTGAGCGAAGCGCGCATCGACGAAAGCGTCTTGCGCATCCTGACGCTCAAGCAACAGCTGGGCCTGGTGTGACGCCGCGCCCATTGTAAAAAGGAGCTTTGTATGGCAAACCCAATGGAAAATCGGACCCTTCCCGCCGGTGCGGCGCAAAGTTCGCTGGCCGGGACCTGCACGGGCCGCGCCGCCCGCTGGAAGGTGCGGGACTGCGCGCCCAAGGCCCGGGCCAAAGCCGTGTATGCGGTGGACGGCTGGTTTTTTACCCAGCGGCTGTCGGGCATCCAGCGCTACGCCACCGAGATCCTGGCCGAGCTGGACAAGATCGCCGCGCCCGGCGCGCTGGAAGTCGTCCTGCCCCAGGGTACGCCCCATCCCGTGTACGAAAACCTGAAGGTGGTGTACACGGGCAAGGCCGGGCCGTTGTGGGAACAAACCGACTACCCCGCTTATCTGGCCCGCACGGGGCGGCGGTGGCTGTGTATGTGCAATGTGATCCCGCTGCGCGCGCCCGCGCGGTGCAGCGGCATCGTGGTGTGGCATGACGTGTGCTACCGCGCCCGGCCGGACTTTTACCGCGCGCCCCGG
>DBRU01000114.1:65265-66983 GCA_002306375.1 Faecalibacterium sp. UBA1360
ATCGTTACGGTGTCGGAGTTTTCAAAATCCGAGATCACGCGGTACTACGGCGTCGAGCCCGGGCGCATCGCGGTCATCGGCAATGCCTGGCAGCACATGCGCCGCGTCAGGGCCGACCCTGCCGTGTTCGAGGGGCCGGGCCGCTGGCCGGCGCTCAAGCCGGGGCGCTACTATTTTTCCATGGCCAACCTGCTCAAAAACAAAAACTTCCCCTGGGTGCTGCGGGCGGCCCAAAACGCCCCCGAGGAAGTCTTTGCCATCGCGGGCGGCGGCAGCCTGCAAAGCCAGGCCGAAGCCCTGGGCCTGGCCGGCCTGCCCAATGTGGTCTACCTGGGCTATGTCAGCGACGGCGAGGCCAAGACCCTGATGGCTCACTGCAAGGCGTTTTTGTTCCCCACGCTGTATGAGGGCTTCGGCATCCCGCCGCTGGAGGCCATCGCCTGCGGCGCGCCCCGGATCCTGGTCAGCGACACGCCCTGTATGCGGGAGGTCTACGGCCCTTACGCTTGCTACATCGATCTGGCCGCCAACACCGGCGACGTGAACGCCGTCGCCCCGCCCGAGGCCGACCCCGCCGGGGTGCTGGCCCGGTATTCCTGGGCCGAAAGCGCCCGCCGCCTGGCTGACCTTCTGTTCTGAGGGCCGGCCACGACACCGCCAAAAGGCGCGCCCCGTTCCTGTACGGAACGGGGCGCGCCTTTTTCCGGCCGCTCCGCGCAAGCGATGCGGTGCCCCCCGGCTTGGGCGTACCGCCGGACTATGCATTTGGCCGCGCGGCCTCTTGACAAATCGGCAAATAGGTGGTATGGTTAATTACACAAGTAATGAACCGATAAACCGGAGTGATCACCCGGTACGGCCGGGTCCATGCTTGTGACCAAACAGGGAAGGGGGCGCCGCCTTGAAGGGTACGCTCAATGACCAGAACCTCATCTACCGGCAGATCGCCCAACTGCTGGAGGATGGCATCCTGCGGGGGGAATACCCCGCCGACACCCAGGTGCCCAGCACCAACGAGCTGGCCCGGGCATTCAACATCAACCCTGCCACGGCGGCCAAGGGCATCAACCGCCTGGTGGACGAAGGCCTTTTGTACAAGCGCCGGGGTATCGGTATGTTTGTTTCCCCGGGTGCGGAGCAGGCTTTGCGTCAAAAGCGGCGGGAAGAGTTTGCCAAGACCCGGGTCAAGGATTTTGTGCGGGAAGCCAAACGCCTGGGCCTGACCCAAGAGGAACTGTACACCCTGGTACAAGCCGGGGCACAAGAGGAGCAACTGCCATGACCAACACACAAATCCCCGCCCCGAAGGAATTGCGGGCGGAGAAACTTTGCAAAAACTACGGCAAACAGTCTGTTTTTCAAAACCTGGACCTGTGCTTTGCGCCGGGGCATATCTACGGCCTGATCGGGCGCAACGGTGCGGGCAAGACCACCCTGCTGGGCATTTTGTCCGGCCAGAACTTTGCCACCGGCGGGCAGGCTTTGTACGGCGGCGAACCCGTGTGGGAAAACAGCGCCGTGCTGGGCGACCTGCATTTTGCCCGGGAGCTGTCTGCCTCCAGCGAGCTGGCAGGTCTTTCGGTCAAAAACTTCCTGCGGGCCGGGCGGCTGTTCTGCCCGCACTGGGACCAGGACTACGCCGACGAGCTGATCCAAAAGTTTGAAGTCCCCACCAAAAAGCCCATCAACCGCCTGTCCCGGGGGCAGATGAGCATGGT
>DBRU01000040.1:0-169 GCA_002306375.1 Faecalibacterium sp. UBA1360
CAGCGTGTCGAGTTTCTCGACACGCTGAACTCCCCTTACACAGGGGAGCCTTTGGCAGCTGCTGCCGGGAAATGGTTTTTTAATCTTTTCCTTGCTCACCGGGCCCCAGCCCGGTGAGTAGGCCGTCGCAAGGTGGCCGCATTCCCCGGGGTCCGGGGCCGCAGCCCCG
>DBRU01000040.1:195-4438 GCA_002306375.1 Faecalibacterium sp. UBA1360
AGCCAACGCGCAGCGTTGGTTCCTATATTGGCCAGGCCGCGTACAGCGGCCAATATAAGTGGTGCTAAACCTGCCACTATTCGGGCACGAAAAGGAAGAACTTAACGGCTGCCTGCCGTTACCCAAGAAGCAAGCAACCATCCGAAAACGCGGACGGAATGAATCCCGTCCCTACGAACCGGGGCGAACAAGCGCCGACACAGACGGCTAATCAGGCGGGGTTACCAACCCCTCAGTCAGCCTATCGGCTGACAGCTCCCCTTACACAGAGGAGCCTTTAGCAGCTGCCGCCGCCTTGTATGCCTCCCCTTACACAGGGGAGCCTTGGGGGCGGCCGCCCAAAGCGGGCCCCTCAGTACCCCCGTACCTTGAAGCCCCGTTCCTTTTCCACCACGGGCACGCTGCGGCAGGTCATGCCCTCGATGAAGATCCACCGGCTCGTGGAGGTCAGGGTGGGCACCAGCTTGTCCAGCGCCTCGGCCGGGCCCTGGGCTTCCAGCTCCACGCTGCCGTCGTCCAGGTTGCACACCCAGCCCGTCAGGCCCAGCAGCTGGGCTGCGTACTGGGCCCGGTACCGAAACCCCACCCCCTGCACCCGGCCCGTGAACCGCCAGTGCCGCCGCGCCGGGGCGCTCATGCGTCGATGCCCGTCACGGTGTAGTCCCTGGCCTGCACCGCGTCCCGCAAGGCCCCGTCCGCCACGTCGGCGGTCAGCGTCACCACCGCCGTGCCCGCTTCGTGGCTGACGGCGGCTTCGGCCACGCCGTCCAGCGCTTCCAGCGCCTTCTTCACCGTGGCTTCGCAGTGGGGGCACATCATCCCTTCAATGTGCAGCGTCTTTTGCATGGCAGGTCCCTCCTGTTTCGGTTCGTTTTCGGTCTCGTGCCGGGTCTCGTTGTCGGTCTGCGCCGCCCCGGCGTTCACCGGGCAGGCGGCGGTGCAGGCGGCGGGCTCGGGCAGGGCCTCCCGGTCGGGGGCCTTGCGGCGGGGCGGGGCGTCCTTGGCGGCGTCGTGGGGGTCAAAGGCGTTCAGGCGCAAAGCGTTTGTCACCACGCACACGCTGGACAAGCTCATGGCCGCGGCGGCGATCATGGGGTTGAGCAAAATGCCAAAGGGATACAGCACCCCCGCCGCCAGCGGGATGCACACGGCGTTGTAGAAAAAGGCCCAGAACAGGTTCTGGTGGATGTTGGTCACCACCTGGCGGGACAGGCGCACCGCCGCCGGCACGTCGGCCAGGTCGCTGCGCATGAGCACCAGGTCGGCGGCGTCCAGGGCCACGTGGGCCCCCGCGCCGATGGCGATGCCGGTGTCCGCCCGGGTCAGGGCCGGGGCGTCGTTGATGCCGTCCCCCACCATGGCCACCCGGCCTTCGGCCTGCAAACGGCGGACCTCGGCCTCCTTGCCGGCGGGCAGCACCCCGGCCACCACGTCGGCGTCCGTCAGGCCCACCTGGGCCGCGATGTGGGCCGCCGTGCGGGGGTTGTCCCCCGTGAGCAGCACCACCCGCAGGCCCAGCGCCTGCATCTGGGCGATGGCGTCCTTGCTGGTGGGCTTGACCACGTCGGCCACGGCGATGAGCCCGGCCGCGTGCCCGTCCAGCGAGAAATACAGCGGCGTGGCCCCCTGCTCGGCCAGGCGGGCCCCGGCTTCACGCAGGTCGTCGGGCAGGTCGCACTGTTCGGCCAGGAATTCCTCGTTGCCGCCGGCCATGACCTTGCCGGCCACCTTGCCCATGAGCCCCTTGCCGGGCAGGGCCCGGAAGTCGGTGACCTTGCCGGGGCGCACGCCCTCGGCCTTGGCCCGGGTCAGCACGGCCTTGGCCAGGGGATGCTCGCTCTGGCTTTCCAGCGCGGCGGCCATGCCCAGCAGGAACTTGGCGGGCACCTTGCGGGTGCCCACGATGTCCACCACCGTGGGCTCGCCGGTGGTGACGGTGCCCGTCTTATCCAGCAATACGGTGTGGGTGTAGCCGGCGGATTCCAGCCCGGCGGCGGTCTTGAACAGGATGCCGTGGCGCGCGCCCACGCCCGACCCCACCATGATGGCCACCGGCGTGGCCAGGCCCAGCGCGCAGGGGCAGCTGATGACCAGCACGCTGATGCCCCGGGCCAGCGCGAAGGAGAAGCTCTGCCCCGCCAGCAGCCACACGGCCAGGGTCAGGGCCGCGATGCCCATGACCGCCGGCACAAAGATGCCGGCCACCTTGTCGGCCGTGCGGGCCAGGGGGGCCTTGGTGGCGGCGGCGTCCGCCACCAGACGGATGACCTGGCTCAGGGTGGTGTCCACCCCCACGCGGGTGGCCCGGCAGGTCAGCGCGCCGTTCTGGTTCACGGTGGCGGCGCTGACCGTGTCGCCGGCGGCCTTGTCCACGGGCATGCTCTCCCCCGTCAGGGCCGCTTCGTTGACGCTGGACTCCCCTTCCACCACCACGCCGTCCACGGGGATGCTCTCCCCCGGGCGGACAAGGAACACCTCGCCCACCCGCACCTGGGCCACGGGCAGCACCAGTTCCTCCCCGTCCCGGATCACCCGGGCCGTCTGGGGGGCCAGCTGCATCAGGCTTTTCAGGGCGTTGGTGGTCTTGCCCTTGGAGTAGGCTTCCAGCATTTTGCCCACCGTGATCAGCGTCAGGATCATGGAGGCCGACTCAAAATACAGATCGTGGCGCAGCTCCATCATGCGGGCGGCGTCGTGGGCGGCCAGGGCGGCGATCATCTCGATGATGACGAACACGCCGTACACTAGCGCCGCCCCCGCCCCCATGGCCACCAGCGTGTCCATGCCGGGGGCCAGGGTGCGCACGCCCTTCCATCCGCTGATGAAAAAGGCGCGGTTGATCCAGCACACGGGCAGGGTCAGGGCCAGCTGGGCAAAGGCGTACGCCAGCGCCCCCGCCCCGTCCCCTTCCAGGAAAGGCGGCAAGGGCAGGCCCGCCATGTGGCCCATGCTCAGATACATCAGCGGTACCAGAAAACACAAACTCGTCAGCAGCCGGCGGCGCAGGCGGGGGGTCTCGGCGTCCTGCAGGGCGTCGGCGTCGGCCCCTTCGGGGGCTTCGGCGGCATCGTAGCCGGCGGCCCGCACCGCGTCGATGACGGCGTCGGGGCAGGGCTCGCCGAAGTAATCCACCTGCATGCTGTTGGTCAAAAGACTGACCACCACGCCGGACACACCGGGCACGGCGGCCACGGCCCGCTCCACATGGGCGCTGCAGGCCGCGCAGCTCATGCCGGTGACTTCAAAACGCTGCATATACGATCACACTTCCTCTCTCTACGTGGGTCCATCAAAACAGCCCTTCGGGCAGGCAAAGATCGGTCTTGGGCACCTTTTCCCAGGAAAAGGCGTCCACCAGGTCGGCGGCGGGCCGGGGGTCGGGGGCGGATTGCAGCCCGCAGACAAAGGCCAGCTTGCCGACGATCTGTTCGGGGGTATAGCGCTGTTGCAGGTGTTCGAGACTCTGGTCCCCGTCCCGCTTGGACAGGCGGCGGCCGTCGGCGTCCAGCAGCAGGGGCAGGTGGACAAAGCCGGGGGCGGGCAGGTCCAGCGTGCGGTAGAGCCACAGCTGGCGGGGCGTGCTGGACAATAGGTCCGCCCCCCGCACCACCTCGGTCACGCCCATGAGGGCGTCGTCCACCACCACGGCCAGCTGGTAGGCGAACACGCCGTCCGCCCGGCGCAGCAAAAAGTCGCCGCATTCCCGGGCCAGGTCCTGGGCATAGGGGCCGAGGTGCCCGTCGGTGAAGGAGACGACCTCCTCGGGCACCCGCACCCGCCAGGCCGGGGGGCGGCGGGCCGACCGGGCGGCCACCTCCCCGGGGGTCAGGTCGCGGCAGGTGCCCGGGTAGAGCACCTGACCGTCGGCCAGGTGGGGGGCGCTGGGGGCGTGGAGCTGGCCCCGGCTGCAAAAGCAGGGGTAGACCAGGCCCTTTTTGCACAGCAGGTCAAAATACTGTTGATAGATGTCGCTGCGCTCGCTCTGGAAATAGGGCGCGGCGGGCCCGCCCTTGTCCCCGCCCTCGTCGGCGGGGATGCCCAGCCAGGCCAGGTCGGCCTGCAGCAGGTCGGCGTAGCGGCGGGGGCAGCGGGCGGCGTCCAGGTCCTCCACCCGCAGCACGACCCGCCCGCCCTGGTGCTTGGCGGACAGCCAGGCCAGCAGGCAGCACAGCAGGTTGCCCAGGTGCATGCGGCCGCTGGGGCTGGGGGCGTAGCGGCCGACGGTCATTGGGCGGCCTCCGGC
>DBRU01000040.1:4533-4910 GCA_002306375.1 Faecalibacterium sp. UBA1360
TTGCCCAGGGTGGAGCCGCCGGGCAGGTCGGCCCGGTTGGCGAACAGCTGCACCTTGACCCCGGCCATGCGGCAGAGTTCCCGGGTCAAGGCCCCGGACAGGGCGTTGGTGGTGTATTTCTGGCTGGCGTTGACCTTGAGCACCAGCCCGCCGCCCAGGCGCACGGGGTTGGCGGGGTCGGCCTTGTCGGCAAAATTGGGGTGGACGGCGTGGGCGTTGTCGGCGCTTAAGGCAAAGCTGTTGGCCAGGGCCCGGGCCTGGCCCTGGGCGCTGTGGGGCACGGCGTCAAAGATGCGGTCCAGCACGTCCCGCACAAAGGAGCTTTGGGCGCCCTGGCGGGTGCCGCTGCCCACTTCCTCGTTGTCCAGCATGGCCCA
>DBRU01000040.1:4980-6353 GCA_002306375.1 Faecalibacterium sp. UBA1360
CTGGCGGGTGTAGAGGTTCAGGTCCATGTCCAGGATGCGGGCCTTGTCCACGCCCAGGGCGTCGGCGATGAGATCGTCCAGGGGGCGGCAGCCCTCGGGGCCGTAGAGGGGCTGCATATCGGCCTGGGCGTTGTACTTGTGGCCGTCGTTGAGGGCCCGGTCCATGTGGATGGCCAAAGACGGGATGACCACCAGGTCCCGGTCGATGTTGACCAGGGCGGGGCGCACACCGTCGTCGGTGCGCAGCAGCACCCGGCCGGCCACCGACAGGGGGCGGTCCAGCCAGGAGGCCATGTTCATGCCGCCGTAGCCTTCCACATTGAGGCGCACGCAGCCGGCGGCGGGCACGGCGGTGTTCTTGATGCGCCAGCAGGGGGAATCGCTGTGGCTGGCCGTGATGCGCCAGCCGCCGATGGCGTGGGCGGGCACCCGCCAGGCGATGACGGAGGAATTGTTGCGGGTGGTGTAGTAGCCACGGCCGGGCAGAAGGTTCCAGTAATCGGCTTCTTCCAGGCGGGTATAGCCGGCGGCGTCCAGCAGGGCGGCGGCGTGGGCCGCGGCGTGGAAGGGCGTGACGCCGGCGGCGAGGAATTNNTGCGGTTAGTTGCGGTTTACCCCCCTATTGTACCGCAGCCGGGCGGCCGGGGCAACCACCCCGGGGGGAAAATTTGAGGGGGTGGGACTTGGGGTGCTGCCGCCTTGCATGCCTCCCCTGTGTAAGGGGAGGTGCCGCGCAGCGGCGGAGGGGTTGGTAACTTTGCGCCATTGCCCGGTAACGGGCTGTATGCCCTTTTGTCTCGCATTGTAGGGACGGGACTTGTCCCGTCCGGGGATGTTTGCGGTGGCGCAAGGCCCCGCGGACGGGATGAATCCCGTCCCTACGAACCAAGGCAAACATCAGGCAAAAGGCAGCCGCGAATTTTCAAAACCATTCCTTGTTCACCGGCCCGCGGGGCCGGTGAATAGGCCGTCGTCAGGTGGCCGCACCGGGTCCAGGGCGCAGCCCTGGTCGGCGTCCACCGNNTCGAAACGGTGGCGGTTTTTCCGTCGCTTTTTGGCGGCAAAAAGCGACAACACTCCGGCAAGCAGCCGTCCACCAAGAAGCAAACAAACAAAAAACGCGGACGGGACAAGTCCCGTCCCTACAAACCTTGGCGAACAAGCGCCGACACACAAAACAGAGTCACAAAAAAGTTTGCCCCCACCTGCTTGCGGTAACAGGTGGGGGCGTTTGGGGTATCGTTTTGGTGTGAGGAGGAATCATGTTCCAGGATCACGGTTGCGGCTCCGTGTCCTGTGATTACAGGATACCCAATACTTGCGAAAAAACTATTATGTTGTTGTGAACTTTCTGTTAATTCTGCCCTCTGTCC
>DBRU01000061.1:0-4208 GCA_002306375.1 Faecalibacterium sp. UBA1360
GGGACAAGTCCCGTCCCTACAGTGTAAGGCAAACGGCATACGACCCGGTCCCGGTCCATACCGCAATGTTTCCCCCTGCCCCACTTTTCCACAATTCCGCTCCCCCGATTGTTCAAAACCCCGCCGCCGGCCCCCTTTCCACAATTAGTTGGCTACTTTATTTATATATACCAGATATACGAATTGTATTGCGCGCTGGTTTGTGGTATAATACTAGCGTATCATTCTGCGCCCCGGTCAGCCCCGGGGCGTAAGACCGTTTAAGAAGTGGGGAAGAACATGGATTCATTCAACGACGTTTTGGACGCGGCCAAGGCCTATTGCCGCGAACATACCGCCGACGCGACCTACCAATGCTACATCAGCGGCCTGGAACCCGTCAGCTTCGAAAACTCGAACTGCGTGACGCTGCTGGTGCGCAACGACTTTATCCGCAAGATCGTGTCCGACCGCTACACGGCGCTGCTCAAGGACGCCTTCAAGTCGGTGCTGGGCTTCGACATCGAGCTTCAGCTGGCCATTCCCCCTTCCCAGGAGGATGAGAAGGCCCCCGACCACATCACCGAGGAGACTCTGCCTTCCGGCCGGTACGACTTCACCTTTGAAAACTTCATCCGCGGCCCGTCCAACCAGTTCGCCTTCGCGGCGGCCCAGGCCGTGGCGGCCAACCCGTCGGGGGCGTACAACCCGCTGTTCATCTACGGACCGTCGGGCCTGGGCAAGACCCACCTGCTCAACGCCATCCAGATCGAGATCCGCAAAAATCACCCGGACTACAACATCGTCTATGTGGACTGCGAAAAGTTCACCAACGAGATCATCATGGCGGTGCGCAACAACACCACCGAGCTGTTCCGCCAGACCTACCGGGAAGCGGACGTGCTGCTCATCGACGACATCCAGTTCATTGCCGGCAAGGAAGCCACCCAGGAAGAATTTTTCCACACCTTCAACACGCTGCACAACGCCGGCAAGCAGATCGTGCTGGCCTGCGACCGTCCGGCCAAGGAGATCAAAAGCCTGGAAGAGCGTCTGCGCACCCGGTTCGAGTGGGGCCTGACCGCCGACATCCAGCCCCCGGACTTTGAGACCCGGGTGGCCATCGTCAAGCGCAAGGCGGAGCTGCTCAACCTGGACCTGCCCGACGACGTGGCCGAATACATCGCCAACCACCTCAAGCAGAACATCCGCCAGCTGGAAGGCGCGGTGAAAAAGCTCAACGCCTACTACATGCTGGAAGGCATCGCCCCCTGCATCGGGGTGACGACCACGGCCATCAAGGACACGCTGAACGACCAGCAGCCCATCCCCGTGACCATCGAGAAGATCATCAACGAAGTGGCGCGCACCTACAACGTGATGCCCGCCGACATCCGGGGCAAAAAGCGCAACGCCAACGTGAGCGCGGCGCGGCAGATGACCATGTACATCATCCGGGAGATCACGGGCATGAGCATGGAGGCCATCGGCTCGGAATTCCAGCGGGACCATTCCACGGTGGTGTATTCCATCAACACGATGGAGAAGAACATCGCCAAGGACCGCCACCTCAAAGAGATGGTGGACGACATCATGAAGAACATCCGCACCTGAGAGAACAGGCCTGCCGGAATGATCCAAAACCATTTCCCGGCAAAAGCTGCCAAAGGCTCCCCTGTGCAAGGGGAGCTGTCGCCCCCAGGCGACTGAGGGGTTGTGACCCTGCCTGATTTCCCGTTTGCCTGTCGGCGCTTGCCTGCCCCGGTCCGTAGGGACGGAATTCATTCCGTCCCTACAATGCGAGGCAAACGGTATATGACCCGTCAACGGGCAACGCCGCAAAGTTACCAACCCCTCCGTCAGCTTCGCTGACACCTCCCCTTACACAGGGGAGGCATCCGGCAAACAGCCGCCGCCCGCCAAGAAAAAACAACCCCCCTTTCCTGCAACATTTCTCCTTTCGGGGGTTTTCCCCATTTTCCACCGTTTTTTCAACAATCAACAAAGGTTTTCCACAACCCATGTGAACAACCCGGGTTTTCCACAACCCCAAAATTTTCTTCCACACCCTGTTTCTGAAAACTCGACCCCCGCAAAACCGCTCCCTGTGCGGGCTTCGCCCTTTTTCCACCGTTTCCACACCCCCTACTACTACGACTATCCAAGTATATAGTTTCTGCAAACAAAACGGCCAGACCGAAAAAAACCTGCCCGCACAAGACCCCCTTGCCAACAAAAGAAAACCGATACAAAAATCCCTTTCCCCACACTGAATACGAGGTGACACCACTTGAAGATCGAATGCGAAAAGTCGCTGCTGGCCGCCGCCATCGACGGCGTGTCCCGGGCCATCACCAACCGCTCGGCCATCCCCGTGCTGGAGGGCATCTACCTGAAAGCCGAAGGCTTCCAGCTGACCCTCACCGGCTATGACATGGAAATGGGCATCACCACCACCATTGAATGCAACGTCCTGGTGCCGGGCGAGACCGTCCTGGACGCCAAGCTGCTGGGGTCCATGGTCAGCCGCATGCCCGCCGGCGACGTGCGCATCGAGCTGGACGACGAGGGCATGACCACCATCAGCGGCGGCGTGGCCGAATTCGAGATCCCCGCCATGAACGCCAGCGACTACCCCGCCCTGCCCAACACCGCGGCCGAAAACACCATGACCATCCCCTGCTCCATGATGCGGGAAATGATCGAAAAGACCATCTATGCGGTGGCCCAGGACGACAAAAAGCCCGCCCACACCGGCGAGCTCTTTGTCATCGAGCCGGGCAGCCTGACCATCGTGGCCCTGGACGGCTACCGCCTGGCCATTTTGCAGCGGGACGTGGAGTGCACGCGGGACATCCGCATCATCATCCCCGCCAAGACCCTGCAGGAGCTGCTCAAGATCATGGGCGGGCCGGACGACCCCGTCAAGATCGACGCCAACCGCCGGTACGTGGTGTTCACCACCAACGGCTACACCATCATGAGCCGCCTGATCGAGGGCGACTTCCTGAACTATGAAAGCGTCATCCCCGCGGGCGCCCGCACCAGGGTGGTCATGGACTGCAAGTCCTTCATCGAGACCATCGAGCGCGCCTCCCTCATCATCACCGAGCGGCTGAAAAACCCGCTGCGCATCACCTTCTCCAAGGACAAGGTCATCGTGCGCTGCCAGACGACTCTCGGCAAGGTGGTGGACGAGCTGGCCCCCGTCAGCTTTGAGGGCGAGGAAGTGGAGATCGGCTTCAACAACCGGTATATGCTGGACGCCCTGCGCAACTCCAAGGCCGAACAGATGCTGTTCGAGATCAACGGGCCCCTGAGCCCGGTCAAACTGCTGCCGACCGAGGGCAAGGATTATATCTACCTGGTGCTGCCGGTCCGCTTCAAGAACGAAGGGTAAATCATGGAACGCATTGTCATCCATACCGAGACCATCAAGCTGGACGCCCTGCTCAAATTCGCCGGCCTGTGCGAGACCGGCGGCGAGGCCAAGGAGCTGATCCAGGCCGGGCAGGTCACCCTGAACGGCGAGGTCTGCACCCAGCGGGGCAAAAAGTGCCGCCCCGGGGACGAAGTCACCCTGGACGGCCGCACCGTGCGGGTGGCGGAGGCCGGCTGATGCGCCTGGACCGGATCAGCGTCCAGCATTTCCGCAACCTGGACCAGGCCACGCTGGCCCCCGCGCCCCGGCTGACCGTGCTGTGCGGGGCCAACGGCCAGGGCAAGACCAATTTGCTGGAGAGCATCTGGCTTCTGACCGGGGCCAAGAGCTTCCGGGGCGCAAAGGACGCCGAGCTGATCCGGCGGGGGGACCCCTTCGCCGTGATCGACGCGGCCTTTGAGGGCGGCGCCCGACCCCAGACCCTGCGCCTGACCGTGGGCGGCAGGGACAGCGAACGCCCGGGCCGCCGCGCCCGCCTGAACGGGGCGGACCGGGGCCGGGCGGCGTCGGTGGCGGGCAGCTTCACGGCTGTGGTGTTCGACCCCAACCACCTGAGCCTGATCAAGGCCGGGCCGGAGGGGCGGCGGCATTTTCTGGACGCGGCGCTGTGCCAGCTCTACCCCGGGTACCTGACGGCCCTGCGCCGCAGCGCCCGCATCACGGCCCAGAAAAACGCCCTGCTCAAGGTGTACGACATCACCCCCGGCGCGGCGCTGCTGCTGGACACCTACGACGAGGCCCTGGCCGCGGCCGGGGCCGAGGTCATGGGGCGCCGGGCCAAGTATCT
>DBRU01000061.1:4262-5054 GCA_002306375.1 Faecalibacterium sp. UBA1360
GACCCCGCGGCCCTGGCCGCCGCGTTGGCCGAAGCCAGAGGGCGGGAACTGCGGGCGGGGTTCTGCCTGGTGGGCCCCCACCGGGAGGACCTGGAGATCTTGCTGGACGGCGAGTCCGGCAAGGTCTACGGCAGCCAGGGGCAGCAGCGCAGCGCGGTGCTGGCGCTGAAACTGGCCGAGGCCACCGTGGCGGGCGAGGTGCTGGGCGAACACCCGGTGATGCTGCTGGACGACGTGCTCAGCGAGCTGGACGACGCCCGGCAGACCTATCTTCTGACCCGCATCGAGGACAAACAGACCTTTGTCACCACCTGTGATTCGGCGGCCTTCGCCCGCACCAACGGCAAGCTGGTGTTCGTGGAGGGGGGCCGCGTGCGGGAGGCATAGACCATGTATCTGCACGCAGGGCAGGACTTCATCATCAACACCCGGGACATCCTGGGCGTGTTCGATCTGGACACGGCCACCGACGCCGGGCAAAAGCCCAAGCTGACCGACGAGTTTTTCCGCCGTGCCCAGCGGGAAGGGGCGGTGGTGGACATTTCGGGCGCGATGCCGAAAAGTTTCATCCTGACGGATTTTTCCGGCGAGACGGTGTACATCACCCAGCTGTCCACATCGGCGCTCAAGCGCCGCGCCGACCGCCCCGAGGTGTGAGGGCGGGGCTCCCCTGTGGTTGGGGAGTTACCGCCGCAAGTCGCCCCCAAGGCTCCCCTGTGCAAGGGGAGCTGTCAGCCGGTAGGCTGACTGAGGGGTTGGTAAGGTTCCGCCGCAAGCCGTTATCTGGCAATG
>DBRU01000022.1 GCA_002306375.1 Faecalibacterium sp. UBA1360
CGGCCGGCCAGAACGGCCTCGCCGGTCTGGTTGTCGTAGGGGTCGTTGCGCCAGAACTCGTCGGGCGGGGTCAGCTGGGCGTAGTATTCCCGGTTGGCCACCATGCGCAGCGGGTCCAGGTTGCCGAAATAGTGGCGGCGGCGCGGCTCGTCGCCCCGGCGATGCGCGCCGGAGCCAAAGGAGCAGTCGGCCCACAGCCAGCCGTAGGGCGCGATGTAAAACTGCGCCCAGTCATGGCAGGAGGCCTCGTGGGGGGTGACGTACAAACCGCTCTGCCAGCGGGCGGGCACCCCGGCGATGCGGCACAGGGTGATGAACAGCAGCGCCATGATGCCGCAGTCGCCCCAGCCGGACTTGGCGCAGTTGTCGGCAATGTCGGTCAGGCAGGCGTAGGCGGGCTGGTAGCGGTAGTTGGTGTTGGTGGTCACGTAGTCGTAGATGGCCCGGGCCTTTTGCAAATTGTCGGTGCAGCCGGCCGTGACTTCGGCGCACAGCGCCCGCAGCCAGGGAGAGAACCGAATGTGGGGGGCCTGCTCTTCGGTGCAGAAGGAAGGCTGAACGGCGTCGGGGACCAGGGCGTCCATGTCCCGGTATTCGGCGCGGATGCGGTAGCGGTAGGTCACGGCAAAGGGGCCGTCCCCTGCCCTGCCCCGCCAGAAGGCCGTGCGCTGCTCGGCGTCGGTGGGGGCAAACTCGGCGCCGGCCGACGCGTCCAGGATCTCGATCTCGCTTTGCTGGGCGCAGGCCGCCGGGATGGGCAGCCAGGCCAGCAGTTCGGCGTCCGGGTCGGCGGCGGCCAAGGCCGGGTCGGGGCCCACTTCGGCCCTGACCGTGATGAGAGCCTCGGCATGACCGCGGGCGCGCATGGCGGCCAACACCGGGGGCAGCACGCCGGCATCGGCCGGGGCGGCCATGCCCCGGGCCTGCATGTCCGGGTACAGGCGCAGGGCCTCGGCAAAGCGGTCCAGATAGAAGGGCTTGCCGTCGATGTAGCGCCAGTCCACCCGGTCGGCGGCCACCAGGGCGTCAAATTCCGCCGGGGCAAAGTCGGGGATCTCTTTTTGCAGCAGGTCGATGGCGGCGTCCCGGTCCAGGGTATAGCTGGCCGGGATGCGGGCCATGATCTGGCGCAGAGCCAGCAGGGCCTTTTTGGCGGGTTCCGGCAGACGGGGGGCCGTGAGCAGCGCGTCGATGCGGGCGTTGGCCGCCTGAAAGTCCCCGGCCATGTACAGCCGCTCCACGTCGGGCGGCACGCCCAGCGACAAAGCGGCAAACAAACGATTCTGGTCCATCTTGCCCAATCTCCCTTACAGGATGATCTCGCGGTAATAGCGGGTGTTGACGCTGCGGTCCGCCTCGGCGATGGCGGCGATGCAGCCGTCCAGCGTTTTGGCGATGTCGTCCAGGCTCTGCCAGGAGGCGGCCTCCGGCTTGACCTTCTGCTCCAGGAAGGGCGCGATCTCGGTGTGGGAGCAGGCGCCCTCGATCAGATAGGCCCCGGGGCGGGCCTCCTGGGTCTGGGGGAGGTAGTTGTCCTCGCTGCCCAGGCTCGTGAGCAGGAAGTTGCCTTTGCGGCCCCGTCCGCCCACCAGCAGGCGCACGCCCACCGGCAATACCGATACCGTGCGGGCTTTTTCGGCCAGGACACGCACGGCCTTTTCCAGCGTAAGGTAGCGCGTGTCGTATTCGTCCAGCGCGTTGACGATCTGCACGGCGGCCAGGGTGTCCCCCGCAAAGCCCACCAGGAAATTCTTGTTGATCTTGCGCAGCTTGGGCAGGTCCTCGGCGATGATCCTGGGCTTGGCGTTCAGGATCGGTTCCTCCACCATGCGCCCGTCGCTGACCATCGCGCAGAAAGCCTCGCCGCAGACGGCCAGGATCGCACTCATGGATGCAGCCCCTTTCAATGGGTGTTGTGCGGCGGGACACGCCCGCCAAAAGGAAGGGGGCGCGGCGCGCCCCCCCGATGTGTGTTTGCTAGCGGCCCGCGATCAGCCCTTGCTGACCTTGAGCATGTCGGCGCCCGGCTCCACGTTGCCTTCGGCCACCAGGTCCACGCTGGCGAAGTCGTCGCTGTTGGTGACCACGGTGATGACCACGGCGGGATGTCCGGCGGCCTTGATCTTGTCCAGATCCATGGTCAGCAGCAGCTGGCCCTTCTTGATCTTGTCGCCCAGCTTGACGTTGGAGGCAAAGCCGTCGCCCTTCATCTCGACGGTGTCCACACCCACGTGGATCAGCACCTCGACGCCGCCCACGCCCTGGATGCCCAGCGCATGCAGCGAATCGGGGGCCTGGGTGATCTCGCCGTCGATGGGGGCGTACACCTCGCCCACAGCGGGGTCGATGCCGCAGCACTGGCCCAGAATGCCCTGAGCGAACACTTCGTCGGGGATGTCCTCCATCTTGACGATGGCGCCCTTGGCGTCAGCCGCCACGACAATGGGGCCGGCGGGAACGACAGGCTCTTCTTTCTTCTTGAACAGGTCAAAAAATCCCATGGTGATCTCTCCTTCTTTTGCTGCCCGCACGCGGGCGGTTTGGTTGCTTCTATTGTACCTGAAACCGCCGGCAAAATCAATGCAAAATCATGATTCCGCGGCGATCTGGCGCTGTACGGCCCGGATGCCCTGCCAGGCGATGGAGGCCATCTGCTCGGTGGGTTCCGGTTTGCCCTGCTGCAGCCACTGGGCAATGGCCCCAAAGCACCCCTGCACGGCAAAGGCCGTCAGGTACCGCTGGCGGGCCGTGCCGCCCTGGGGGGCCATATAGCCCATGCAACGCTGGGAAATGACCGTTTGCAGCCGCTGCACAAAGGCCGGGTCGCCGTTGGGGCCCAGCAGCGCGGTGCAGATGGCGTCATTCTGGTCCAGATATTCAAACAGGGCATGCAGGGCGGTGGGGGTGGCGTCGCTGTCCAGCCGGGGCAGCAGAGCGTCCATAAACAGGTTGAGCTGGTCCACCTGTTCCTGTTCCAGCTGATCCAGCAGCTGGTAAATGTCGCGATAATGGAAATAGAAGGTGCCGCGGCTGACCTTGGCCAGGCGGGTCAGTTCACGCACCGTGATATCCCGTACCGGTTTTTGCACCAGCAGGGCCACCAGCGCGTCGCACAGGCGGCGCCTGGTGGCGCGTACGCTGCGGTTGGCTTCGCCTTTGGTGTTCATGGTATTTCGTCCTTCCTGCCGCGGGCGCGGCCTCTATTTTCATAGTAGTGGGACGCGGGGGTTTTGTCAAGGAAAAACAGGCAAATTGTTCAAAATCCGTTGCTGTTTTTGCCGGTTTTTGTGCACAGGCGTCGGGTTTTCAGTCAGCGGTCCCCGTGGTATAATGCAAACAAAATCCGGCCTTTGCCCCGGCAGGGACCCACAGCAAGGAAGGAATGCAAATGACCATTGACCGTCGGTGCGCGCAGGCCGCCTTTGCGGCCTATGTGCGCCCTTATGACGCCAGGGACCCCAAGGTCCGCCTGAAGATCGACCACACCTACCGTGTGGCCGCCCTGTGTGAGCGCATCGCCCGCAGCCTGGACCTGCCCGGGGAGGAAGTCGACCTGGCCTGGCTGGCCGGTCTGCTGCACGATGTGGGCCGGTTTGAACAGCTGCGGCGGTTCGGCACCTTTGACGATTCGAAATCCATCGACCATGCCGCCGCCAGCGCCGACGTGCTGTTTGACCAGGGGCATATCCGGGACTACTGCGCCGACAGCGCCCAGGACGCCCGCCTGCAAGCCGCCGTGGCCCTGCACAGCGCCTACCGCCTGCCCGAGGACCAGGACGCCCCCACCCGCCGGCTGTGCGACATCCTGCGGGACGCGGACAAGGTGGACATTTTGCGGGTGAACGTGGAAACGCCCATGGAGGACATTTACAACGTGAGCACCGACGCGCTGCGCCGGTCCGCCGTGACGCCCGAGGTGGTCGCCGCCTTTTTTGAGCACCACGCCGTGCTGCGCAGCCTCAAACGCTGCCCCGCCGACAACGCCGTGGGCCACGCGTCTTTGGTGTTTGAGCTGGTCTACCCTGAAAGCCGCCGCGCCGTGCGGGAACAGGGGTACATCTGGCAGCTGCTGGACTTTGAGACCCGCAACCCCGACACCGCCCGTGTGTTTGAGACGCTGCGCGCCGAGATGCACAGGTTTCTTGACCAGGCGTAACGTTCGCGCCGTCACCGTACAAGACGCAAAAGACCGGCCCCACGCTGTCGAATAAGTACAAAAACGTCTGCGTCGGC
>DBRU01000006.1 GCA_002306375.1 Faecalibacterium sp. UBA1360
GGCGGGGGTATCCGCCGGGGCGGAGGCTTGCTCCGGGGCGGGTTCCTCTCTGGTCGGTTCCGGCGGCGGGGCCGAGTCTTCGGGCATGGGGGTCGTCTTTTCGTTATCCTTATCTGTCATTTGTAAATCCTTTATTTTGAGCGGCGGGTCAGTCGACGCCAACCGGCCTTGAGACTGCAGGAACTGTATACAAAAGCCAGCCCCGCAAACACCGTGGGGGCCAGCGCGCGCCATGTAAACCAGCCGTGCTGGATCGAATGGGCCCGCAGCAGCGCCAGCCAGGCCGGGGCCATCAGAGCGGTCAGGCCCAGAGGCAAGGCGCGGCCCAGGGCGGCGGTATCCCGCCGGCACAGCACAAACAGCGCAACGCCCACCAGCGCCAGGGCGACCAGCGGCCAGAACAGGCCCCGGTCGTTCAGCGTATTGAACACGAACCGAAGGATGTTGCCCCAGGTCAGCTCGATACCGTGCCAGGTATCGGCGGCGGTACGCACGCCCATCTGGTGGATGGCGTCGCCGATGACGTCCCGGCCTGTTATAAGGCCGGCCAGCACCCATTTGAGAGCCCAGCACACGCCGTATCCCACGCCCCAGCACAATGACTGGGAGATCACGGCCGCGCACTGGCGGGGCCCCGAGCACAGGCGCTGGGGCACACAGACCAGCCACACGGCCACCGGCAGGCCCAGGGTCAAAATGGGGGTGACCAGCAGATCGCAGAACGCCGTGGCGGCGCCCAATGTCAGGAGCATGAGGGCCATATCGGGCGCCGTGCGGATCCCGCGGCCCCACAGCACCCACAAGCAGCCGATGTACGCCAAAAAGAAGGTGGTGAAAAACTGTACCTGCCGCGGCACAAAGAACACCGATACCGCCGCCTGGCTGAGGGCGAACCACAAAACCGGACGCCAGCCCGCACACCGCCACAGCCGCCACAGCACCGCCGCCAGCAGGGCGAACAGCACAATGTACTGCACGATGCGCACCTGGGCATAGGTCATGACGGCCAGCAGCGGGCGCAGCCAGATCAGGTACCCGTGCCAGTACCGCGCATAGGAAAAGGCGGTCAGGGTCCCGGGCAGCGCGGCGCCTTCGGCCCGGGCGTCCAGGTACAGGGCCAGGTCGTCGGGCATGGTCTCGAAGTTGTCCACATTGTAGGTGGTGTTCACCATCATGGCGGTGAGCGGGTCGGTCTCATCCACGGCGGCCGCTTCAAACAGCATGATGGTGTCGGTATAATTGTCCATCTGGAACAATTTGAAATCAAAATAGGCGGGGTACAGCCCCTCGGCCTGCAAGAGCGGGACCGAGCGGCGAATGTTGTTGCGCACCGGCTGCCCGGGTACGCAGCAGGCCAGCCACAGCAGCGCGAACAGCGATACAAACACCGCCGCAAAACAAAGCGCCGCCCGGCCCAGAAAGGCCGGAGCGCTGCGCGCGGGTCGTTGCATGGGCGGGGGCCTCCTTTCACTTTTGCGCATGCGCACAGTTTGGATTTAGTATACCACACCGGCCCCGCCCAAACAAGTGAAAACCTTGTGCAGCTTTACCCGGCGTCGGCCTGCCGCGACACCGACAGCACGATGCCCATCTCGCCCAGCAGCATCAGAAGGCTGGTGCCGCCCGAAGAAAAAAAGGGCAGGCTGATGCCGGTGTTGGGGATCGTGTTGGTCACCACCGCGATGTTGAGCACCGCCTGCATGATGACCTGGCTGACAAAGCCCACCACCAGCAGCGCGCCGAACTTGTCCCGGGCGTGCAGGGCGATGCGCATGCCCCGCAAAAACAGCAAAAGAAACAGCGCCACCACCAGCGCCGCGCCCACAAAACCCAGTTCCTCGCACAAAATGGAAAAGATAAAGTCGTTTTGGGGTTCGGGCACGTACAGGTATTTCTGCCGGCTGTTGCCAAGGCCCAGCCCCACCGTGCCGCCCGACGCGATGGCGTACAGGCTCTGGATGGTCTGGTGGCCGTCCCCCAGCGGGTCCGCGAAAGGGTCCAGCCAGGAGGACAGGCGATCCGCCGCGTAGGGCACAAGATCGGGCAGCAGCACCAGCGCCGCCGCGATGCCCCCCGCGCCCACCGCCCCCGCGATGCCGAACCATTGCAGCCCCGTGCCGCCCACAAACATGAGCACCGCGCCGATGCCCAGGATCAGCAGCGTGCCCGACAGATGCGGCTCCAGCAGCATGAGCGCCGCCACCACCCCCAGGATCAGCGCAAAGGGCAGCACCCCCACCGAAAACCGTTTCATGCGGTCATGGTTCAGCGAGATCAGGTGGGAAAACACCAGCACCACCGAAAATTTGGCGATCTCGCTGGGTTGCAGGGTGCCAAGGCCCGGAATCACGATCCAGCGTTTGCAGCCGTTGTATTCCGGCATGAACAGCACCACGGTCAAAAGCGCCAGCGACACGCCCAGCAGCGGCCAGGCCAGGCGGTGCCAGATGTGATAGTCCACCAGCGAGGCCGCATACATGGCCGCCACCCCCAACGCCGCGAACAGAAGCTGGGGGCGGATGTAAACGTAGGCGTCGCCCCGGCGGTACAAAGCCACCGCGTACCCGGCGGAAAACAGCATGATCAGCCCAAAACACAAAAGCAGCAGCAAAATGGCCAGGAACGGTACGTCAAACCCGCCGCGGCTGCGGCGCCCCAGCGCGGGGCGCGCGATGGAAAACCACATGGAAAAACCCCCTTCCCCGCTTTTAGTGTACGCGGAGAAGGGGGCAAATAGTCAGGGGGAGTTTCAGCCGATGGTGACAAGGCTGGTGCCGGGGTAATAGTGCAGAAGGATCTGGTCGTAGGTCCAGCCGTTTTGGGCATAGCCGATGGCGCCCCATTGGCTCATGCCGCAGCCGTGGCCGTAGCCGTAGACATCAAAGATGAAGCAGTCCAGCTCGGCGTCGTAGGTAACGGTGAAGCACTGGCTGCGCAGGCTGCGCCCGTCCACGCTGCACCCGGCCGTGAGGACTTCGCGGAACCAGCGTCCCGAGCAGGTGTCGTTGCCGCTGGCGTTGGGGCCGATCTGCATCTGGGAGACCCAGCCGTACTCGTTTTTGGACAGGATGATGAACCAGTTGTTGGGGTCCACGCCCGACAAATCCACGCCCATCTTTTCCAGAATGCGGTCCTGCAGGGTCTGGCGGGCAAAGCGGGCGCAGCCGGTGTTGTAGCCGTTGGTGTTCCAGTTGGTGGCCACCTGCTGGTCGTAGGGGCTGTCCACCGGGACCAGCCAGGCCCGGGCGCCGCCCCACACGTCCGCCGAGGAGGCCGTGCCCGTGGAGGCCGAGGCAAAGTACGGGGTGAACGCCACGTTGCCGCCGTAGGTCACCACCACGTTGGCCACCGCCTGGGCCGCGGCCAGGGCGGTGGAGCCCGGCGTGGTGCCCAGCACCGACGGGTATCCGCTCTGGCTCAAGATCCAGCTGTGGGTGGCCACGCACTGGGCCTTGTAGGCTTCCAGGGGCGCGTTGGAGCCCAGTTCGTTCTGGGCCACCATGGCCAGACAGGTGACAAGATCCATGGTCTGGGCCGTGCCGTTCATCGTAACGTTGATGGTC
>DBRU01000050.1 GCA_002306375.1 Faecalibacterium sp. UBA1360
GGTCTCCTCGTCGGCGGATTCCAGCTTGCCGGTCTCCCGGATGGAGCGCAGCAGGGCGTCGTGGTTGGTATCCAGATACTCATACAGACCCTGCTCGTATTCCTTGACCTGCTCGACTTCGATCTCCTGCAGGTACTTGTGGGTGACGGCGTAGATGATGCAGACCTGCTTTTCCACCGGCACGGGGGCGTTGCGGTCCTGCTTGAGGATCTCCACAATGCGCTCGCCCTGGGCCAGACGGAACTTGGTGTCGTCGTCCAGGTCGCTGCCGAACTGGGCGAAGCTCTGCAGTTCCAGGTACTGGCTGTAGATCAGCTTCAGGGTGCCGGAAACCTTCTTCATGGCCTTGATCTGGGCGTTGCCGCCGACACGGGACACCGAGATACCGGGGTTGACCGCGGGCATGACGCCGGAGTGGAAGAGTTCGCTCTCCAGGAAGATCTGGCCGTCGGTGATGGAGATGACGTTGGTGGGGATATAGGCCGACACGTCGCCGGCCTGGGTCTCGATGATGGGCAAAGCCGTCAGGCTGCCGCCGCCGTACCTGGGGTCGATGCGGGCGGCGCGCTCCAAAAGGCGGCTGTGCAGGTAGAACACGTCGCCGGGGTAGGCTTCCCGTCCCGGGGGGCGGCGGATCAGCAGCGACAGGGCGCGGTAGGCCACGGCGTGCTTGGACAGATCGTCATAGACGATGAGCACGTCCTTGCCCTGGGCCATGAAGTATTCGCCCATGCTGCACCCGGCGTAGGGCGCGATGTACTGCATGGGGGACAGCTCCGAGGCGGTGGCCGCCACGACGATGGTGTAGTCCATGGCGCCGGCGGCGGTCAGTGTCTCCACCAGCTGGGCCACGGTGGACCGCTTCTGGCCGATGGCCACGTAGATGCAGATCACGTCCTGGCCCTTCTGGTTCAGGATCGTGTCCACGGCCAGGGTGGTCTTGCCGGTCTGGCGGTCGCCGATGATGAGCTCGCGCTGACCGCGGCCGATGGGGATCATGCTGTCGATGGCCTTGATACCCGTCTGCAACGGCACCGACACGCGCTTGCGCCGGATGATGCCGGGGGCCGGGCTTTCGATGGGGCGGGTCTCGGTGGTCTCGACCGGGCCCTTGCCGTCGATGGGATGGCCCAGGGCGTTGACCACGCGGCCGATCAGGGCTTCGCCCACGGGCACCGACACGACCTTGCCGGTGCGGCGCACGGTGTCGCCTTCCTTGATGCCCTCGTCGGAGCCCAAAATGACGATGGCCACGCTGTTTTCTTCCAGGTTCTGGGCCATGCCGTACTCGCCGTTTTCGAACTCCACCAGCTCGTTGGACATACAGTTGTCCAGGCCGTAGGCCCGGGCGATGCCGTCGCCCACCAGGATGACGGTGCCGGTCTCGGCGCTCTGGACGCGGGTCTCGTAATGTTTGATCTGCGCTTTGATGATCTTGCCGATCTCTTCAGGTTGTAACTGCAAGCGTTTCACCAGCTTTCGTAGGGATAAGCCGCGTCGGGCGCGGCCGGAATCAGGTGGTCAAAAGTTCGCGCAGGCGGGTCAGCTGCCCCTGCACGGTGCCGTCCAGTTCGCGCCCGGCGTAGTGCAGGCGCACGCCGCCCAGCACGGCGGTGTCGATGCGGCAGTCCAGCTGGACGGTCTTGCCGGTCATGGCCTGCAAACGGCCGCACAGCGCCTGTTTCTGGGCGTCGGTCAGGGGCGCGGCGGTCACGGCGGTCACGGGCAGGATGCCCCGGACCTCGTACAGCAGTTCCCGGTAGCGGGTCAGGCAGCCGGGCACTTCGCCCAGGCCGCCACGTTCGCACAGCAGCTTGAGGAAATTGAGCACATAGGGGTGCACGCCCTCCCGGAAGGCCTGGTCCAGCAGGTCCAGCCGCTCGGCCTTGTGCAGGGCGGGGTCCTCCAGCAGGCGGCGGTAGGCGGGGTTTTGCTCAAACAGAGCGGCGACGGTCTGCATGTCGTCGTATACCCGGTCCAGAAGATCCTCTTCCCGGGCCAGGTCGAACAGCGCGCCGCCGTATTCCTTCGCGGCGGCGGTCATGACGCGTCACCCAAATGCTCGATGAAGTCGTCGATCAGGGCGCGGTGGGCGGCGGGGTCGATCTCCTTTTCCACCACCTTGCCGGCGATGTCCAGGGCAATGCCCGAGATCTCGCCCTTCAGTTCGCCGGCGGCCTTGCGGCGCTCGGCTTCGATGTCGGCCTCGGCCTTGGCTTTCAGGGCGGCGCTCTCCGCCTTGGCGGCGGCGATCAGCTCGTCGCTGCGGGCCTGGGCGCGCTGGGTGGCGTCTTTCAGGATGCCGGCGGCCTCGGCCTTGGCCTTGGCCATGTTGGACTCATACTCCGCCTTCATCTGCGTGGCGGCGTCCCGGGCCTCGTCGGCTTCGGCGTAGGTGGTCTCGACCTGGGCCTGGCGCTCTTCCAGCACCTGGTTGACCCGCTTGAACAGGATCTTTTTCACCGCCCAGGTCAAAATCAGCAGGTTGCAGATGGTAAAGATAAATTCCCACGGTGCGATGCTGACAAGGGATTCAAAGTTTTGCATGTCCTAATCCCCCTTTGGGCAAGTCGATCACAGCAGGCTGGTCAGGATGCCGGGCGCGACGAAGATCAAGAGCAGGCCGGTCACGAAGCCGTAGATACCGGTGGTCTCGGCGATGGCGCAGCCCAGCAGCATGGTGGAAGTGACGTCGCCCTTGCATTCGGGCTGGCGGCCGATGGCCTCGCAGGCCTTACCGACGGCGTAGCCTTCGCCGATACCGGGGCCGATGCCCGCGATCAGGGCCAGACCTGCGCCGATGGCGCAGCCCATCAGAACCAGAGCTTTTTCCATAACAAAGTCCTCCTAATATTGGATGATTCGGTCGTATGTGGGGGATATTCGGCACACGGGGCAAGGCCCGTGAACGAAACGAAGGGGTCATTCCTCGGCCGCCGCGCCGATATACAGCGTGGTCAGCATGCAGAAGATGAAGGCCTGCATAAAGCCGGAGAACAGGTCAAAATACACCGACAGCACGGCCGGGATGCCCACCTGGAACAGGGGGATCTGGCTCATGATGTCGCCCAGCACGCCGGGCAGAAGCCCGAACACCAGGCTGGACAGGGACGCCAGCGCCGCGTACACCAGCGCCGAGATGACGCCGCCCGACACGATGTTGCCGAAGTGACGGAAGGCCATGGAGATGGGCGTGGCCAGCTCGGACAAAATGTTGAAGGGGGTGAGCACGAAGATGGGCTGGGTGAAGCCCTTGAGATAGCAGCCCAGACCGCCGGTGCGGATCTTGGTGCAGGTGATGAGCACGAACACCAGAACGGCCCAGGCCAGCGTGGTGGACAGATCGCTGGTGGGCGGGAACAGCCCCACCAAACTCAGCAGGTTGGAGATCAGCGACGAGGCGAACAGCGCCGCCACAAAAGGCGCATAATAGGCGAACCTGGGGCCCATGTTGTTGTTGACGAAGTTCTGGGCCGTGGTGACCAGCATTTCGGCAATGACCTGGCGCTTGGACACATTGCGCACGCTGAGGTTGCTGGTCAAAAACAGGCACAGCCCGATGATGATGAGCATGACCAGCCAGGAGTTGACGATGGTCTCGGTGATGGGGATGCCCCCAAAAAGGGGGATCGTGAAAAAGATGCGCGCACCGGTGATACTGACTTCCATGTTCAGGCGTCACTCCCTTCCCTGGGGCCCTGTTCGGGCCGGTACATACCCAAAAGCTGCATCACGCCAATGGTCAGGCGCGGCATAAAAAACAGCACGATCACGGGGGGCCAGGCGATGGCGTCCACCGAGAAAGCCAGTACGAACACCCCGAAGGTGCCCAGCAACCGCAAACTGTACGACAGCTGTAATTTGAGCTTGGCCCGTTTTTCGTCGCCGGTGGCGGTGGCCAGCTGCACCGAGATGCCCAGCAAAAAGAAGTTGAGCACGCTCCACACCGCGCCCAGGGCGCAGCCGGCCAGCACGGGCAGGGCCCAGTGGCCGGAAACGGCGTACACGGCGGCGACGATCACCGCCCCCGCCAGCGTGCCCACGGCGATGTGGGCGGTCTCTTTGAGGATCGCAGGTTGTATTTTCATGGCAAATTCCATCCTTATATGTCAGGGGCGGTCGGGCGGGCGCTTCTGGGTGCGTCGGGCGTGGGCGGTCATCTGCCTGGCAAAGCCCGCAAAGCTGGCCGCGCCGGCCCCCAGCCCCAGCACCAACGCGGGCAGATAGATCCAGGAGGGCGCGCCCCAGTGGCCGCAGGCCCACCAGGCCGCCAGCAGGCACAGCAGCAGCGGCGTGGCCACCGACAACCCCACCTGGGTCAGCCAGGTCAGATTGCGCAGGGTCTGCATCCATTCCTTCTGTTTCAAGCCGGGCACCGAACCTTTCCGCGCCGGCACACACCCGGCGCGCTGATATGCTTATTATAACAAACCCTCTGGCAAAGTACAATAAAAGTTGTTGACCCGGTAAAAAAAAATTTGCCAAATTCCCGAATCCGCCCCAAGGGCCGCCGGTGCCGCCGTGCGGATTTTGGCCGCCGCCGCGGGCCGAGCGGGACTTTTGAGCCGGAATATTTTTTCATCTTGCGGGAAATAATTTTCCTTTTTGAGGGCGGCGTTTTTGTCCGGTTTTCCGGCCCGTTTCGGCGGCAGGTCGGTGCCGGCCCAAAAAACACCGCAAGACTGCCAACTCCAACGCCAAACCTTTGGGCAGATTGCCGTCCTTGTCAAACAGGACGGTTTCTTTTATACTAGAATCAGGAAAATATTTTTTGATATTGGAGAAACTTTCCACCCCATTCCCCCGAAAGGAGGAGCCGCCACAATGATGGAACACGGTTTCTGGCAGCTGCTGCGCAGCCGTCAGGATGAACTGACGAAATCCGGCCGACGGGTGGCCGAATATCTGACCCTGCACGCCGAGGAGGCGCAGTATCTGTCCATCTCGGCGCTGGCCAAGGAATGCGGCGTGGCCGAGGCCACGATCTTCCGCTTTTGCCGCGCCCTGGGCTTTGAGGGATACAATGAAATGAAGATCGCCCTGGCCCAGGCCAACGCCAACCCCACCGCTCCCCCAGAGCCCGGACCCGGGGCGGACACCGCATCCCTGTGCGGGTACGCGGCCGCCCTGGTCGCCGAGGCCGTGAACGCCGCCCGGACGGCCCTTGACCCCGGCGCTCTGGACGCGGCGGCCGCCCTGTTGCTGGAAGCGCGGCAGGTCTATTGCTTCGGGCAGGGCAGCAGCCTGGTCCTGGCCGCCGATATATGGGCCCGGTTCACGGCGCTGACCACCCGATTCCACACCGCCGGCGACAGCCACACCCAGGCCATGACGGCCAGCCTGCTGGGCCCCGAGGACGCCGTGCTGTTCGTGTCGGCATCGGGCGCCACCCGGGACATGATGGAGACGCTGCGCCTGGCCAAGTCGGGCGGCGCAAAGATCGTTCTGCTGACCCGCAGCGCCCATTCGCCGGGGGCCGCGCTGGCCGACGTGACGCTCGTCTGCGGCGGGCAGGACGCCCTGCCCGACAGCGGCGGCCTGGCGGGGCGTATCGCCATGCTGTATGTGGCCGAGGTGCTGATCCTGCGCATCAGCACCGACCGCCCCGAACTGACCGACAGCGCCCGCCACCGCACCGCCCGGGCCCTGGCCGCCAAGCGGCTGTGACGGCGGGCAGGCGTATACGGCGGAGGTGCCGAAGGCTCCCGGAGCAAAGGGGTTCTTGGGATGCTGCCGCCTTGCATGACACCCCTGCATAAAGGGCGGTGTCCGCGAAAATGACCGAAGGGACGTAAGCCCCGCCCGGGTCCTTGTTATTCTGTCGGCGACGGGTCGCACTTTCGCAAGTACGGGACCCAGCCCGCCCGCGCGGCCCGCGCCGCCATGGGCATCCCCGGACGGGACAAGTCCCGTCCTTACAATGCGGGGCGGAGGGCAGGCGGCCCGGGAACCGGATGGGCCGCAAAACCACACCCATGCCGCCGCAGGCAGCCGCACGTCCAACACGAAAAAATCACCACAACACGCAAAAAGGCCCGTGCAGGTTTCCCTGCACGGGCCTTTTGCTGTTCACGCGCGGTTGCGCGCTATGGATTCATGGGGTCTTGCGTTGCTTTGGATCAGGCGCGGGCCGCGTCATCCTCGTCGGGCTCCTGCTTTTCCTTGATGGACAGGATGGCGACGATGACCTGGATCACAGCGATGATGACCATCAGCAGGGTCCAGCGGTCGGTGAAGACCATGGGCAGACGCATGTCCTCGGTCAGCAGGAAGACGATGATCGAGCCGATGCCGGGCACCAGGCTGAACAGACGCCAGAAGCCATGCTTCTTGACCTCATATTCGGTGTTGGTCTCGCCAGTGGCTTCGTCCTCTTCTTCCTTGCGCTTCTTGCCAAGGTAACCGACCAGCAGCAGCACGCTGCCCAGAGCGGTCAGAATGGCCAGGATCAGGTTCAGCAGAGCCCAAGCGGTGTTGCCGGCCAACGGGGTCTCGGCTTCCTCAATGGTCTCTTCTTCTTCGCCGGCGCCTTCGTCGGTGGGACCTTCGGCCATCGGGGGTTCTTCTTCCTCGATCACTTCTTCTTCCTCGGGGGCGGTCACCAGCTCCTCGCCTTCATCGGTGGGCGTAGTGGGAGTGGTGGGGCCGGCCGGCGGGGTCACGGGAGTGACCGGGATCGTCGGGGTGGGTTCAGTCGGGGTCGGAGTCGGAACAACAGCGGGACCATCCTGCACATAGTAGAAGATGATCTTGTTTTCGCCCTCGACAATCGTGATGTTCTGGGGATTCTTGTCGCTGGTCAGGCTGTAGCCTTCGATCTCGGGCGCGTACTCCGTCACTTTCGTGCCGTAGGTCAGGTTCTTCACGGTCTTGGGATCACGCAGCTGATCGGCCGTGTCGTCTTCCAGATAGTAGACCGTGTAGGACAGGTTGGTGCGGATCGCGTAGGTGCACACAAAGGCATGGTTCTCAGTCTTGGTGACCTTCGTGTCAGCAGCAGGCGTCCAGGTGCCGTTGCTGTAGCCGGTCTTGGCCTTGGTGCCGGGCATGGTAGCGGTAGCGCTGCCAGTCTCGGAATAGCTGCCGTTTTCGTCAACCAGCGTCAGCCAGGCGAACTTCTGGGCGTTGCCGCCCTCGGTCCAGGTGCCGTTGACCACGTCGAACGTAACGCGGACCTGATACTTGTCGGGGATGCCGTCCGGATCTTCGCCGTCATCGCCGCCGCCCTTCACGTCCTCGTCGCAGTAAGCGTAGAAGGTGGCGTTGCCGTTCACGGTATTGCCGGCAACCGTGGTATAGGTACCATCGGTGTACCAGTTCTGATCGTACCAGACATACCCTTCGCTCGCGTCAACGGTCGGCCAGGTGATGATCGCAGTGCCGGTCTCGCTGAACCGACCGTTTTCATCGTACAGGGTAACCACACGGCTGCTCTCGCTCGGGATGCCGTTTTCGGCCACGAAGTTCACAGTCGCCTGATACTTGTCGGGGATGCCGTCGCCAGGCTTCGTCGGATCCTCATCGATCTCAGGATCGGACAGGATATCCGCATCGCAGTAAGCGTAGAAGGTGGCGTCGCCGCTCACGGTATTGCCGGCAACCGTGGTATAGGTACCATCGGTGTACCAGTTCTGATCGTACCAGACATACCCTTCGCTCGCGGTAACGGTCGGCCAGGTGATGGTCGCAGTGCCGGTCTCGCTGGGCTGATCGTTTTCGCCGTACAGGGTAACCACACGGCTGCTCTCGCTCGGGGTGCCGTTTTCGGCCACGAAGTTC
>DBRU01000003.1:0-122 GCA_002306375.1 Faecalibacterium sp. UBA1360
GCGCCGTTGGCGATCACCATCTCCACGCCGGCGCCGGTGGCCAGCTTGGCGGCCATCAGCTTGGTGGCCATGCCGCCGGTGCCCAGCTTGCTGCCCGCGCCGCCGGCCAGAGCCTCGATCTC
>DBRU01000003.1:137-421 GCA_002306375.1 Faecalibacterium sp. UBA1360
GTGTACAGCCCGTCGATGTCGCTGAGCAGCACCAGCAGGTCCGCCTGCATGTACTTTGCCACCAGCGCGCCCATGGTGTCGTTGTCGCCCACGGCGATCTCCTCAGTGGCTACGCTGTCGTTTTCGTTGATGATGGGGATGGCCCCCAGCTGCAACAGGCGGTAGATGGTGTTTTCCAGGTTCATGAGCCGGGTCGCGCGGTTGAAGTCCTCCCGCGTGACCAGGATCTGGGCCACGGTGTGGTTGTAGGCCGTGAACAGCCGGTCATAGGTGTACATCAGTTC
>DBRU01000003.1:458-3888 GCA_002306375.1 Faecalibacterium sp. UBA1360
GACGAGACCAGAATGATCTCGTGCCCGGCGTTTTTCAGGTCGCTGAAGGTTTTGACCAGCTCCTCGGTGTGGCGGATGTTCAGCCGCCCGTTGGCGTAGGCCAGGGTGCTGGTGCCGATCTTGATCACGATACGCATGGGGTGTTTCCCGTCCTTTCGGCGCGGGGGTCAGCCCCGGCCCATCTCTTTCGTCTTGTCAAAGGCGGCCAGCACGGCGTCGGTCACCGCGCCGCGGAACGCCCGCTGCTCCAGCACGCGCACGCCCTGGATCGTGGAACCGCCCGGGCTGCACACGGCGTCTTTCAGCGCGCCGGGGTGCTGCCCGCTTTCCAGTACCATGCGGGCGCTGCCCAGAACGGTCTGGGCGGCATATTCCTGGGCCTTGGCCCGGGGCAGCCCGGCGGCCACGCCGCCGTCGGCCAGCGCCTCGATGAACTGGTACACCCAGGCGGGCCCGCAGCCCGACACGCAGCTGGCCGCGTCGATCAGGCTTTCGGGCAGGGCGTCCAGCCGCCCGGCGGGGGCCATGGCGGCCAGCCAGGCATCCACCGACGCCTCGGGCACGTTCACGGCGCAGTACTGGATCATGCCCGCGCCCAGCCCCACGGGGGTGTTGGGCATCATGCGGATGATCGGGTACTGGCCGCCGGCCATCTCCAGGATGCGGGCCGTGGACAGCCCCGCCGCCATGCTCACCAGCACAAAGGCCTCGCCGGCCGCTTTGCGGGCGGCCAGCAGGGGAGCAATGCCCGCCAGCATGTCGGCCATCATCTGGGGCTTGACCGCCAAAAACACAAAATCGCAGCGGGCGGCGTCCTCGTTGCCGCCGGCTTCGCAGCCCAGCTCGTCGGCCAGGGCACGGGCCTTGGCATTGTCGTGGTCGGCCAGCAACAGGCTGCCGGCCCCGGCGCCGCGGCACACGGCGCGGGCCACCGCGCCGCCCATGTTGCCGCATCCGATCATTGCAAATCGCATACTGGTTCCCCCTCTGTTTTGCCCTTTGTACAGGGTCTTTTCGTCTATCGTAGCGCACCGGGGCGGCGCTGTCAACAAAAAAGGGTGGCATTTATCCCCAAAACTGGTATAATGGTAAGACAGATTCGGACATTTTTTGCCCGTGGATTCGGAGGGAACACCATGCAGTATGTCACACTGGGGAACACCGGCCTGCGCGTGTCGCGTCTGGGGTTCGGCGGCATCCCCATCCAGCGCATCGACCAGCCCGGCACCCGCGCCTTGCTCAAAGCCGCCCATGACGCCGGCATCAATTACATCGACACCGCCCGCGCCTATACGGTCAGCGAATCCTGGATCGGCCAGTCGCTGGAAGAACTGGGCCTGCGGGACGACTTTGTGCTGGCCACCAAATGCCGCGCCCTGACCGCCGAGGATATGCGCGCCGAACTGGGGGCCAGCTTGCGGGATCTGCGCACCGACCGCATCGATCTGTACCAGTTCCACAACCCGAGCCTGGCGGATCTGGACAAGATCCTGGCTCCCGGCGGTGCGCTGGAAGCCCTGCTGGCCGCCAAGGCCCAGGGCGTGGTGGGCCACATCGGCCTGACCGCCCACCTGGCCGCGGTGTTCGAGCGGGCATTGGAGGTGCCCGAGATCGAGACCATCATGTTCCCCTACAACATCGTGGAACAGCAGGGCGCCGAGCTCATCGCCCGGTGCGCGGCCGCGGGCAAGGCCTTCATCGACATGAAGCCGCTGGCCGGCGGTGCCATCGAGGACGGCCGCCTGGCGCTGCGGTATGTGCTGGCGGACCCCGGCGTGACCGTGGCCATCCCCGGTATGGCCGAAGAGCGGGAACTGCGCATCAATCTGGATGCCGCCGACGACACCGCGCCCCTGACCGCGGAAGAGCTGGCCGCCTGCCAGAAGGTGCGCGACGCCCTGGGCACCCAGTTCTGCCGCCGGTGCAACTACTGTGCGCCCTGTACGGTGGGCATCCAGATCCCCAGCGCCTTTTTGTTCGACGGCTACATCGCCCGCTATGGCCTGGAACAGTGGGCCCGGGAACGCTACGCCACCCTGCCCGTCAAGGCCAGTGCCTGCGTCGAGTGCGGCGCCTGCGAGACCCGCTGCCCCTACAACCTGCCCATCCGGCAGATGCTCAAGACCGTTGTGGAGCATTTCGGCGAATAAGCCGCCCCATGACCCGCAAAACCGCCGCCCGGCCACAGTGGCCGGGCGGCGGTTTTTGCACAGAGGTCACACGCACAAAATCTGTGATTTTTTGTGCCGCCGCTTGTGTTTGCCCTGCCGGGCATATATAATATATTCTGTATCGGTTTGCGCATTTTTGCGCGCCGCCATTCTTCTGGGAAAAGAGGTCCTGTTCCTTCATGCGCTGTGATCCCGAACTTCACTATCTCGACAACGCCGCCACCACCATGGTGGACCCGGACGTGGCCGACGCCATCCACGGGGCCATGCTTCGGCATTGGGCCAACCCGTCCAGTCTGTACGACCCGGCGGTGCTGGCCCAGGGCGCGCTGAACGCCGCCCGGGCCAAAGTGGCAAAAACGCTGGGCTGTCAGGCGAAGGAACTGTATTTTACCGCCAGCGGGACCGAGAGCAACAACCTGGCCATTCTGGGCGCGGTGGCCCCGCGCCGCAGCTGGGGCAGCAAGATCGTGGTCTCGGGGTTCGAGCACCCCAGCGTCCAGCTGCCCGTGCGGGCGCTGACCCGGCAGGGCTTCACCGTCACCGAGATCGCCCCCGGGCGTGACGGCCGCCTGGACATCGACGCCATGCTGGAGGCGGTGGACCGCTCCACGGCGCTGGTGTGCTGCATGGCCGTCAACAACGAGACCGGCGCCTTGTGCGACACCGCTCGCCTGGCCGCCGGTGTCAAGTCGAAAAATTCGCGCTGCGCCGTGCATGTGGACGCCGTCCAGGCCTGGCTGCGGGTGCGCGTGGGCCTTGCCAACATCGACAGTATGGCGGTCTCCGGGCACAAGATCCACGCCCCCAAGGGCGTCGGCGCCTTGTATCTGCGCAGCGGCTACCACTGGACGCCCCCGATCCTGGGCGGCGGGCAGGAGCACGGCGTGCGCCCCGGCACCGAAAACCTGCCCTACGCCGTGGGCCTTGCCGCCGCGGCCGAAAAGGGCGCGCGCACCATGGCAAAGCGCGCGGTCTGGGTACGGCAGCTCAACGACCGCCTGCGGGCGGGGCTGGCCGGCATCCCGGGCGTCACGATCAATTCGCCCGACGACGCCGTGCCCGAGGTGCTCAACTTCAGCCAGCACTGCGTCAGGAGCCAGACCATGCTCAACTACCTGTCCGAACGGCACGTGTATGTGTCCAGCGGCAGCGCCTGTGAAAAGGGCGAACCCAGCCACACCCTGACCGCCATGGGCTGCGACGCCAACACCATCGACACGGCCCTGCGCGTGAGCTTCTGCGCCGACAACACTCCC
>DBRU01000106.1:0-1414 GCA_002306375.1 Faecalibacterium sp. UBA1360
CTGGCAATGTCGTAGACGGCCAAGGTCCGGCCCTGCTGGCAGGTGTACACGATGTAGCCGCCCCGCGCCGTCAGCATCCGGGCATCGCCCTCATCCGCCATGTCGGCAAAATCCACCGGCTCGTTTTCACCGCTGACGGGGTCATACAGCCAGAAGGTGCTGTCGGTGCCGCGGTCCAGCATCATATAGTACCAGTTGCGGGTCATGACGCTCAGCCCGTTGATGTCCAGGGGGAAGGATGTGTGCATGAGCAGCAGCCGTCCTTCGATGGCGCCTTGCAGCGTGGTATAGTCGGGTTCGGGCAAGGGGAAGGTGGTATACTGCCCGTCCAGCGTGACCCGGATGCCGCAGACGCCCCTGTTGTAGAGGCCGCCATTGTCGGCGCAAAGCCCGTACAGCGCCTCGTCGTCCCGGCAGGAAAAGGAAACGGGAATGTCGTCGGGCAGGGTGATCAGCCGTTCCCGCCGGGTCCCGTCCGCACTGATGCGGTCGATCCAGCTGGGCTGGGCCGTGATCTCCGCCAGGGCACGCAGGTAGGGTTCCCCCGCGCCGTCCACCGAATAGGCCGCCAACCGATCGGGGTCGGCGAGGATCTCGTTGTAATAGTCCAGCATCATCTGCCGGGTCTCGGTGTCCAGCGTGCTGTGGATGAGCAGCAGGTCACCGTCCAGCGCTGCCAGCTGCACGGAATCCGTCATGGACCAGGCCAGGCAGGTCTCGTCGGAATGGGTGCAGCCCGGCACGCGGCACACAGGGGCCCATTCGCCGGTGTCATAGTCGTATTTCCCGATGAGCATGCCTCCGTAGGAACCCGCGTCCTGGAAGGCGACGTAGTCGGTCAGATAGTAGCCGTCCTCGCACTGCAAGCTCAGCTCTCGCAGGCCGCTCAGGTCCCAGGCGAGGGCGGCGGATTCGGCGGTCTCGGGGCTGGCCCCGGCGGAGGAGGCCGAGCACCCCGCCAGCAGCAGGGCCAGGACCGCCAGGGCCGCCGGGATCATGTTGGCTCTTTTCACGGCAGGTCCACCTCCCAGGTCTTGGGCGTCATCTGCAAGACCAGCGCCCAGCGCTCCACCTCGCCCACGCCGCTGGTGCGGTAGACGGACAGGGGCACCGTGGTGCAGGCCACCAGCAGCTGCCCGTTGCTGCTGTACAGGCCGCTTTCGGCATAGTCCTGCCCGGGGGGCGGGCCCCAGTCGCCCAGGCCGTCCAGTCCGCTGAGCTCCACCCAGGCGGGCAGGGCCACGGCGGGGTCCAGATACAGCGGTTCGGGCAGGCAGAACCATCCCCACACCACCCGGCCCGTCTTGCTGTCCGCCATCAGGCTGACCGTGGGCAGGTTCTCGTTGTCGGTATCGGCAAAGATGCTCAGCCGCACAAAGCCCAGGGAATCGGTGCTGTAATAGACAATGCCCTG
>DBRU01000106.1:1540-10249 GCA_002306375.1 Faecalibacterium sp. UBA1360
GTTGGCAAGAAGGGTGTTTTCCATCTGGGTGCGCAGCTGACGGATCAGGTAATAGTCGTCGGCGGTGGGCGACAAAGAGGTATAGGGGTCGGACTGGGACAGCCCGCGGTTGAGCAGCGCCGCGTCGGTCAGGGCGAACCAGGCCGGCGGGATGGCGCCCAGCGCCGCCACCGCCAGCCCGCACAGGGCAAGGGGCAGCAGCCGGCGCAGGCGGGGGCCGGGTCGTGTCATAAGGCGTCTCCTTTCGGTGCGGGGCGCAGGGTCACGGTGACGGCGGTGCCGCGGCCGGGCTCGCTTTCAATGCGCAGTTCCCCGCCGTGGGCCCGGGCGATGCTGGCGCACAGCGAAAGCCCCAGTCCGCTGCCCCCCTGACGGCGGGCGCGGGATTTGTCCACCATGTAAAAGGGTTCGGTCACCCGGTCGATCTGGTCGGCGGGGATGCCGCAGCCTTCGTCCCGCACGCACAGCTCCACCCACTCCCCTGCCATGCGGGCGGTGACCGTGATGGTCTTGTCCGGCCCGGGGCCGGCCTTGGCGGCGTTGCTGACCAGGTTGAGCACCAAATCGCACAGCAGATCGGCGTCCCCTGTCACCCACAGCCCGCCGCCGGCGGCGTCCAGGTGAACGCCGCCGTTTTGTTCCAGCACGGGGGCGGCGGCCCGGGCGGCCGCGGCCACGGCCTTGTCCAGGCTGACGGGCGCAAGGGTCAGTTCCTCCTCGTCCAGGTGGAGCAGTTGCAGCAGCTTGCCGCCCAGGGATTCCAGCCGTTTGGCCTCGTGCAGAATGGCCCCGGCGGCCTCCCGCTGTTCTTCGGGGTCGGGCTGCATGCGGCGCAGCAGGTCCGCATAGCCCAGGATGCCGGTCATGGGGGTCTTGAGCTCATGGGTAAAGGCGCCCATGAAGTCCTCCCGCTGGCGCACCGACAACTCCAGCGCCGCCACCTTGTCCTGCACGGCTTGGGCCATGCTGTCAAAGCTCTGGCTCAGCTGGCCGATCTCGTCGTCGGTCTTGATGCCGGTACGCAAAGCGTAGTCCCCCGCCGCCATGCGCCGGCTGGCCCCCGTGAGCAGGGCCAGCGGCCGGGTCAGACGGCGGCTGAACAAAATGGCCGCCACGCCGGCGCCCAGCAGCACGGCCACTTCCAGAAACAGAAAGCGCTGCACGCTGCGGCTGCGGTCGGCAAAAAGGTTGCTGGTGTCGTAGGCCGTGACCAGGGCGTAGCCGTCGATGAGGTCGCTGCGGTAGACCCGCCAGATGCTGTCGCCCCCGCGGAACATCAGCGTCTCGTCGGCGGCGGGCCAGATCGTGTCCCACCCCAGGGGGAAGTCGTCGTACAGCAGCAGGCCGATGGAGCCCTCGTCATCCATGGTCAGCAGGGCGGTGTGCTGGGCGGGGTCGCCGGCGAAGTCGGCGCACAAAGCGACCAGGGTGTCGCCGCTGACCGTCTCGCCGTGGCGGTGCAGGGACAGGATCTCGCTTTCCAGGGTATAGCACAGCATGGAATGGCGGGCCTGCTCCTGGACGGCGGCGGCGTTGAGGCGGTCGGTGAAATCGCCGTAGAGCAGCGCCGTGCCGCCGATGGCAAAGCAGCTGACCACCACCAGCAGCATGGTACAGACCAGTTTTTGTGAAAAGCGCATAGGCAGGTTCCTTTGGCGGGGTGTTCCTACGCGGGCGGCGGGCTTATTCCCGTTTGAGGCGGTAGCCCACCCGGTAGACGGTCTCGATCTTGTCGTGCCATTGCAGTTTTTTGCGCAGGCGCTGGATGTGCAGGTCCAGGGTGCGGGTGTCGGCCATCTCGCCGCCCCAGACCCGCTCGTACAAAACGTCCCGGTACAAGGCGGCGCCCCGGTTGCGCATGAGCTGCTCCAGCAGCGAAAATTCCAGCGGGGTCAGTTCCACGGGCTCGCCGTTCTGGGTCACCTGGCGCCCCACCACGTCCAGCGTCACGTCAAAGGCGCGGATGGTCTGCCCGCCCCGGCCCGTGCGGCGCAGCACGGCCTCCACCCGGGCGATGAGTTCTTCCACCTCAAAGGGCTTGACGATGTAGTCGTCCGCCCCCAGCCCCAGGCCCCGCACCCGGTCCCGGGTGCTGCCCTTGGCGGTGAGAAAGATCACCGGCGTGCCCATGGGGCGCAGGTATTCCAGCAGGTCGTATCCGTCCAGNNCCGGGCAGCATGATGTCCAGCAGGGCCAGGTCGAAATCCTCTTGCTCGATGAGGTCGGCGGCGGTCACGCCGTCGTTGGCCACCGTGCAGTCGTACCCCGCCCGCCTGAGGCTGACTTCGATCAGGCGGGAGATGGTGGCTTCGTCCTCCACGATCAGGATGCGGTTCAATGAAAAAGCCCCCTTTTGAGTCGTATCATAGCCGGAAAATGTTGCAAAACTGTATCCCCCGGCAAACACAAACGGCCCTCCCCAGGGGGAGGGCCGGGCGGTTCGGGTCAAGAATCGGGCTCAGCCGTGCAGCGCGCTGCGCAAGGCGGCCAGCAGTTCGTTCTGGTAGGCGGGGCTGAAGGTGCCGTGGAGCAGCTTGGGCAGGGCTTCCTCCTGCAAACGGCGCCAGCTTTCGGCTTCGCGGCCGGGCAGGATGGGCACAAAGGCCACGCCGTTGGCGGCGGCGGCCTGAGCGTCGCCCATGGCGTCGCCCACCATCATGACCTTGCGGCTCTGGTACCCGCAGGACAGCATGACCGCGATGGAGTTGGCCTTGCTGCCCACCTCCTGCCCGAAGATCACGTCGGCGTGGCGGGCCAGACCGTAGCGGGTCCATTCGCTGGCGATGGCGGACTCGTTGGCGGCGGACACCACGGCCACGTCGGCCACGGCGTGCAACTGGCGCAAACTGGTCTCCACCCCGGGGAAGGGCTCGAAGGTGGGTTCCAGGGCCTGGATGCGGCGGTTGCATGCGTTGTTCCACTCCTGCAATTTGCGCAAAGCCACGCTGCCCGTGCGCAGCAGCTCCTGCTGCAAACTGGCGGTGCTGCGCTCGGAGGTCGTGCGCACCCAGGCGGCGATGTCCTCGGCCCCGGGGACTTCCACGCCCCGGTTGTTCAGGCGGTCAAAGATCTCCACCGCGCTCTCAAACCGGGAAATGCCCCGGGTGATGCCGTAGAGGTTGATCTCCTCCCAGGCGGCGGTGATCAGGTCGGCGTAGGCGTCCAGAGAGAACACCCGGATCAGTTCGGGGCAAAACACCGTGCAATGCTTGATGCGCACCGTGTCCATGACGCAGCCGTCCGAATCCAGGCAGACCAAAAACTCACGCCTTTTTACAAAATCGGTCAGAACGCTTGCCATGGTTATCATCCCCCTTTATGTTCTACCCGCCGAACGCGGATCACTTCTATCATACCAGAACCCGGGCGGATTGCAAGGGCTTTTTTGCAAAAGTTGCGTCAAAAAATCTCATGCGTTTTGTGTTTTTATCGCTTGTTCGGCAAAAAGTACCGCGTCTTTACACAAGCTCGGGGCCCAGCGCCCGACCGATGGGCTCGCGCACCACCAAGGTGGCCGCTTCGTCCGCCGGGGTGGGCTGCTTGTTGATGACCACCAGCTCGTCGCCGCCGAAATACCGCAAAAGCCCCGCCGCCGGGTAGACGGCCAGGCTCGTGCCGCCCACGATGAGCAGGTCCGCCTCGGCGATGGCGTTCACGGCCCCGCGCACGGTGGCGTCGTCGAGGCCCTCCTCATACAGGACCACGTCCGGCTTGACCAGGCCGCCGCACTCGGTGCAGCGGGGCACGCCGTCCCCCTGGCCGGCCGCGGCCTCGATGAAGTCCACGGGGTAAAACTTGCCGCACCGGGTGCAGAAGTTGCGCAGGGTGGACCCGTGCAGCTCGTACACCGTCTTGCTGCCCGCGGCCTGGTGCAGCCCGTCGATGTTCTGGGTCACCACGGCCCGGCATTTGCCCTCGGCCTCCAGCCGGGCCAGGCGGATGTGGGCCGGGTTGGGCTTTGCCCCGTGGACGATGAGCTTCTGGCGGTAAAAATCAAAGAATTCCGCCGTGTGCTGCACAAAAAAGCTGTGGGACAGCATGACCTCGGGCGGGTAGCGGAATTTCTGGTTGTACAGCCCGTCCACGCTGCGGAAATCGGGGATGCCGCTCTCGGTGGACACGCCCGCCCCGCCGAAAAAGACCAGGCGGCGGGATTTTTGGATCTTTTGTTCCAGTTCGGGGATCATTGGCTTGCTCCTTTCGGTCAGTGGGGTTTATAATAACGGTAAAACAGACAAAGGGGGTCACGAATATGACCGCACCGCGACAGATCACCCGGGCCGAGGTACTGGGGCTTTTGCCCCGCCGGGCGGCCGATACCAACAAGGGCAGCTTTGGCAGCGTGGCGGCGGTGGCCGGCAGCACGGCCTACCGGGGCGCGGCGGCGCTGTGCTGCGAAGGGGCGCTGCGCACCGGCGCGGGGCTGGTGTACCTGGCCAGCGTGGAGCCGGTCATCGGGCTGACCTTGCAGCGCACCCCCGAATGCTGCGCCCTGCCCTGCCGCACCGACGCGGACGGGGGGATCCTGGCCGCCGACGCCGCGGCCGTGCGCCAGCGCTTTGCCCACAAGCCGGCGGTGCTGCTGGCGGGGCCGGGGCTGGGCCCCAGCGCCGGGCGGGTGCTGGCGGCGCTGCTGGGCATCGGCGCGCCCTGGCGCGGGGCCGTGCTGGACGCCGACGCCCTGAACGCCCTGGCCGCCGGCGAACTGGGCGACACCCCGTTTTTGCCCGCCGACACCGTGCTGACCCCCCACCCCGGCGAGATGGCCCGCCTGCTGGGGATCACGGTGGACGCGGTCCAGGCCGACCGCCCGGCGGCGGCTCTGCGCTGCGCCCGGCGGTTCGGGTGCGTGGCGGTTCTCAAAGGCGCGGGCACGCTGGTGGCCACGCCGGGGGGACGCCTGGCCATGAACACCACCGGCAACCCGGGTCTGGCCCGGGGCGGCAGCGGGGACGTGCTGGCCGGCATGCTGGCCGCCCTGCTGGCCCAGGGCCTGCCCGCCTTTGACGCGGCCCGGTGCGCCGTGTGGCTGCACGGGGCCGCCGCCGACGCCTGCGCGGCGCGTACGAGCATGATGACCATGCTGCCCCACGACATCCTGACCGACCTGGGGCAGCTGCTGGGCGAAGCCGGACTGTGAAGGGCCGTCCCGCCGCATACAATGAGGAAAACGCCGTTCCCTTTTTGGCAAAAGGGGCGGCGTTTTTTGTGCGTCAGCCGGATCTGGGGCCGTGGTCGGGCCGGGCGGACAGGCGCCGGGGCAGCGGGATGCTGCACACGATGGCAATGCCCAGGGCCAGGGCCACGGCGGTCTTGAGGGTCTCGACCCCTTTGGCGGCGAACAGGACCTGCTCGCCCGTGAGCAGGTAGTAGGCGGTGTAATAGATGCCGGCCCCCGGCACCAGCGGGAAGATGCCGCACAGCAAAAACAGCGTGATGGGCGCGCGGCGCAGGATGGCGAACAGGCGGGACACGCCGGTCAGGGGCAAGGCGGCGATGAGGGTGGCCACCGGCACCGAGAGCCCCGCCCCCGCGGCCAGCACGTAGACGAGCCAGCCCACCGCGCCGGTCAGGCCGCAGCAGAGAAAATGGCGGCGGGGGGCCTGGAAGGCCAGCCCGAAGCAGACGGTGGCCGCCATGGCCACCGCGAACTGCAAAACGCAACCGCCGAAAAAGGAAAGCTGGCTCAAAACGGCACCCCCCAGAAGCTGTTGGCAATGATGTAGGTCAGGGCCACGCCGCAGGCCAGGCACCCGGCCACCAGCAGCGCGTCGAACAGGCGGATGGTGCCGGACAGATAGTCGGCGTTGATCAAATCGCGGATGGCCATGGTCAGGGCCACGCCGGGGGTCAGCACCATCAGCGCGCCGATGATGGCCCCGCCGGGGTCGTACCCCACGCCCCACACCCCGCGCATGGCCAGGGCCAGGGCCGTGCAGGACGCCGCGGCCGCGATGTCGGTGAACACCTTGCTGACGCCCGCTTTGCCGAACAGGCGCAGGACGATCATTTCCAGCGCGCCGGCGGCAAAGGCGGTGAGGATCTCGGGCCCCGCGCCGCCGAACAGATACCCGAAGCAGGCGCTGCCCACCGCCCCCGCCAGCAGCGAGATGCGGGGACCGTAGTCGGGCAGGGCCCGGGCCCGGACCAGGGCGGCTTCGGCCCCGGGCAGGTCCAGGCCGCCTTCGGCCAGTTCCCGGGACAGCTCGTTGACCGCCTCCACCCGGCCCAGATGGATGTGGGTGCGGGGGATGTGGCGCACCGCGCTGACCGTGCCTTCGGGGCCTTCGGCCGAAGCAAAAATACCGTTGGTCAGCACATACACATGGAAATCCCGCACCCCCAGGCTGTTGGCCATGATCTCCATGGTGCCCTGGGCGCGGAACACCTCGCCCCCGTTTTCCAGCAGGGTCTTGCCGGCGTCCATCACCAGCTCCATTGCCCGGTCGGTCATGGCCTTACCCCTTTCCCGCGCTTTCGGCGCTCATACAAACCCCACAAAAGGGCGGCCAGCGCGCTCAGGGCCGTGATCCCGGCCCCCGCCGCCGCGCCCGGATGGGCGTAGTTCAGCTCCACATGGTTTTCGCCCTCATCCAGGCGCACGCCCAAAAAGCCGCCGAACACACATTCGGTCTCGGCGGGCTGGCCGTTGACCGTCAGCTTCCAGTGGGCGGAATCCTCCCAGGCGAAGGGCAGCACCAGCAGGTCGGCGTCGGCGCTGCCGGTGGCCGCCAGGTCGATGTGGCCGCCTTCCCGGATCGTGCAGTCCCGGGGCGCCGAGTCTTGCAGCGTGGCCGCGGCCGCCGCCAATACGCTTTCATCCAGGCTGTACACCTGGATGGCAGCGCGGGCCTCGGCGCTGTCGGCAAAGCCCAGGCGCAGCTCCACGGTCTGCCCTTTTTGGAAGGTCCCCAAAGGGAACACCCCGCCCAGGGAATCGCCGTCAAAATATTCGCCCAGCAGCGTGCCGTTCACGGCCACGTCGGCGGGGGTGCAGCCCTCCAGGCCGGGGATGGCCAGGTAGCAGGGCCCGTCGCAGGGGGCCGTGAAGGAGAGCAGGATGCCCTGTTCCGGGTCGGTGAAGGTCAGTTGGGCGGGCAGCAGAGCGTCGGGCGTGCCGGGCACCAGGCTCGTGAGCATGGCGTTTTGCAAAGCAAAGGTGTTGGCGCTGTCCGTGATGCAGACGTCCAGCGCGTCGGAAGACCCCACGTAGGCCATGGGCAGCGCATAGGGATTTTGCCACACGGTCAGCGCGGTGTCGGTGTCCACCGGGTCATAATGGCCGGGCATCGGGCGGCTGCCGTCGCTGTACAGGTAGCGGATGCCCAGCAGGCTGTCGGCCACCGCCGTGGACCCCCACCCGTACACCGAATAGTTGATGTAGCCCATAGCTTCCAGCAGTTCCTTGGCGGAGCTGGCCTTGGTGGAGGAATAGTGGCTGATGCCCCAGTACCCCAGCAGCATGGGGTCGTTGAGGGTGCGCATGAAGTTTTTCTCGATGCGGTAGTCCCCGTCGTCCAGGGCGCGGATGGCGGCGACGGCCTCGGTGTTCTGGTCGTAGAACTGCTCAAACCCGCTGACCGTATAGCTTTCAAACTTGCGCAGGGCCAGCAGGGTGTTGGCGCCCATATCGGCCATGACCAGCAGCGCGAAGGCGGCGGCCCCCGCCCGGGTCAAAGACGGGCGGGGATGGCCGTACAGCGCGGCGCAGGCCAGCGTACCCGCGAACACCGCGGCCGCGGCCGCCAGCTTGAACGCAGAGAAGGTCTCGCCCGAGACCAGCACATAGCCTGCGCACCACAGCGCCCCCGCAAGGCCGGCCAGCGCCAGGGCCCGGGGCCGGGGCGAGCCCGCCAGCAGGGCCTTGGCGGCCAGCAGCACCAGGAACAGACTGGCCAGGAAGCTGTACCGGCAGGGGAACCACACCGGCTGCTTGAAGCCGTGCCAGATCAGGTCGATGCCGTACAGCCAGAAGCTGAGGGCCAGGACCGCCAGCACCGCCCCGGCGGCCAGCTTGTGCCGGCGGGAGGCAGGCCCCGCGAAGAACAGCACCCCCAGGGCCACGCAAAAAACGCCGCAGTAAAGGTTGGGCAGCGTGCCGGTGACGTCGTCCCAGAAAAAGTGGCCGAAAAACAGCCGGTAGGGCAGTTCCGCCAGCGGGAAGTTGGGCGTCAGGGAGAAGTCCATCTCGAACAGACCGCCCTTGCTCTGCTCCACTTCCAGCAAAGCGGGCACCAGCAGCGCCGCGCCCAGCCCGGCGCCCAGCGCGCCCGAAGCCGCGAACAGGCCGAAGCGCCCTTTGAGGGAGACGGCCGGGTGGTCGGCGCCCCACCAGCGGTAGAAGAAGTAGGGGATGGTGAACAGGCACACCTCCCAGGCGGTGTAAAAGTTGAGCAGCACGCAGGCCAGGACCAGCAGGGTCAGGGGCCAGTGGCGGCCCTTGTCCACCAGTTCGTCCATAGCCCACAGCACCAGCGGGGCCAGCAGGACCACGTCCATCCAGATGATGTTCTGGTTATACACCACGCAGAAGGCGCACAGGCTGTACCCCAGGCTGAGCGCCGCAAGCAGCGGCGAGGCGCTTTTGCAGTGCCGCTGCAAATAAAAGCAGCAGGCCGCCCCCGTGCAGGCCGTGCGCAGGGCGAACACCCCCTGGGCCACATAGGGGATGGCCCGCACCGGGAAAAGCAGGTAGGCCAGGTTGAAGGG
>DBRU01000106.1:10272-11552 GCA_002306375.1 Faecalibacterium sp. UBA1360
TCGGTGATGTAGTTGACATACAGGCCGTTGAGGTCGCCGGTGAGGATGGTGTCGTCCCCAAAAGGGGCAAACCCCAACAGGAAATACACCCCCAGCACCAGCATCAGCGACAGCCCGAAGGCCATGCCGACGCCCCGGCGCTGGCGGAGGCGAAGATCAGATTGCATGGATTCTCCTTATGGAAAAAGGCGCTTCAGCCGCGGATGTTGCGGCGCACCGCGTCAAAATCGGGGTAGTTGGCGTACAGGTGGGCGGCGATGGCCTCCATCAGGCGGTAGTCGTGCTCCGAGTCGATGTCGATGATGCCGGTGTCCATCATGACGCTGACGCCGATCTTGCCCCGCCAGAGCATACCGTCGGTGTTATGGGCCAGGAAGTCCCGCTTGAACACATAGATCGAGGCGTTGACGTCGAACACCTCGGGGGCCTGCTGGCGGCCGGTGAACTCGCTCTTGTTCACCTGCTCCACGTGGTCGTCCACCGTCTTGACCATGTTGAACCAGGGGTTGCGCCTGGCTTCGCAGACGCTGAACACCAGGTCCAGGTCGGCGCGGGCGCGCTTCTTAGCAAAGGCGTGCTCGATGTCGGCGACCGTGCGCAGAGGGCTCGTGATGTCCAGGTCCATCAGATAGTCGTAGGGCTGGCCGGTCTTTTCTTCCATGCGGCGCAGGCTGTCCTGGTAGACGGCCATCTTGGGCACCTTGTCCCCGCCCAGTTCCTCGCCCCGGGGCAGGAAAACCACTTCGGGGTAGCGGGCCTTGACCAGCTGGGCCAGGTCGGGGCTGTCGGTGTTCAGGGCAAAATCGATGTGCACCTCGGGGTGGTTTTGGGCAAACAGCTCGGCGGCGCTGAGCGAATAGTACACCAGCGGCTGACCGCAGAAGGTCTTGAGGTTTTTGTTTTTGAAGCCCTTGCTGCCCGCGCGGCCGCAGATCGTGATGAGCAGACGTTCCATATTACAGTTCCCCCAATGTGAGTTTGAGCACGTCCAGCGCCTGGGCGGGCGGGTTCACGCTTTCGCCCTCGCCGTGCAGCGCGTAGTGCAAAAAGTATTCCATTTCCCGGATGTAGCGCTCGTTGACCTCTTCCCGGCAGTCCTCCACAGTGCCGTCGGGCAGGGTCAGGGCGCCCGCGCCGAAGTCGGCCACCGCCGACCCCGCAGGGCAGAACAGCTCGATGCTGCGCCGGTAGCCCCGGCCGAAGTAGTCGAGATGCACCTCGGCCAGCAGGCGGGGATACCGGGCGATATACAGCGATACATCGTCGGAGTCGATCTCCAG
>DBRU01000106.1:11578-12584 GCA_002306375.1 Faecalibacterium sp. UBA1360
CCGCCCATGGCCTTGTGGGCGCTGTACACCGTGCGGTAGTCCACGCCGGGACGCCAGTCTGGCAGATAGGACGAGCAGATGACCCGGGCGCAGTAGGGGTGCAGGTCGGGCAGGTGCTGTTTCAGCGCCAGCATGGCCCCGCACCAGCGCATGGGGGCGGCCACGTAGGCCTTTTGCCCGGCGGGCAGCAGGGCGGCCAGGTCGCGGGAGGTCTCCTGGGCGGAAAAGATGGGCTTTTCGATGAACAGCGCCCCGGCCCGCCCGCGCACCAGCGCCAGGGCGTCGGCGTGCAGGCTGGTGGGGTTGGTGATGAAGGCCATGTCGTAAGCCGGCAGGGCGGCGGGGTCCGCCAAAGAGGTGAACTGGGCCGCCAGCAGGTCCGCCGCGCCGGGGCGCAAAGACCGCTGCAGGTCGCTGCGCAAAGCGTGGGCCACCAGGGTCAGGCCCTGCTTTTGGCAGATGGCGTGCAGGTTTTTCAGGTGGCGGGTCCCGATGGACCCAAGACCGATGAACAGGGCGGTGACGTTGCCCATGATCATCACTCCTTTTTACAGATTGGGCCGGATGACCCGGCAGGGGCTGCCCACGGCCACCGAGTCCGAGGGGATGTCGTGGGTGACCACGCTGCCCGCCCCGATGACCACATTGTCCCCGATGGTGACGCCGGGCAGCAGGATGGCCCCGCCGCCGATCCACACATTGTTGCCGATGGTGACGGGGGCCGTGCGGGTCTTGCAGAATTCAAAGGACCCGTCCGCCTTGGGCGCGCCGAAGCGCTCGGCGGCGCTGGTGGGGTGGAAGGCGGTGTAGATCTGCACGTTGGGGGCGATGAGGGCATTGTCGCCGATGGTGATGCGGTTATCGTCCAAAAAGGTGCAGTTCATGTTGACTTCGCAGTTGTTGCCGAAGAAGATGTTGTTGCCGTAGTCCACATAAAAGGGCGGGGTGATCCAGAGGTTTTTGCCCCGCCCGCCCAGCAGCCGGGCCAGGATGCGGTCTTTTTCGG
>DBRU01000106.1:12698-15242 GCA_002306375.1 Faecalibacterium sp. UBA1360
CCTTCGGCCAGCAGGCCGGCTTCCTGGCCGGGCAGGCGCAGTTCCAGGCGGTCGCCGTTTTCAAACTGGAAGGTGGCGTAGTAGGTGGTGCCGCCCCCGCCGTTCTGGTGGCTGTAATGATGCTGCCGCTTGGCCACCACGGTGGCCGCGGCGCTCAGGCGGGGGGCGTTGTTGTTGCGGGACCATTCGCCCACGTTGCGGATCACGGTGACCACGATCAGCCCCATCACCAGCACAAACATGGCGGGGACCAGGATCTCCATCAGGTTGAATATCATCATAGCAGGGTTTCCCTTTCCTTTTTTCGGGGGCCGGGCGGGGTCAGGCCCGCTCCACCCCGTCCATCAGGCGGATGGCCGCCAGGTCTTTTTCAAAGGTCCAGCGGGGCTGTTCCTCCCCTTTCAGCACGGCAAAGAAGTTGGCCAGCTCGTCCACGTAGGCGTTTTCCACAATGTTGTCGCTGTACCGGCTGTCGTGCTCAAAGCTGGCGTAGGTGTCCACGGGCTGCTTGTCCCCGTCCTTAAACTCGTACAGGGCTTTGGGGTTGCCCTCCCAGAACAGGTGCAGCCCGTCGCCGAAGCACTCGAAGCTGCGCACCGCCTTGGGGCTGACCACGTCCGCCGCCAGCACCCCCTGCGCGCCGCTCTTGTGGCGCAAGAGCAGGGTGGCGCAGTCGGGGTAAGGCAGGCCCAGGCCGCTGATCGTGTCGGTCTGGACGGTCATGTGTTCCACATCCCCGAAGGCGTCCAGCAGCCAGGGCAGGTCGATGCCGAAGATCTCCCGCACGCCGCCGGTGCGGGCGTTGCCCACAAAGAAGTTTTTGTAATTTTCCCAGGGATGCCAGTCGGGCAGGTACTGGCCGATGTGGTAGATGTAGTGCACGGGGCGGCCGAAGTCGGCCACCCGGGCCTTGATGTACTGGGTCTCTTTGCGGTAGAGCATGGTGGAGGACAAAAACAGGGGCAGGCCCTTTTCTTTGGCCTTGGCCATGTTCTGGGCATAGCCGTCCTCCACCAGGTTGAGCTCGGTGAACACGGGCAGACCCGCGTCCAGCAGCTCGGAAATAATGGCCGCGTGGCTCAGCGGCGCGGTGCAGACCAGAGCGGCGTCGGGGGCTTCGGCCGCCACGGCCCCGGCGATGGAGGGGTAGGCCGCCTGGCACAGCCCCAGGGACAGGGCTTCCTCCCGGCGGGCCTCGGCGCTGTCCACGCCGGCGATGCGGACGTTTTCGGCCCCCAGCAGGCCCCGGGTCAGGCGGGCGCGGCGCTTGCCCATGCTGCCCAGGCCGACGATGAGAAGTTTCATACCAATACCTCCCGATGGGATGTTACAGGCAGGGGTCCGCCTGCGGGTCAAACGCCGGCACGGGGCCGTCGTAGAAGGTTTTCGTCTTGGCAAAGTCGAAGCGTTCCAGCACCTTGACGATCTTGCCGCTGGTGTCGCCCCCGTAATAGGGGCTGACGGCCCGGGCGGCCTGGGCCTTGAAGTCCGGGGTCAGGGCCTTGCGCAAAGCGGCCTCGATGTCCGCTTTTTCCCCGCCGCAGCCGATGACGTTGCGGCACAGAATGCGCCCGGCCTGGCGGCTGCCGATGTTGACGGCGGGCACGCCGAAGCTGGGGGTCTCGACCACGCCGGAGGAGGAATTGCCCGCCACCAGAGCGGCGTACCCCATGGCCGAAAGATACCGGCGCAGGCCCAGGCTGTTGATGAAGCCCGCCCGCTCCGGGTGGTCGGCGGCGAACTGCCGCATACAAGCCGTGCACACGGCCCCGCCGGCGTCGGCGTTGGAGCCGGTGATGAGCCAGAACACGCCGGGCACCGCCTGCATGGCGGCGCACAGGGCCCGGGCCTGCACGGCGGGGTCGGGCGCGCCGGCGGCGGTCTCAGGGTGGAAGGTGACTAGGGCAAAGGGCTGCATAAGGTCAAAGCCGGTGGAGGCGCACAATTCTTCCCGGCTCATTTTGGGCACGGCGCGGATGTTCTCGTCCCCCAGCCCCCCCACGCAAAAAACCCGGGCCGGTTCTTCGCCCATGCGCACCAGGCGGGCGGCGCTGTCGGCGCAGGAGGGGAAATGCACCGCCGCCATCTTGGTGATGCAGTGGCGGTAGTATTCGTCGGCGGCGCCCAGGGTCACGTCCCCGCCCGAGATGTGGGCGATGGGGATATGCCGGGCCGCCGCGGCCGCCGCCACGGCAAAAATTTCAAACCGGTCGCCCAGCAGCAGCACGCAGCCGGGGCGATGGGCGGCAAAATAGTCGTCGAACACTTCCATGGTGCGGGCGATGGTGCGCCCCACCGGTTCGTCGGGGTCCTTTTCCCGGAAAATGGGCAGCCGGGCGGCGATGTTGACCGCCGGGGCGTCGGCCTCGATCTCCGAGACCGTATGGCCCAGACGCGGGCACAGGTGCGCCCCGGTGATCACCAATTGCAGGCGCCCGGCGGCGGCCAGTTTGCGGGCCACGGGGCGCAGCAGGCCGTAGTCGGCCCGGGTGGAGGTGACGAGGGCCACAGGGTCACAGTTCAATCTTTTCATCCTCCGCAAAA
>DBRU01000106.1:15249-15953 GCA_002306375.1 Faecalibacterium sp. UBA1360
GTCAGGTTGTCGGCGGTGAAGGTCTCCCCCGCCCGGATGGGCCGGGCGGCCACGATGCTCTTGCGGGCGACGGCCTTGTTGGGGGCCTCGCTGGCGGTCAGGTGCTTGTGGCCGTCGCCCAAGGCGGCTTCCACATGGCGCACGGCGTCCACCATGGCCTTGAACTCGGCGGGGTCCAGGCTGGCTTTCTGGTCGGGGCCGGGCAGGGTCTTGTCCAGCGTGAAGTGCTTTTCGATGACCTGGGCCCCCAGCACGGCGGCGGCCACGTCGCACTCCCACCCCGGGGTGTGGTCGGACAGGCCCACCGGCAGGCCGAACTGCTCGAACAGTTCGATCATGGCCGTCAGGTTGGCGTCCTCGTAGGGGGTGGGGTACTGGGTGTTGCAGTGGAGCACGGTGGCCTCGGGGCAGCCGTTGTCGTCCAGGATGCCCAAAGCGTCGGTGATCTCGCCCAGGGTGCTCATGCCCGTGGACAGCAGCACCGGGGTGTTGAGCCTGGCGATCTCCTCCAGATAGGGCAGGTTGGTGATCTCGCCCGACGGAATTTTAATGAGCGGCAGGCCCAGCGTGCCCAGAAAGCGCACGCTGGGGATGTCGAAGGGGGCGGACAGGTACTGGATGCCGATGGAGTCGCAGTATTCCTTGAGTTCTTTGTGTCCCTCGAAGGAAAAGTGCAGCTTGCGGATCATCTCCAGCTGGCTTTC
>DBRU01000106.1:15984-30236 GCA_002306375.1 Faecalibacterium sp. UBA1360
GTTTGGCCACAAGGGCCATCTGCTTGGCCATTTCCAGGCTGCCGTTGTGGTTGACGCCGGCTTCGGCGATGATGGTGACGGGCATTGAGGGGTCCTCCTTCAGCGTTGTTGTTCCAGCTTACGGCGCATTTTTTCCAGTTCTTCCATCTGGCCCATGTCCATCCAGGCGCTCTCACTGATGGGATAGACGCCGACCTTCTCCCCCGCTTTGCGGTAGCGGTCGATGACGTCGGGGAAGCCGATGCTCTGCCCTTCCTTCATCTCCTCCACCACCCTGGGTTCCACCACGTACACGCCGGTGTTGGTCAAAAAGTTCAGCTCGGGTTTTTCCCGCATGGCGGCGATGCCGCCCCCTTCGCCCAGCTCCACCACGCCGTAGGGCACCGTGTAGTGCTTGAGGGCGCAGACCATGGTGATCAGGTTGCCCCGCTCCTTGTGCTTGGCGTACAGGTCCCCGAAATCCAGGTCCAGCAGAGTGTCGCAGTTGGTGAAGAAAAAGGGCGAATCGATCTTGCCCTTGAGCAGGCACAGCCCGCCGCCGGTGCCCATGAACTGTTCCTCGTCCACGAATTCCAGCTCGTAGTCCTTTTCCAGCTCGCCGAAATAGGACTTGATCATGTTCTTTTTGTAGTTGACCACCATCTTGAAGCGGTGACAGCCGAATTCCCGGAAGCGGTCCACGATCATCTCGGCGATGGGCTGCTCCCCCACCGGGATCAGGGGTTTGGGCAATATTTTGGTATAGGGGTACAGCCTGGTGCCCAGCCCGCCGGCCATCATGACCACCGGGATGTCCACACGCTTGCGGTTGTCCACGTCCACGCCGCAGGCAAAGACGATGTCGGCGATGGTGCCGTCGGTGTTCAGGATGGGCAGCGCGTCGATGCCGTACCTTTGCAGTTCGTCCCGGGCGCGGCCCCGCTCGGACACGGGCAGGCTTTTGGGCGAAAAGTTGGCCGCCTGTTCCACGGGCGAGTCCAGCGTGCCGCCCCGCAGCAAAAACTTGCGGATGTCCCCGTCGGTGACCACGGCCTGCAAGACGCCCCGGGGCGCCAGAAACAGGATGCGCTGGCCGGTCTCGTCCAGCTTTTTCATGGTTTGCAGCACGGTGGCCGTGCTGGGGATGATGAGTTCTTCGATCTTGAGCATGGGCGTCCCCCTTGGCGGTTCAGGCCAGCGCCTTTACGGCGTCGATGACCCGGGCGCAGTCGGCTTCGGTCAGGTTGGTGGAGCAGGGCAGGTTGACGATGTGGGCCCGCAGGTCCAACGCCTTGTCCAGGGCGTAGGCCTGGTTGCGGGGGTAGTCGGCCTGCTCGTGGATCAGCGCCCACACCGGCCGGGTCTGGATGCCCTGGTCTTGCAGGGTGTGGATGACCGTATCCCGGTCCAGGGCCGTGCCGCCCAGGTACAGGCTGTAGAACCAGTGGTTGGAGCGCACGCCCTCGGCTTCGGTCTTGAAGGGCAGGATGCGCAGGCCCCGGTAGCCGTCCAACGCGTCCCTGTACTGCTCGTACCGGGCGATCTTGGTGTCGATGAAGCCTTCCAGCCGTTCCAGCTGGGCCAGGCCCAGGCTGGCCTGCACGTTGGTCATGCGGTAGTTGTAGCCCACCTCGTCGTGGACGAATTGCAGTTCGTCGGCCTTGGCCTGGGTGGACAGGTGCTTGGCGTGTTCGGCCCAGTCGTCGTGGTTGGACACGAGCATCCCCCCGGCGCCGGTGGTGATGATCTTGTTGCCGTTGAAGCTGTAACAGCCCACATCGCCCATGGTTCCCGCGTATTTGCCGGAAAGCGGACCGGCGGTGTAATGGGTGCCCAGGGCTTCGGTAGCGTCCTCAATGAGGGTCAGGCGGTATTTTTTGGCAATGTCCAGCAGGCGGGGCATATCGCCCATATTGCCGAACACGTGCACCACTTCCAGCGCGGCGACCTTGGCGCCGGTGGCGTCGTCGTACAGCCCGTCGGGGCGCAGGGTGCAGCGGTTGGCGCAGAAATCCTCCACAGCGTCGGGGTCGATGCACCAGGAATCGTCGCAGCCGATGAAGACAGGTTCCGCCCCCATGTAGCGGGTCAGCGGATTGACGGCGGCGATGAAGGTCAGGGTGGGCACGATGACCTCCTGCCCGCGGCGGATGCCGGCGGCCATGGCGGCCAGGTGCAGCGCCGACGAGCCTGAGTTGGCGGCCACGGCCCGGGGCATGCCCACATAGCCGGCCAGGGCCTGTTCAAACTCGCCCACCCGGGCGCCGCTGGTGGACACCCAGCCCGAGGTGATGGCCTGGGCCGCGCGGGCGGCTTCGGATTCGCCGAAATTGGGCACGGACAACGGGATAAAAGCAGACATGATACGTCCCCCGATCTTTTCATAGGTATACAGCATTCATTATAAACCCTTTGCTGTCAAACGGCAAGGCGGCGGGGTGTAAAATTGCGCTGTCGGTCCCCCGTTGCCGCCCTGCGGGCAAAAAAAATCCCGCCGGGGCCTTGGGCGGGTCGCAGCGGGGCTTGGTCTTTTTGTAAAAGCGGGTCAGTCGTTTTGGTAGGCGTCCTCGAACAGGCTCAGCACGCCGGTCTTGTCCAGCGTGTCGTCCTCGCCGCCGTCGGTCAGGCCCGGAATGCGCGGGGTCTCGCCGGCGGGGGTGTAGATGGCCACGTCGCCGTCCTCGCCCAGCACATCGTCCCCGGGCCGGGGCACCAGGTCCAGCTCTTCCAGCAGGGCCTGCATGGCCTCGCAGTCCTCGGGCACGTCGGTCAGGCTGGCGCCGTAATGGCTGAACAGCACGGTGCCGTCGGCGTCCAGGATCAGCGTCAGGGGCAGCTGCTGGACCATATCCTTGGGCGGGCGGTAGCCGTTGCGCTTGGCCTCGCGCAGGATCTGCCAGGCTTCCAGGCTGTAGGAGGTCAGCGCCCCGGAGCGCTGGGGGATCTCCAGCAGGTCGTACAGCACCCCGTCGGCGTCGCACAAAAGCGGAAAGGGCAGCGTGTCCGGCCCGATGCTGCGGGACAGTTTGTCGGCCCGGGACCGCACCACCATGGCGAACCCGCCGTCGCGCAGCGCGTCATGGGTGCGGGCGTAGCGCTCGGCAAAGGTGCGGGTGACCGGGTGGCCGAAGTTGTTCATGAACACCAGCACCAGGGGCGCGTGCTCGGCCACCAGGTCGCGGAAACGGTTTTGGGCGCTGTAGGGCGTGTCGTATAAAAAGAAGGGCAGTTTGTCCCCAGTCGAAACACGGCCGGCCAAACCAAACACCTCCCCTTTCTGTTGTATTGTCACATGTACGGGGCAACGCCCCACAAGACGGGCAAAGGGACGCCCCGGGGCGTCCCTGAAAAAGCCGGGCGGAACGCGCCGCCCGGCGTCATTGGTCAGGCAACCCCCGCAACAGCCGTCTGCGACCAATCAAAACCTACTGTTATGAGCAGGTGGGTGCCCTGCCGGTGCGTTCACGCTCCCTTCTTCCGCGTACCGCCGAAGCGGGGCGGGAGGTCTGCGGTCCGGCACAGGACTTATCCGGGCTCCCTTGATTTGATTAGTAGGATCATACAAAGCCGCAACAAATCGAACTGCGCAGGGGTCTTTGCCGTTTACTCCTCGATCTCGGAGTCGTCGATGTCGAACATCGCCTTCAGGCGTTCTTCAAACACCTTGCCGACGCGGATGAGCTCCTCGTCGTCGTCCACGATGTCCATATACTCGCCGTCCTCGTCGGTGCCGATGCGCATGAGGATCAGCTCGGCCTCCTCGTCCAGGGACTCGGGGTCTTCCTGATAAGGCACCACGGCCATATAACGGGTACCGTCGATCTCGGTCACATCGATGACCTCAAAGGTGCACTCCTTGCCGTCCTCATCCTCCAGGGTGAGCAGATCGGGGGAGGCTTCCTCCAGCATCTCGGGGGTCAGTTCATCAGACATAGTTTTTCTCCTGTAAAGCGCCGGGCCGGCAGCCCGGGCGTATTGTTTGCTACGCTTATAGTGTACTTGTTTTTTGCCCGCTCGTCAAGCTATGCTTTTTGTCCAAAGTGTGGTATACTGTATGGCAATTACCCGCCGCGACCCGTCGCCCAAGGAGGCCCCTCATGCCCAACCATGCCAAGTTCCGCGCCGGCGGAGCCCTTGCTCTGTGCCTGGCGTTTTTGCTGTGCGCCTGTTCGGACGGCAGCGACAAAAAGCTGCCCGACCGCTCCGCCGTGGAAAGCGGCGAGCGCCAGTTTGCCCAGCCCGCCGACGGCGACCTGATCGCCATTTTCGACACCAGCCTGGGCGAGGTGCGGGCGGTTTTGTACCCCGACGCCGCCCCCATGGCGGTGGAAAATTTTGTAGGCCTGGCCCGCACGGGATACTATGACGGCACGGTGATCTGGCGCAGCGAATACGGCTTTGCGGTGCAGGGGGGCGACGCCACCGGCACCGGCGAAGGGGCGTCCACGATCTGGGGCAACAACCCCTTCCCGCTGGAAGCCGACGACAGCCTGCGCCACTATGCGGGGGCGCTGTGCGCGGCCTTTGCCCAGGGGGGCGAGGTCGAAGGCGGCACGGGGCAGTTCTATTTCGTGACCGCTTTGCCCAACAGCGTGAACAAAGCCATGCGGGAAGAACTGGCCGCCAACGGCTACACCGAAAGCCAGATCGCCGCCTATGCCGACGCGGGCGGGCTGCCCTACCTGGACAACACCGACACGGTGTTCGGCCAGGTGTACGCCGGTATGGAGGTGGTGGACGCCATCGCCTGCGTGCCCACCGTCATCGACGAGGAGGGCAACGACACCTTCCGCCCCGAGGAGGACAGCACGGTGGTCATCCGCACGGTGACCGTGACCACCTACCCCGGCCCCGACGCCGAAAGCGACGAAGAAGCCGGCGAGGAGAGCGGCGGCGAGACAGACGGCGGGGACGAGTCCGACGCCGCGGACCCGGACAGCGGGGCGAACAGCGGGGATGAACCCGAAGCCTGATGCGCCCGGTCCCATATGCCCGGTATAGAAAACCGCGCCCGGTGGCATGCCACCGGGCGCGGCCTTTTTATCGGTTTTGTCTGCGGGCGCAAAAAGCGGTCCTGTTTCCCGGGCAAAGGGTCAGCGGCCGGTGCGGCGGCGCAAAGCACGCACGGCCCGCACGGCGCGGCGGCGGCTCAGGCGCACGGCTGTGGGAAAGACCGAGGCCTCGGCCGGGGCGGCAGCGGCGGCGGGGGCGGGCAGTTCGTATTCGGCGTCCTCGTCCTCATCCTCAAAGGTCGGCATGACCGGCATGTGGGGGTCGGCCGTGGGCGGGTCCTCCTCGGGAAGATCGGGGGCTTCCTGCCGCACGATGGGCGAGGAGAAGATGGCCCCCGGCACCTCGGTCAGGGCCGGGCCGGTCTGCCGGGCGGCCTGGGGAACGGCGGGGGCCGGCTGTGCATCGGCGGGCGCCGCGTCCGTCTGCTCTTGCTGTTCGGCGGCCCGGGCGTCCTCTTCCGCCTGGCTGGCGGCAGCCTGGGCGCGCAGCTCGTCCACCGCGCGGGCGATGGCCTCGGGCCCCAGGTCCAGTTCCACCGGCGGGGTGGGCACCTCCTGCAATTCAGGGGCCGGCTGGGGCTCGCTTTGTTCGGTCAGGGTCACCGGCTCGGTCTTGGCGGCGCCTTCCACCTGCATAAGTTCCCGGGCCATGCGGTTGAGGAAATCGATGAGCTTTTCCCGCTGCTGCTCCAGCCCGCGCACTTCATCCCGCAGGCTGTTCAGGCGCAGCTGGTGGGCGTTTTGCACCTCGTTGGCTTCGGCGGCGGCGGCCTCCACCAGTTTGCGGGCCTGGATCTGGGCCTGCTCTTTGGCGGCCCGGGTCGTGGCCTGCGCCTCCAGGCGGGCGGCCTCGGCGATCTGCTCGGCCTGTTCCCGGGCTTCCTCCACGATCTTGGCGGCTTCGCCGTCGGCATCCTCCATCAGTTTTTTGCGCGCGGCTTGCAGCGCGGTCTTCTGCTCGTCCAGTTCCCGGCCTTTCAGGCGCAGCTCGGCCGTGGCCTGGGCCGCCTTGTCCCTCAGTTCGGCGTTTTCCTTTTCCAGGTCGCCGTTTTTCAGCCGCAGCACGGCCAGCTTATCGCTCAGGGAATGGTTTTTCTCCTGCAGGCTGGCCAGGCGGTTGTCCAGCTCGGTGCGCTGGCGGGAATAGGTCTCGCTGCTGCCGGCCAGCGCCGCGCTCTGCTCCGCCAAACGGCGGTTCTGGGCCGTCAGGGTCTGGCAGTGCTGTTCCAGCGCGGCGTTCTGCTGGGTCAGGGCGCGGGCGTGGTTTTCGGCCCGGTTCAGGCGCTGCTCGTACTCGGTACAAAGCGCCTGCATGGCCTGGCGAACGTCGGCGGTCTCATACCCGCCGAAGCGGGCTTTGCGGATCCCGCTTTGTTCAATGAATTTGCTCACGTCGATCTTTGGCACGGCTACGCACCCCGTTCCCTTCTTATGTACTTCCGGTGTACTTCCGGCGCGGGGGTCCGCGCCTGCATATTATTGTTATTATAACAAGCCCTGCGCCCGAACGCAACAAAAACTTCCCCCCGGCCGGGCGCCCGGTCAGGGGGAAAGCGTTGTTCGTTTTGTCCGCCGCGGGGCCCTGTTCAGCCCGCAACGCGGGCTGTGCTTTGCAGCACGATGCGCTCGGCCTGAGGCATCGCCGCGTCGGGATCCGCCGCCTCGTATACCGAGGTCAGGGTCACGGTCACAGTGTAGTCGCCGGGCTCGTTGGGGGCCGGGTCCGGCGGCGGGATGGTCCAGCTTCCGCCCAGCATGGGGGCGGCGGGCGGCACGGTAAACTCCGCCAGGGTGCGCCCGTCCCGGCTGATCGTATAGCGCACCTGGCACCAGGCGTTGTTGACGCCGTCGGGCAGGGTCCCGGCGCCGCCGGCGGGCGGGTTGATCATATAGCCGAAATTGACCCCCCGGCCCCCGGCCAGCGTCTGGTTTGCGGGAGCCCAGTCGCAGCGCAGCACAATGTCGGCCGCCGTCGGCGCAAAGCGCGCCCAGGGCGCGGGATCGGCGCCGGACACGTCGGCATACACGCCGCCCTGTCCGGCCGCGATCCCCTGCCCGCCCATGGTGGCGGCGTAGTCAGGCCGCACGCCGGTGACGCGCACCACCAGCTTGCAGCCGTATCCGGCGCGGCCCCGGTCGTCCAGGCAGGGTTTTTCGGTCACCACATAGTCTCTATCGTCAAAACCGGCAACGCACAGCGTGCCGGTCGCTGTATCGGTCAAAATTTGCAGGTCCGGGCAGGCCTGCTTGGCCTGGGCCCACCCGGCGCTGGTGCGCGCCAGGGCGAAGGCTTCGGTGGAGGCATCCGCGTCCAGCCGCCATTCCCCGGCCAGGTCGTAGCGCAGCACGGCCGGGCAGACGGGACCGTCAGGCGCGGCGCCTGCAAACCACAGCTGCAGGGTCAGGGTATAGCTGCCGTCGCCGCCCCGCGTCAGGGTCTGGGTAAGCTGCCAGCCCCGGGCGTCGGGGTCGGGGTCGGCGGTCAGGTCTACGGCAGACGCGCCCGAACCGCGATCGGTCCCGGGCGCGGGGGTCGCCGGGCTTGCATCGGCAAGAGGGGTCTGTTCGGGCGCGGGGCCGCCGTGGGGGACGGCGGAGTCCGCGCCCGGCACGGCGGCGCACAGCGCCGCCAGCAGCGCAAACAGGAACAGCGCGCGCAGGAATCGCTTCATGGTCTCTCCTTTTGGACTTTCCTGCCGCGCAGATCACAGCGCTACACGGCGCAGGCGGCAAGTGCGGGGCAGACGGTCAGCGCCGGGCATCCGGCGCGGGCGTCACCCGGCGGCCCGGCACAGTCGGATCGGCGCAGGACAGCTGCCGCGGCGCTGTGTGAAGTCACATCCGCGTCACGGGCGGGACAAAGCCCCTGCGTGGCGCCAAACCAAAGGATCTGCCCCGCCGTTTGCGGCAGGACGACGGTGTCGCCGGGCAGGGCCGCGGGCACGGCTTCGGGCGCGGCGGTCAGCGGTTCCGATACGGTGCACAGCATGGCCGCGCGGGCCACGGCCCCGGCGGCGGCCCGCAGCCAGGCAAGGCCGGCGCCCGCCACACAGCAGGCGGCCAGCACAAAGGCGCTGACACTGATGGCAAGATGCAGATGTCGTTTCATCCGATTCACCCTCCCCAAAAATTCCGGCGCGCCAAAAGGCGCGCAAAGCTCATCTTTCGGCGGGTCTGTCCCGGTCTCATAACGGCATGGCGGGCGCGGCGCGCCTGGCCCCCGGCGAATCGTCCCCTCCGCCTGCCCCACAGGCCCGGAAACGGGCAGTCCCGGCCAGCGGCGCGGGAGAAAGGTAGAGGCAGAGTCTGGGGCCGCCCGCCGCGCGGGCAGCAATATGTAGCCGTGTGTCCCGGGCCGGCGCGCAGCGCGCCGCCAGGCCCCCGGCACGCCGACGGCGCACCGGGCGGGGCTTGACCCCGCAGCATGAGTATAGCCGCCAGGCGGCGCAAAAGTTGCAAAAGTGTGTCGCGCGCAAAAAAAGTTTTTGGGGATGTTTTTTCAACTTTCCGGGCCGGCGCGGCGGGCGCACAGACCGGCGGCGAAAACAAAATAGCAGATTTTTTCAAATATTGCTTGACAACGCCGCCCCGCCGCGCTATAATAACAAAGCTGATTCAAATATTGCCCCATAGCTCAGTCGGTTAGTCCCGCTGATGCGAGGTTAATGTTCGAGATTAGTCCCTTAACATCGTTGGCTATATGCCGTTTTCGGCATAGCTACGAAAATAATGCCCCATAGCTCAGTCGGTTAGAGCACCTGACTGTTAATCAGGGTGTCGTCCGTTCAAGTCGGACTGGGGCAGCCAACAAGCGATAGAGTTTCAACGCTCTATCGCTTTTTTCTTTGTTTGTTTATATGTCGAATGAGAGTTTGTCTTAAACTGCGTCGCTATTTTTTCTCCCATTTCCGATTTTGGCAGGCGGTTGACTGTTAATCGTAAGATTCTTCTCTTTTGCTTGGTTTTTTCTTTCAGATAGTGCAGATTATAAATCGATTTGCCATTTCTACATAAAGAAAACGCGGTCAGCAGGCCAATGACCTGCTGACCGCGTTATGCTACGCCCTGTTTCTGTTTGGCGGCTTTCTTCCCGCCCTTCCTGATTTTTGGCGGTAAGGGCACTCCCACTGCCGTCAGCCCTTTGTGCTGCTGCACCATCAACGTATCGATGAACTGTTCGTAGTTCCAGTCCACCTCGAAATTGATTACATATAGGTGTGGTTGAGCTGGTTATAACTGGTCATCAGAGTCTGCGGCTGTGCCATGCGCACCACAATCTCAAACCCCTTATCGTGGTACATGTGCCAAGTGCGGTCATACTCGGCATCATAGTCATTCAACCAACGCGTCGTGGTAATCTCGTACCCTGCACTTTTCAAGCCTTCCTCGATGGTAACGCTGTATCGTTCCTCCACACTGCCGCTACCCAAGCCGCCTTTTACGGTTTTGCGCGCCCCATACCATAGAGAGCAAGGCGCTTTGCCTGAAGAGGAAGTGCCGCGCCTTCATTTTTCAGCAGCACAAAGCCGCCGGCCGCCGCACGCCGTGCCAAGCCCCGGTGGCGTAGTTCCTGTTCGGTGGGTTGCGAAGATGTCGTTCCGTAATACCGCATCATCATTTTCCGCTTTCCTTTATTCCGGATAAATCCGAGGTCGTTCCGTTTTTTACATCCACTCTTTCGGGTCAGTCCAGTCGCGTTTGCCCAAATATTTTTCCAATTTGGCAATATCCACTTTATCGGGGCTCAGATCCGCGCTCATCAACCGGGCCCAGCCGCCTTCCGCTTTCTCGTTGTTCATTGCATCGGTGGGTTTCATCAGGTTCAGGAGCGGCTCACCGGCCTCGAACCGACGGGCATTTTCCCGAATGATTTCGATACTGCGGCCAGCCCGATTGGGAACCTGCGGGGTAGCATGCGGAGTAATGTAAACATTGGGCATGGTCCAGAGCGGATGATCTGCCGGCAGCGGCTGTGTTTCGAACACATCCAGTCCGGCACCGCTCAGGTGGCCGCTGCGCAGCGCTTCTACAAGATCTTCCGTACAGACAATTCCCCCACGCGCCATATTCACCAGGAATGCCCCGGGTTTCATCTGCGCCAGGGTTTCCCGGTCAATCATGTGGAAGGTCTCGTCGGTCAGCGCCAGAGTGAGTACCACAAAATCCGAAGCTTCCAGCAACGGCTGCAGGGAATCTCCTTCATCTGCGCAGAGTTTTTGTTCCAGGTAATCAAAGCCCTGGATCGGCCGCTTGTCATAGGCGATCAAGCGCATGCCGAAGGCGTGCAGACGCCGCGCCAGCATTCGTCCGTTGTTGCCCATCCCCACAATGCCTGCTGTGCGGCCGTACAATCCGCGCCAGTCTTTCATGCCGGGCACGCCCCACTGCCCTTTTGCCTGGGCATCCAGCAGTTCCCGCGTGTGGTAACAGCCCTGCAGCATAAAATACACACAGTGTTCTGCCAGCACAGGGGCGCTCCGTCCAGCTGCACCGGTAACAGGGATTCCTCGGGCGAACACCTCGGGTCGTGCAGACCCGTTCAGACCCGCATGGTCACAGTGAATCCATTGGAGGGTATTCTCTCCCAGCAGGCAGGGGTCCACATCCCCCATCAAAATCGCAACGTCAGCGTCCTTGACTTCCTGTGCCAACCTTTTTTTATCAAAGAAATCCACATACACAAACTGTGCTTCCGGAAAGACCTGCCGCAGGTCGTGCATGTTTTGCTTATCATACCAAACCGTGGCAACCACTTTCTTGATTTTAGCCATCAGAGTTTCCCTCTTTCCACAACGTATTTATAGCATCGGTATAAAAGCCGGAACGGCTATGACTGTCAAAATTCCGGCAACAACTAAGGAAAGGCTTCCCACAGCCTTATCCATTTCCCCGTACTCGGCCACCTTGGCTGTTCCCATTACATGGGAAGCCGTTCCAAAAGCTGCGCCCCGTGCCGACGGGTGAGTAAGATGCAGCACATAACAAAGCCCGGGGCCGCAGATACTGCCCAGCACACCTGTGATGATAATCGCCACCGTAGTAATGGCCTCATCCCCGCCATACATCTCACTGACAACAATCCCCATCGCCGTAGTGATGCTTTTGGGCAGCAGCGAAAGCGCCAGTGTATGATCCAGTTCCATCAGCTTTGCCAGACCGGCAATACAGAGCAAACTTGTCATGGTGCCGGCTACCACCCCTGCGAGAATGGCTGGCAAATTCCGCCGCAAACGGTGGAACTGGGTGTAAAGAGGAATGGCCAGACAGACAGTGCATGGGGTCAAAAACCACGAAAACACTTTGCACCCTTGCTGATAAGCAGTGTTGGGAATCCCCATCAGCGTTATTGCGCAGCCAATGATCAGCGCACCGATCAGGATCGGATTAAAGATGGGAAGTTTCCATCGCCGCTGGCACAGACATCCCAATTCATATCCGCCTAAAGTCAAGGCCACTGCGAACAGAGAACTTGACGAAAACAGCTCATTCATATGCTGCCTCCCGTTTTTCATCCCCAGCCTCCGATTCCCGCGGTAACAGTCGTTGTGTCACCAGGCCGGACACAGAAAACACCAGTAAGGTGGAAAGCGCCAAAATTCCCAGCACCGGCAGCCATGAATCTGCCAGAAGCGACCAGCTATCCAACAGATTGACCATAGGCGAAATAAACAGGATGGGCATCAGAGCCAGCAAAAACTGCCCGGTTTCCTGCACTGCCGACAACGGCAGAAGCCCCCACGCAAGAGCCAGAAACAGAAACACCAGTCCATATATCGCCGCCGGGACCGGTAGTGGCAGGAACCAGTGTGCAATCTCTCCCGCAAGGGAAAAGACTGAGATCCAAAACATCTGCCGCAAAACTCGCAAAGTTTCCTCCTTCACCCTTGCAGCAATACCACAGAAAGGTCATTTACATTTGTCCCGGTAGGGCCGGTCACAATCAACCCTTCTACTGCCTGCAGCGCGTGGTATGCATCGTTTTCAGCCAATACTTCCCGGATCGACATTCCCTTACTGTCCAGCTTTGCCTGGGTTTGCCCGTCAACGTACCCACCTGCCGCATCCGTAGGGCCATCGGTACCATCGGACCCAACGCTGAACACTGCAACATTTGAAATACCAGCCAGCAAAGGGGTTGCGGCCAGCGCCAGTTCCTGGTTTCGTCCGCCCAGGCCATGCCCGGTCAGATGTACCACCGTTTCACCTCCGGCCAGAAAGGCCCGTTTCGTCCCCTGTGCTGCATGGGTGTTGGCAATGGCCCCCAAAAAACGACCAGCTTCCCGGGCTTCACAGTCCAGACGGTCTGTCAGTATCACCGGCTCATAGCCCAGTGAGCTGCACGCGTCCGCTGCCGCCGCGCAAAGTTCCCGCACACTGCCCGTGATGTGGGTTTCAACATTGTCCAACCGCTTGGGTGTTTCCTGCTGCAGACAGGCATGTGCCTGCTCACTCAGTTTCAGACCATACCGTTTTGCCACCCCCAGGGCATCTGCACAGGTAGTCGTGTCAGGACAGGCCGGACCGGACGCGATCATGTCCAGCGGATCGCCCAGGATATCCGAAAGGATGACTTGAAAAATCTTTGCCGGGGCACACGCTTCTGCAAATCGCCCACCTTTCACTCCAGACAGTCGCTTGCGGATGGTATTCATTTCCACGATGTCGGCCCCGCAGCCCAGCAACTGACCTGTAATGCCTTGCAGTTCCACATCGGGAATCAATGGCTGTTCAAACAGGGCGCTGCCACCGCCGGACAGCAAAAACAACACCGTATCGTTTTCTCCGGCATCATTTACCAGATCAATTGCTCTGGCTGTTGCCGTAAAACTGTTTTGATCCGGTATAGGATGCCCGGCTTCGAAGCATTCACAGCGCGGCAGTGCACCTTTGATATGACCATATTTGGAAATTACAACCCCACTGTCAACCTGATCCCCCAGACAATCCAATGCCGCGCGGGCCATCTGCCATGCAGCTTTCCCTACTGACACCAGAAACACCCGCCCGGAGCCAGGGTGCAGATCCTGCAAAGCTCGCTTCACTGCCGCATCAGGCTGCACAGCGGCAATACTTTTCCACAGGATGGTTTCCGCATCTTTTCGCAAAAGAGCGTTCACACGCCTTCTCCTTTCTCCTTGTTCACGGGCGCGCTGCCCGACTGGATACCCGTATTGGGAATCAGCAGGTCGCACCACCATCGATAACAAAATCTTGTCCTGTAACAAAGCGGGCGGCATTCCCAGCAAGGTAAAGCGCGCATCCTGCGATATCTTCAGCCTCGCCAATCAATCCAAGGGGCGATTCGGACTGGAAGCGAGCCTGCAATGCAGGATTGTCCAACACACCGCGTGTCATCTCCGTAACAACAAATCCGGGGTAGATTGTGTTCACCCGGATTCCCTTGGGTCCCAGTCTTTTGGCCATTGTGCGGGAAAAACTGCGTACAGCCCCTTTGGCCGCACTGTATACCACCGGTCCGCGGGCCTGCAGCGCCGCCAGCGAGGCAATGTTGATAATCGAGCCGCCGCCCTGTTCCGCCATTGCGGGCCAGGCGTATTTGATGGCAAAAAAGGTAGAATCGAAATCCGCCCCAAAGGTTCCCCGCAGGTTTTCGGCGGTCAGTTCTTCTTCCAGCGTTCCGCTGGCGCCGCGGCTGCCCGCGCTGTTGATCAAGATATCCACCCGACCAAACCGTGCCTTGCAGGCCTTCACCATGGCGCGGCAGTTGTCCTCATCCGTCAGATCAGCGGAGAAGGCTTCACACAGGCCGTTTTGGGCAGCAACGCATACCTCTTCCAATTTTTCCCTACGGCGACCTACCACCAGCACAGAGGCGCCGGCCTCTGTCAGTGCCAAGGCACAGGCCCGGCCAATTCCGCTGCCGCCGCCGGTAACGATAGCCGCCCGCCCGGTCAGGTCAAACAATTCGTCAGGTTTCATCATTCACCCTCCTTGCGCAGCCGGGCTTTACACGCCCGGCCGCGGGCAAATCCCCCTCATGCAGTTCCACCATCATACCGTCAGGCCCCCGGAAATACGCATACTTGAACCCGGGCAGGCGGGCATTCTCCACAACCGGGGTCATCATCTCATAACCCAGGGCCGTAACTTTATCCACCACCGCCTGTATGTCATCCACCCGGAGCATGAAATGCATCGATCCGATTTCATTGTGATGCATAAGCGGCCGGGGCACCCCCGCCGGATCCACATAGCGGTGGATTTCCAGATCCACGCCGCCTTCGCCGTGGAGCATCAGTA
>DBRU01000072.1 GCA_002306375.1 Faecalibacterium sp. UBA1360
GGTTTATTAGCTATAATAATCCACGTTGCAGCCGCCACGGCGGCGCGCCGCTGGTCTGGCCCGGTAGTTCAGTTGGTTAGAACGCTAGCCTGTCACGCTAGAGGTCGTCAGTTCGAGCCTGATTCGGGTCGCCATTTGCTGATATAGCTCAGTCGGTAGAGCGCATCCTTGGTAAGGATGAGGTCTCCAGTTCAAATCTGGATATCAGCTCCAGCGCAACCCCACAGCTAAAACTGTGGGGTTTTTATGTAGGGGTATAGCTCAGTCGGTAGAGCAGCGGTCTCCAAAACCGCGTGCCGAGGGTTCGAATCCTTCTGCCCCTGCCAAACAGGCCCTGTCCTTCGGGACGGGGCCTGTTTTTTGCGTACCGTGGCCCCGCCGAGCCTGCCGGTCTAGACCTGGGGAAGGCCTTCCACAGGACGGCAAAAACGGGCGGCGGTGTGGCAAAAAAATATTTTTGCATCCCGCTTGATTTTCTGTTTCGGTATAGTATAATATCTCAACGAAATGCGCGGCGCCCATAAGGTCAGGGCTTGGTCCGCAGTTGATTTTTGGGGTAAGAGGGACGAACGTATGACAAAAGATCTTACAAGCGGGTCGCCGCTCAGGGTCATCACCCTGTTTACGCTGCCGCTGGTTCTGGGCAACCTGTTCCAGCAGTTTTATTCCTTGGCCGATACCATCATCGTGGGTCGGTTTGTCGGGGTCAACGCGCTGGCCGCCGTAGGCGCCACGGGGTCGGTGAATTATCTGATCCTGGGGTTTGTTATCGGCATCTGCAACGGCTTTGCCATCCCCATCGCCCAGTGCTTCGGTGCGCGGGATTATTCGGCGCTGCGCCGCACGACCGCCAACGCCGGCTGGCTGTGCGTCGGCTGGGCTGTGGTGCTGACGGCGCTTACCGTGGCCTTTACCGTGCCCATCATGCGCCTGATGCAGACGCCCGCCGACATCATTGAGGACGCCACTTTGTACATCGGCTGCATTTTTGCGGGGATCCCGCTGGTGTTCCTTTACAATATGGTATCCGCCATCATGCGCGCCTTGGGCGACAGCAAGACCCCGCTGTATTTTCTTGTACTGACCAGCGCGCTCAACATCGCACTGGACCTGTTCTTCATCCTTGTGTTTGATATGGGGGTGCTGGGGGCCGCTCTTGCCACCAACCTTTCTCAAGGCCTGTCCGGTGTGCTTAGCTTTGCCTATATGCGCCGCCGGTTTGAGGTTTTGCGCGCCGACGCCGACGAGCGCCGCCCCGACGCCGCCCTCTGTGCCAGACTGTCCGCCATGGGTCTGCCCATGGGCTTGCAGTGCAGCATCACGGCCATCGGTTCGGTCATCATGCAAAGCGCTGTCAATGTGCTGGGCTCCACCGCGGTGGCGGCCGTCACGGCGGCGGGGCGTACCCAGAACATCCTGGCCGTCCCCCTGGAAAGCGTGGGCACCGCCATGGCTACCTATGCGGGCCAGAACCTGGGCGCGGCGCGGCTGGGGCGCATCAAGCGCGGTACCACCAGTGCTATGCTTCTGGTGGTGATCGAGTCCCTGTCTGCGCTGGTGCTCTTGCATTTCTTTGATGTATATATCATTGGTCTGTTCATCGATACGGCGGCAGAACCCACCATCGTGGCCATGGCGCGGGAATACATGATGTGGAACAGCCTGTTCTTCATCCCGCTGGGCGCGCTGATCGTTTGGCGCTACATCATCCAGGGCCTGGGTTATTCCACGCTGGCCATGCTGGCGGGCGTGGCCGAAATGATCGCTCGCACGGTGGTGGCCTTGACGCTGGTCCCCATGTGGGGGTACTTCGGGGCCGAACTGTCCAACCCCACGGCCTGGGTGGCGGCCTGCCTGTTCCTGTGGCCCGCCTACCGCTGGACCATTCGTCAGTTGGAGAACCGCTTCCACGCCCGGCGCCTGGCCGCGATGCAGGCTATGGGCATTACGCCGGCGGCGGAGCATCCTGTACCCGACAATGCGGACGGCTGCACGGCCGCTCATCAGGTTTCGACGCAGAACAACTGTGCGGCGACCATGTCGGAGCCGGGCGATGGAGCAAGCTGCACTGACGGCTGCGGAACGCAGCCGCAGCGGTGTCGGGACCAGAGTGTATAATTATACCGTAAAATGCAATTCTTTCCCTTGTCCTGAGACGGAAAATGGTTTATAATACGTCTGTATGCCGGTCGGCATAGAGGGAAAAGGAAAGGAAGTACATCATGCCTAATCGAAAATTGCCGTTTTTGAGTCGGGAACAGGCACAGGCCATCATTGCCGACGTGCCGACGCCGTTCCATGTATATGACGAAAAAGCCATCCGGGAAAACGCCCGCCGCGTCAACCAGGCTTTTGCCTGGAATCCCGGCTTCAAGGAATATTTTGCCGTCAAGGCTACGCCCAACCCGTACCTTCTGAAAATTTTGCAGCAGGAAGGCTGTGGCGTGGACTGCTCCAGTTATACCGAGCTGCTGCTCAGCGACGCCTGCGGTTTTTCGGGCAGCGAGATCATGTTTTCCTCCAACGAAACGCCGGTCAAAGATATGAAGAAGGCATATGATCTGAACGCCACCATCAATCTGGACGATCTGACCCATGTGGAGTTTCTGGAACGGGTGGCCGGCATCCCCGAGACCATCAGCTGCCGGTTCAACCCGGGCGGCGTGTTTGATCTTGGCAACGGCATCATGGACAACCCCGGGGATTCCAAGTACGGCATGACCGAGGATCAGATGGCCGAAGCCTTTACCCGGCTGATGCAAAAGGGCGCCAAAACCTTTGGCATCCATGCCTTCTTGGCCAGCAACACGGTCACCGACGAGTATTATCCCGAGCTGGCGGGTATTTTGTTCCGTCTGGCGGTGCGTCTGCATGAACGCACGGGCGCGCATATCGGGTTCATCAACCTGTCGGGCGGTGTGGGCATCGCTTACCGCCCTGACCAGCGCGCCAACGACATTCTGGCCATCGGCGAGGGCGTTCGCTGTCGCTATGAGGAGATCCTGATCCCTGCCGGCATGGGCGATGTGGCCATTTATACCGAGATGGGCCGCTTTATGCTGGGACCCTACGGCGGGCTGGTGACCACCGCCATCCACCAAAAGCACATTTACAAAGAGTATGTGGGCGTTGACGCCTGCGCGGCCGATCTTATGCGCCCGGCCATTTACGGCGCTTACCACCACATCACGGTGCTTGGCAAGGAAGATGTCCCCACCGACCACCGCTATGACATTGTAGGGGGGCTTTGCGAGAACAACGACAAGTTTGCCGTTGACCGCGATCTGCCCGGGATCGACATCGGGGACGTGCTGTTCATTCACGACACCGGCGCCCACGGGTATTCGATGGGCTACAACTACAACGGCAAACTTCGCAGTGCCGAGGTCCTTTTGTGCGAGGATGGCAGTCATCGCCTGATCCGCCGCGCCGAGACGCCGGCCGATTACTTTGCCACCTTGGATTTCAGCCCTTTTTATGCCAAGCTGGACCTGTGATGCCGTCGAAAGGAGAGCGCCATGTTTGAATTTTTGTTGGTGATCGGACTGATCCTGGCGTATTACGGATACTCCGTGACCCGCAACCCGCACATCTGGGGCGATCAGGGCAAAGACCGCATCAAGGAAGAATACTGGCGCGAGTACGTACTGCGCAACGGTCGGTTTGTGATGTACGCCGGCTTTTTGATCGCGGCGCTGGCGGCGCTGGATGCGGCGCTTACATTGGCCAGCTGGCTTTTTCTTGTGCTGTTGCTGGGCGGGTTGGCTCTTTTGGGGTATCCGCTGGCACATTGGATGAAAAAGACGCACGGGACCTGGAATCCCTGGCCCCGCAAACAAAAAGGCAAAAAGCACTGAACGGCGGGCAGAAATGCCGACTTTACGGTTCAGCGCTAAAAGACCGCCGC
>DBRU01000028.1:0-1312 GCA_002306375.1 Faecalibacterium sp. UBA1360
AATCGTGGCGCCGCTGCGGGAGGTACCGGGGATCATGGCCAGCACCTGCCACAGCCCCACCGTGCCCGCCTGCTTGTAGGTGATGCGGCTGAGCTTGGTGGTGCGGGGCGGGCGGGGCCGGCGCTCGATCAGGATAAAGGCGATGCCGTACAGGATCAGCATGGCGGCCACCGTCACGCTGTTGTACAGGTGGGCGTCCAGCCAGTCGTCCAGCNNAGCACCACCACGGCCAAAATGGCGCCCAGCTGGATCACCACCCGGAACATCTCCATAAACGCGTCGCTGAACTGGAATTTCAGCACCTGCTCGGCCAGGATCATGTGCCCCGTGCTGGATACGGGCAGCCATTCGGTCACGCCCTCGATGATGCCGTACACAACGGCCTTTAAGATCTCCAATACAAATTCCATGGGTTGCCTCCCTTGTTTCCTGCCTAATACTATACCACATTTGCGCGGGTTTGCCACCCCCCGCCGCCCTGATTTTTACACCCCGCCCCGATTGACAGGCGCGGTATAATGAACACAGAACATTTGCGGAGGAAACGCCATGTACACCACCGTCATCTTTGACCTGGACGGCACCTTGCTCAACACGCTGGACGACCTGGCCGACGCGGGCAACCGCCTGTGCGCGGCCTACGGCTGGCCCCGGCACCCCAGGGACGCCTACCGCTATTTTGTGGGCAACGGCATCCCCAAGCTCATCGAGCGGCTGGCCCCGCCCGAATGCCGGGACCCCGACACCCTGGCCGCCGCCCTGGCCTTTTACCAGGAGGATTACGGCCGCCACCTGCGGGACAAGACCGCCCCCTACCCCGGCGTGCCCGCCATGCTGCGGGCGCTGCACGGCGCGGGGGCGCGCCTGGCCGTGCTGTCCAACAAGGCCGACCTGCTGGCCCGCACCGTGGTGGGGGATTACTTTGACCCCGCCCTGTTCGCCGCCGTGCGGGGGGCAAGGCCCGGCGTGCCCGCCAAGCCCGCCCCCGACGCCCCCCTGGCCCTGATGGCCGAGCTGAAGGCCGACCCGGCTTTTACCCTGTATGTGGGGGACAGCAACGTGGATATGCTCACGGCCCGGGCCGTCGGCGTGGACGGCTGCGGCGTTTTGTGGGGGTTCCGGACCAAAGAGGAGCTGGAACAGGCCGGGGCGCGGTACCTGGCCGCCGACGCCGGCGAGCTGGCCCGCATTGTGCTGGCAGGCCCGGCAAACGCACAATAAGGAGGAAGGACCATGATCGCACAGCAATACGTGGATATGCTCGGCGGCAAATCGGTGATCCGCCAGTTGGCCGAATGGAGCGCCGCCCGCG
>DBRU01000028.1:1427-3003 GCA_002306375.1 Faecalibacterium sp. UBA1360
CCGCCGACCACATCTTCATGACCACCGGCGCGGCGGGGGCGCTGGCCCACGCGCTGCGGTGCGTGGCCGTGCCCGGGCAGACCGTGGTGACCTTTGCCCCCTTCTTCCCCGAGTACAAGCCCTATGTGGAGGGCGCGGGCCTGACCCTGCGGGTGCTGCCGCCCCGGCTTGAGGATTTCCAGATCGACTTCAACGCCCTGGAGGCCGCTTTGGACGACACGGTGGCCGCCGTGCTCATCAACACGCCCAACAACCCCTCGGGCGTCGCCTACAGCCCCGAGACCCTGCGCCGCCTGGCCGACGTGCTGGGGGCCGCCTCGGCCCGGCTGGGGCGCCGCATCTTCCTGCTGTCCGACGAGCCCTACCGCGAGATCGTGTTCGGCGGCGCGGCCCAGCAGCACCCCGGCGCATACTATGCCGACACGCTGACCTGCTATTCCTTCAGCAAGAGCCTGTCGGTGCCCGGCGAGCGCATCGGCTACGTGGCCGCCAACCCCGCCTGCGAACAGGCCGAGCTCATCGTGCCCATGTGCGGGCAGATCAGCCGGGGCACCGGCCACAACTGCCCGTCCAGCCTGATCCAGCTGGCCGTGGCCCAGTGCCTGGAAGTGACCAGCGATCTGTCGGTGTACGAGCGCAACATGGAGCTTTTGTACGCCGAACTGGTGCGCCTGGGCTTTAGGGTCGTCAAGCCCGGGGGCACCTTCTACATCTTCCCCAAGGCGCTGGAGGAGGATTCGGTGGCCTTCTGCCGCAAGGCCCGGGACTATGACCTGGCCCTGGTGCCGGCGGACAGCTTCGGCTGCCCGGGGTACTTCCGCATGGCCTACTGCGTGCCCACCGAAAAAGTGCTGCGCAGCTTTGCGGCGCTGGAGACCTTTGTGAAGGAGTGCTACGGCCGCTGACGCCAAATGCTGGAAGGCCGCCGCTTTGCCCCACCGCCCGCGCATACTGACAACACCCCCCACGAAAGGATGTACCCCCTATGCCGCACAAGCACGACAATCATTCCGCCCGACGCCGGGCCGCCCGGCGCCGCGCCGCGCGCAAAAAGCAGGCGCGGCTGACCCTGCTGCTGTGCGCCCTGGTGCTGGTGCTGGCCGGCGGCGCGGCGCTGGCCCCCGCCCTGCTGGGCAAGCCGGGCGTGGATACCGCCGACCCCGACTCGGCCCCCGCCATGGCCGAATCGGACGCCCAGCCCGAGCCCACCCCCGCCATGACCGAGGAGGAACAGCGCATTGCCCAGGCCACGGCCCTGGCCGCCGCCAACGCCACCGGCACGGCCCCCGTGGTCACCGACCCCGATACCTGGAACCAGCGGGGCAAGGAGCTGATGGACCGGCTGTGCGCCGACGAGTTCTATATCAGCGAGGGCATCAAGGTGGAGGAGAAGGATGGCTTCCCCTACCTGATCGCCGTGAACCGGGCGGCCTCCACCGTGACCGTCTACACCCTGGACGAGGAGGGCCGCTACACGGTGCCTTATATGGCCATGGTGTGCTCGGGCGGGTCGGACACGCCCCTGGGCTTTTTTGCCACGCCGGTGGACTATCCCTGGCGGCTGCTCAGCGGGCCC
>DBRU01000103.1:0-1803 GCA_002306375.1 Faecalibacterium sp. UBA1360
TGTACGACCTGGCCCATGAACTGGACCCCCAGGCCCGCCCGGTCACCCTGGTGTGCTGCCAGAACGACTACACCAAGGACATCACCACCCGCACCATGGACGTGGTCTGCCTGAACCGCTACTACGGCTGGTACAACCTGTCCGGCGACCTGGACGCCGCCTGCGCGGCCTGGAACGAGGAACTGGACTTCTGGGCCGGGCAGGGCAAGCCGGTCATGTTCACCGAGTACGGCGCCGACACGGTGGAGGGCCTGCACGACACCCGGGCCGGCATGTTCAGCGAGGAATACCAGGCCGAATACTTCGACCGCATCAACGCCGAGATCGACAAGCGCCCCTTCTTTGTGGGGGAACTGCTGTGGAACTTCGCCGACTTTGCCACGATCCAGGGCCCCATGCGGGTGGGCGGCAACCGCAAGGGCGTGCTGACCCGGGACCGCCGGCCCAAGATGGCGGCCCATCTTCTGCGCCGCCGGTGGAACGCCATCCCCAATTTCGGCTACAAGCCCTGACGCGGAGGGAACGACAGATGCAACTGAACGACAAACGGGATCTTGAAGCCCTGGCCCTGCGCCTGCTGCGCCCGCTGCTGCCCCTGTACTCGGCGGGCGGGGCGCGGCTGCACCTGGGAGACACGGGCGTCACCTATGACAGCACCGCCATCGAGATGGAGGCCTTCTCCCGCCCGTTGTGGGCGCTGGCCCCTTTGTGGCAGGGCGGGGCCGCCGCCCCCGAATGGCAGGCCTTTGCCGAGGTATACCGCCGGGGCCTGGCCGCCGGCGCCGACCCGGCGGGGCCCGAATACTGGGGCGACAACCGGGACTATGACCAGTGCTTTGTGGAGATGGCGGCCATCGCCTGCGCCATCCTGGAAACGCCGGACAAGGTCTGGGCCCCCCTGACCCAGCGGGGCCGCCGGGACCTGGCCGCCTGGCTGGACAGCATCAACCACCACGAGCTGCCCGGGTGCAACTGGCTGTTCTTCCGGGTGCTGGTCAACCTGGCCTTGCGGTCGGTGGGCATGCCCTGCGACATGGACCTGGCCCGGCGGGACCTGGACGCCGTGGAAAGCTGGTACATCGGCGACGGCTGGTACAGCGACGGCGACCCCGCCGTGAAACCCCAGCGGGACTACTACATCCCCTGGGCCATCCAGTATTACGGCGTTTTGTACAGCGTGTTCGCCGCCGACCTGGACCCCGAGCGGTGCCAGCGGTTCCGCCGTCGGGCGCTGGAATTCGGCCGCCAGTTTGTTCACTGGTTTGACGAGACCGGCGCGGCGCTGCCCTACGGCCGCAGCCTGACCTACCGCTTTGGCCAGTGCGCCTTCTATTCGGCCTGCGTGTGGGCGGGGCTGGAGCCCTTGCCCCTGCCGGTGATGAAGGGCATCATCCTGCGCAACCTGCAATGGTGGATGGACAAGCCCATCTTTGACCGGGACGGCATCCTGACCATCGGCTACTGCTACCCCCAGCTGTACATGAGCGAGCGGTACAACGCCCCGGGCAGCCCCTACTGGGGGCTCAAGAGCTTCCTACTCATGGCTCTGCCCGAGGACCATCCCTTCTGGCGCGCCGAAGCCGCGCCCCTGCCCGTCACGGCCGGGGTCACGGCCCTGCCCGCGGCCCACCTGCTCATGCAGCGCACGGCGGACGGCCAGGTCAACGCCTACGCCCCCGCCGAGGTGGAGCAGAACGGCCACGGCCAGTTTGCCGAAAAATACGGCAAGTTCGTCTACAACACCCGGTTCGGCTTTTCGGCCAGCCGCTGCTACGAGGACCTGGGCCAGACCGCGCCCGACAG
>DBRU01000103.1:1958-3679 GCA_002306375.1 Faecalibacterium sp. UBA1360
GGTGCAGGGCGCCGGCGGCACGGGCGAGATCATCGAGGCCTGGCCCAACACGAGCCTGTACGCCCCCAACACGGTCATCCCGGCCGTGCGCTACCCGATCCCGGCGGGGGACTGCACGCTGGAGACCGCCGTCACCGCCCGGGCCGAGGGCTGACGGCTTGCGGCGGCGGGGCGCGTCTGGTATACTAAGCCTATATTCTGACGGAAAGAAGGCAATCCCTATGGAACTCAACGCCGTAAAGACCCCCAACGCCCCCGAGGCCATCGGCCCCTATTCCCAGGCTGTGCGCGCCGGCAACACGCTGTACGTGTCCGGCCAGATCCCCCTGGACCCCGCCACCGGGGCCCTGGTGCCCGGCGGCATCGCCGAGCAGACCCGCCAGAGCCTGAAAAACATCCGGGCCATTTTGCAGGCCGCCGGCGCCGACATGGACCGTGTGGTCAAGACCACGGTGCTGCTGGCCGACATCGGCGACTTTGCCGCCATGAACGAAGTCTACGCCGAAGCCTTCACCGCGCCCTACCCGGCGCGGGCGGCCTTCCAGGCCGCGGANNGGCAGCGGGGGCTTTGCAGACTGTCGAAAAAGTATAAAAACGTCTGCGCCGGCGGACAAGCGCCGACCGGCGCAGACACAGCCAGGGAAATTCGGCGGCAAATTGTGTGCGAGACGCATGGCGTCGAGTGCGCGATTTGACGCCAAATTTTGTCGAGGGGGTGTCCAAGAGGGGGAATAGGCCCGTCAGGCAATTGCCGTGCGGGACTGTTCCCCCTTTTGCATATAAGGCAGCGGTCATTTGCCGCCCCTGGCGGCGGGGAAGGTCACCCGGATCGTGGTGCCGGTGCCCACGGTGGAGCGCAGGTCGATGCGCGCGCCGTGCAGCGCCGCGATGTGCTTGACGATGGCCAGGCCCAGGCCGGTGCCGCCCGTGGCCTTGGACCGGCTCTTGTCCACGCGGTAGAACCGCTCGAACACCCGGCTCTGGGCGTCCTGGGGGATGCCGATGCCGTTGTCCTCCACGCTCAAAAAGGGCGCGCCGTCGCCGTCGGTGCCGCAGCGCAGCAGCACGTGGCCGCCGGGGCGGTTGTAGCGGATGGCGTTGTCGCACAGGTTGGCCGCCAGCTCGGTCAGCTGGTCCCGGCTGCCCTGCACGGTGGCCGCCGCCGCCTGGTATTGCAGCGTCACATAGGCCTTGCGGGCGTTGACGGTCATGTTGCCCGCCACCTCCCGCACCAGGGACGCAAGGTCCACGGGGGCGTGTTCGGGGGCGGCGGCGCTGCCCGCGTGCTGGCCGTCCAGCTCGCTGAGCTGCAAAATGTCCGACACCAGCCGGATCATGCGCAGCGCCTCCCGGTGGATGCGCCGGCCGAACTCGGGCACGTCCTCGGTCTTGGCCATGCCGGTCTCGATGAGCTCCGCATAGCCCGAAATGCTGGTCAGCGGGGTCTTGAGCTCGTGGCTCACGTTGGCCGTGAACTCCCGGCGCATGGTCTCGTTGTTTTCCCGCAGGCGGCGGTCGGACTGGATGGTCCGGGCCAGGGGGATCAGCTCCTCATAGGGCACGTTGGCCTCGATGGTGTCCAGGTGGTCGGCCATGCGGGTGATGGGCCGCACCAGGCTGCGGGTCAGCAGCGCGCCCAGGGCGGCGGCCAGCGCCACCACCAGCGCCCCGCCCGCGGCCAGCAGGGGCAATACCCGGTTGTACAGCCGCCACAAGCTGGC
>DBRU01000103.1:3684-4071 GCA_002306375.1 Faecalibacterium sp. UBA1360
GTCTCCATGCCCAGGGTGTCGCTGTTGCGCACGCTGGACCCGGAGCCCGTCTCCAGGGCGGCGGCCACCTCGGGCCGGCTGCGGTGGTTTTCCATGCCGGCGGCGGGCTCGGTGCTGTCGTACAGCACGGCGCCGTCATCGTCGATCAGCGTCAGGCGCAGGCCGCTGTCCTCGATGCCCCGGCGCAGGGTGTCGGCGTCGGGGGCGGCCTCGTACCCGGCGGCCAGGACCCGGGCCATGCGGGCCAGGTCCTGGTCCAGCTGGGCGGCAAAGGCCTTGTGGAACAGCCCCGCCGCCCCCAGGGCGGTCAGCAGCGCCGCCAGCAGCCCCACCGCGGCCAATGCCCGGCGCAGCAGGCTGGACATGCGCCGGGGGGCCATGGTCTCG
>DBRU01000103.1:4087-4731 GCA_002306375.1 Faecalibacterium sp. UBA1360
TCGCCCGCCTCGCCCAGCTTCTGGCGCAGGGTGCGCACGTGCATGTCGATGGTGCGGGACTCCAGCAGGTCGTCGGTGTCCCACACGGCCTTCATGATGCGCTCCCGGGCCAGCACTTCCTCGGGATGTTCCAGGAAAAAGTGCAAAAGGGCGTATTCCTTGAAGGTCAGCGCCACGCCCTCGCCGTCCACGGTCACGGTGCGGGTCACGTCGTCCAGCACGATGGCCCCGAACCGCAGCGCCGCCGGGGCCGCGGCGGCCCCGTGCTGGGCCCGGCGCAGAACGGCCTTGACCCGGCTGATGAATTCCAGAATGCCGAAGGGCTTGCACAGGTAATCGTCGGCGCCCTTGTCCAGGCCCTTGACCACGTCGATCTCACTGGTCTTGGCCGTGACCATGATCACCGGCACCGTGCGGGTGGCGGCGTTTTCCCGCAGTTTGCCCAGGATCTCGTACCCGTCCTCGTCGGGCAGCATCACGTCCAGGATCACCAGCTCGGGCGGGGCCTCGCGCACGGCGGTCCAGAAGCTGGCCCCGTCGGCGAACCCCCGGGCCGGGTAGGCGTTGGTCTGCAGGGCGTATTGTTCCAGCTCCCGGATGCTGGCGTCATCCTCGACGATGTAGATCATGGCAATTCTCCTTGT
>DBRU01000103.1:4739-6244 GCA_002306375.1 Faecalibacterium sp. UBA1360
GGGAAGGCGTAGCGGTCGCGGTACTTTTCGTACCGCTGCTCAAACTTCATGCTGGACCCGTTTTTGATGTTGTTCAGGTATTCGTGGGTGTCGAACTTGTCCTCGGCCACCTCGATCATGGCCACCGCGATGTTGGAGCAGTGGTCGGCGATGCGCTCATAGTCGGTGAGCAGGTCATCCAGCACAAAGCCGTACTCGATGGTGCAGGTGCCGGCCTGCAAGCGGGCGATGTGGCGGGTCTTGACCTCGCGCACCAGGCCGTCCACCACTTCTTCCAGGGGCTCGATCTTGCCCGCTGCGTAACAGTCACGCTTCTGGAAGGCATCCACCGTGCGGTTGACGATGTCCTGCACCGCCGATTCCAGCACGGCCAGGTCGGCCAGGGCTTCGTCGCTGAAGCGGATGTTCTTGTCCCGGATCTCCTCCGCGGCCTCGATGAGGTTCATGGAGTGATCGGAGATGCGTTCAAAGTCGCCGATGGTATGCAGCAGGGTGTTGATGGTGCGGTTGTCCTCTTTGCTCAGGGGGCGGCCGGACAGCTGCACCAGGTAGGTGCCCAGAACGTCCTCGTAATGGTCGATGGCGTCTTCCTTGCGGCGGACTTCATCGGCAATGGCATCGTCCCATTTGCGGGTGGTGGACATGGCCTGCAGCAGGGAAGTGCGGCAGATCTCAGCCATATCGCCGCCCACCAGCATGGCACGGTTGACGGCCACGGCGGGGGTGGAGAGCAGACGCTCGTCCAGCAGGGAGTTCTGCTGGGGTTCCTTGCTGTCCGGCACGGTGAGGATGGCCAGACGGACCAGCAGCTTGTTGAAGGGCAGCAGGATGGCGGTGGTCACCACATTGAAGGTGGTGTGGATGATGGCAATGTTGAAGGTGGTGGCCTGATCGTGATAGAAGGAGAAATGGAACACGGAGTTCAGGGCATAGAACCCGCACAGGAACACCATGGTGCCGATGACGTTGAAGTACAGGTGGATCATGGCGGTACGGCGGGCATTCTTGTTGGCACCGGCGGAGGAGATCAGCGCAGTGACGCAGGTGCCGATGTTCTGGCCCATGATGATGGGCATGGCAGCCGCCACGGACACAGCGCCGGTGGAGGCGGACAACGCCTGCAGAATACCCACGGAGGCGGAGGAGGACTGGATGATGGCGGTGAGCAGAGCACCTACCAGCACGCCCAGAACAGGGTTGGTGAAGGCCAGGAACAGCTCACCGAACCAGGGCGCGTCGGCCAGGGGAGCGGTGGCGCTGGCCATCAGATCCATGCCGGCCATAAGGATGGCAAAGCCCAGGAAGATCTGGCCGATGCCCTTCTTGCGGTCCTTGCAGAACATGAACATGACGATGCCTGCAAAGCCCAGCAGGGGGCTCCAGGCGTCGGGGCTGAGCATCTGGATAAAGAAGCTCTCGCCCTCCAGACCGGTCAGGCTCAGCAGCCAGGAAGTCACGGTGGTGCCCACGTTGGCACCCATGATGACGCCCACCGCCTGGTACAG
>DBRU01000103.1:6273-6637 GCA_002306375.1 Faecalibacterium sp. UBA1360
GCCGCGCAGGGGAGAGGAGGTCATCTTGCTCAGAATGACCTGCAGCTTGCCGCCGGCGGTCTGCTCCAGGTTCTTGCCCATGACGTCCATGCCGTAAAGGAACATGGCAAGGCCGCCAAGGAGGACGAAGATGTTGAAAATACTCATACAGGGTCCACTTCCATTCTCTTATATGGGGGCAAAATCCCGGCTTTTCCCTTATAAGGTAAAGGGACCCGCAGTGTCTGCCCGCTCCTATTTTTCCCGGGGGCCGTGCCCCCCATGCCGCAACCCGGCATCATACCGTCTCCTATTATAACGGTGCTGCGCACTTCAGCGGTAGCAAAAGGCGGTAAAGTGTTTGTAAAATTTATGTAAAATGGCC
>DBRU01000005.1 GCA_002306375.1 Faecalibacterium sp. UBA1360
CTGGCCGGGTAAGGTGGACCCATGGCTGCATTGACCGATCTTTCCACGATCCGGGACCTGTGCGCCCGGTATGACTTTGCCTTGTCCAAGGGGTTCGGGCAGAACTTTATCATCAACCCGGGTATTTGCCCACGCATTGCCCAGGCCGCCGGCCTGGGCCCCGGCTGGGGCGCATTGGAGATCGGCCCCGGCATCGGCGTGCTCACCGAGCAATTGGCCGCCCGGGCCGACAAGGTCGTCTCGGTGGAGGTGGACAAGCGTCTTGAGCCCCTTCTGGCCGAAACCATGGCCGGGCACGACAATTTCAAGCTGGTCATGGGGGATGTGCTCAAGGTGGACCTGGCCGCCCTGCTGACCGAAGAATTCGCCGGCAAGCAGGTGGCCGTGTGTGCCAACCTGCCCTATTACATCACCAGCCCGATTCTGATGCGCCTTCTGGAAGAGAAACTGCCCGTGGACAACATCACGGTCATGGTCCAGAAGGAGGCCGCCCAGCGCCTGTGCGCCGCCCCCGGCACGCGGGAGGCAGGGGCGATCACCTATGCGGTGGCCTATTATGCCCGGCCGCAGCTGCTGTTCACGGTACAGCCGGGCAGCTTTTACCCGGCCCCCAAGGTCACCAGCGCGGTCATCCGCCTGGACGTGCGCAGCGTGCCGCCGGTGGAGGTGCCAAACGGGGACGAGGCCGGGTATTTCCGTCTGATCCGCGCGGCCTTTTCCCAGCGGCGCAAGACGGTGGCCAACTCGGTGGCGTCCGGCCTGGGTCTGCCCAAGGCCCGGGTCCTTGCCGCCCTGGACGCTGCGGGCCTTGACGCCCGCCTGCGCCCCGAACAGCTGACGCTGGAGGATTACTGTGCGCTGCAAAGCGCCCTGGCCGCCCAGCCCGGTTGACACTGCCGCGGACTTTGTGCTACAATAGTCGCGTCCCGCTGGCATAGCTCAATTGGCAGAGCAGCTGATTTGTAATCAGCAGGTTGCAGGTTCGATTCCTGTTGCCAGCTCCATAGAGAAAACCGCACCCCCGTCTGTATGGCAGACGGGGGTGCGGTTTTTGCGTCCGATCCCAATTACAGCAGCGTCACGCCGGCGGCCTCGCAGGCGCTTTGAGTGGCTTCATCCCACAGGCTGACCTGCACTTCGCCCACATGGGCCTTGCCAAGCAGCAGCATGCACAGCCGGCTCTGGCCGATGCCGCCGCCCATGGTCAGGGGCAGCTCGCCGTTCAAGAGCATTTTGTGGAAGGGCAGTTCCGCCCGCTCGGGGCAGCCGGCCGCCGCCAGCTGACGGCGCAGGGCGGCGGCGTCCACACGGATGCCCATGCTTGACAATTCCAGCGCGCAGCCCAACGGCTTGTGCCAGAACAAAATGTCGCAGTTCAGCGTCCAGTCGTCATAGTCGGGGGCGCGGCCGTCGTGGGCAATGCCGGAGGCCAGCTTGCCGCCGATCTGCATAACGCAGATCGTGCCGTATTCCTTGGCGGCGGCGTTCTCCCGCTCTTTGGGGGTCAGGTCGGGGTATCGGTCCTCCAGCTCCTGGGTGGTGAGGAAGGCTACCTCCCGCTTCAGGCGGACCTTTTTCAGTTCGGGGAACTTCCAGCGCAGCTCATCGGCGGTGGCGCACACGGCGTCCACGATGTCCCGCACGGTGTCCTTGAGGAAGGGCAGGGTGCGCTGTTTTTCGGTGACCACCCGCTCCCAGTCCCACTGGTCCACATAGATGCTGTGCAGGTTGTCCTGGTCCTCGTCGCGGCGGATGGCGTTCATATCGCACACAATACCCTGCCCGGGGCGGAACCCGTACTTGGCCAGGGCGTAGCGCTTCCATTTGGCCAGGCTGTGCACGACCTCGGCCTCGCCGTCCAGGCTGGGCACATCAAAGCGCACGGGGCGCTCCACGCCGTTCAGGTCGTCGTTCAGGCCGCTGCCGTGCAAAACGAACAGCGGGGCGGTCACCCGCTTGAGATGCAGCGCCGCGCACAGCTTTTCCTGAAAGATGGTCTTGATCAGGCCGATGGCCTTCTGGGTGTCGTACAGACCCAGAAGGCTTTTGTAGTTTTTCGGAATCATGGTGTTGGACATACTTTTCTACCCCTTTTCTGCATACATGCGGAATGCCGTTTTTACGCTTTGGCGAACTGGCTCTGGTACAGCTGGGCGTAAAATCCCTGCTTGGCCAGCAATTCGTCGTGGGTGCCGCTTTCAATGATGCTGCCGCTTTTCATGACCAAAATGCGGTCGGCGTTTTTGATGGTGGACAGTCGATGGGCCACGATGAAGCTAGTGCGCCCGCGCATCAGTTCCTCAAAGGCATCCTGGACCAGCACTTCGGTGCGGGTGTCGATGCTGGAAGTGGCCTCGTCCAAAATCAGGATGGGCGGGCGGCGCAGCATGACCCGGGCGATGCACAAAAGCTGGCGCTGGCCGGCGCTCAGGTTGTCGCCGTCCTCGGCGATCATCGTGTCGTAGCCTTGGGGCAACCGGCAGATAAAGCTGTGGGCGCGGGCCTTTTTGGCGGCGGCCACGATCTCCTCCCGGGCGGCATCCGGCTTGCCGTAGGCGATGTTCTCGGCCACGGTGCCGCATTTGAGCCAGGTCTCCTGCAAGACCATGCCCATGTTGGCCCGCAGCGAATCCCGCGTCACCTCGTCGATGGGGGTGTCGTCCACCTTCAGGGACCCTGCGTTGATCTCATAAAAGCGCATGAGCAGGTTGACCAGGGTGGTCTTGCCGCAGCCTGTGGGCCCCACCAGAGCAATGCGCTGGCCGGGGAACACCCGCAGGTTCATGTCCTCGATCAGTGGCACGTCGGGGCGGTAACGGAACTTCACGTGCTCAAAAGCCACGCGCCCAGCGCCTTTGTGCAGCACCCGCGCGTCGGGGGCGTCGGGGCGGATGGGCTCCTCGTCGATCAGGTCAAACACCCGCTGGGCGCAGGCCAGGGCGTTTTGCAGCTCGGTCATGACGCTGGAAATGTCGTTGAAGGGCTTGGTGTACTGGTTGGCGTATTGCAGCAGGGCGGCCAGGCTGCCGGCCGTGATGCCCCCCGCGATGGCGAACAGCGCCCCCAGCACGCCCACGGCGGCGTACACCAGCGAATTGACAAAGCGGGTGCAGGGGTTGGACAGGGAAGAGTAGAAGGTGGCCCGCAGCCCGCAGCTTTGCAGGTCGGCGTTGATGCGGCCAAAGCGTTCCTCGGCCCGGTCCTCATACCCGAAGGCCCGCACCAGATGCTGGTTGCCCACCAGTTCCTCCACCAGGCCGGTCATCTCGGCCCGGGTCTCGCTCTGCACACGGAACATGGAATAGGTGCGCTGGGCGATGAATTTGGCCACAAAGATGGACAGGGGCGTCAATACGGCCACCACCAGGGTGATGCGCCAGTCGATGGACAGCATAAAGCCCAGGGTGACCAGGATCGTCAGAATGCCGGTGAACAGCTGGGTAAAGCCCATGAGCAAACCGTCGCTGAACTGTTCCACATCGGTGGTCAGTCGGCTGATGGTCTCGCCGGGGCGGTGGGCGTCGATGTAGCTCAAGGGCAGCTCTTCCATGTGGCTGAACGCCCGCACCCGGATGTCTCGCACCACCTGGAAGGTGATGCGGTTGTTGATCAGGCTCATGAGCCATTGGCTCAAAGCGGTCACGCCCACCAGAATGCCCAGCTGCACGGCCAGAACGCCCAGGGCGGGCAGGTCCACCTGGCCGGGCCCCAAAATCAGGTCCACGCCCTTGCCGGTAAGCACGGGGGCGTACAGGGTGGTCACCACGGTCACGGCGGCCAAAATCAGGGAAAGCGCCACCAGAACCCGGTAAGGCGCGATCAGGCGCAGCACACGGCGGACCGTGCTTTTGTCGGCGGTCAGGGTCTTGTTTTTCATACCGTTTGCTCCACCTCCTCCCGGGAAAGCTGGCTCAGGCAGATCTCCTTGTATACCTCACAGCTGCGCAGCAGTTCGGCGTGGGTGCCCATGCCGGCCAGTTCGCCGTCGTCCAGCACCAGGATGCAGTCGGCCCGCTGTACGGCGCTGGCCCGTTGGGACACGATGAACACGGTCATGCCCCGGGTCTTTTCTTTCAGGGCCTTGCGCAGCGCCGCGTCGGTGGCAAAGTCCAGCGCCGAGGCGCTGTCGTCCAGGATCAGGATGCCGGGGCGGGGGACCAGCGCCCGGGCGATGGTCAGGCGCTGGCGCTGCCCGCCCGAGAAATTGCGTCCCGCCGTGTCCACCTTTTCGTCCAGGCCCGCGGGCTTGGCGCGCACGAAGTCGGCGGCCTGGGCGATCTCCAGCGCCGCCCAGATCTGCTCATCGGTGGCGTCGGGGCAGGCCCAGCGCATGTTGTCCCGGATCGTGCCGGTGAACAGCACGGCCCGCTGGGGCACCACCCCCACCAGCGTGCGCAGCTGGTCGAAAGGATACCCGGGCAGGTCGTGGCCGTACAGGCTGACCTGCCCCTCGCCGGCGTCATAGAAGCGGGCGATCAGGCTGACCAGCGTGCTCTTGCCGCTGCCCGTGCCGCCGATGACGCCGATGGTTTGTCCGGGCCGGGCCGCAAAGCTGATGTCGCTCAGACTGGGCGCGCCCGCGCCTTTATAGGTAAAGGTGACATGGTCGAAGGCCACGGCCGGGGCGCCCGCAGCGGGGGCCAGCGCCCTGGCGCCGGCGTTGGCGGGGTCGGGCATAGAGGACTTGGTGTTCAGAAGCTCGTTGACCCGGATGCCGCTGGCCACGGCCCGGGTGATGGAGATCACCAGGTCGGACATACGCAGCAGGTTGGTCAGGATCTGATTGAGGTAGCTGATCAGGGCAATGATCTGGCCCTGGGTCAGCGTGCCGGCGTCCACCAGCGCGCCGCCGCGCAGCAATACAACGATGATGCCCAGATTGACGATGATGTAGGTGGTGGGATTCATCAGGGCGGAAATGCGTCCCGCCGTGGTCTGGAGCCTTTTTAAGGCGTCGTTGGTGGCGGTAAAGTCCTCCACCTCGTCCTTCTGGCGGGAAAAAGCCCGCACCACCCGCATGCCCACGTAGTTTTCACGGGTCAGCAGGGTGACCTTATCCAGCATGGACTGGGCCTGGTGGTAGCGGGGCACGGTCACCCGCATGATCAGGTAAATGACTGCCGAGATCAGCGCCGTCACCAGCAAAAACCAAAGGGTCATCTGGGGGCTGATGGACAGGGCCATCAGCAGTGCGCCGATGATGATGAAGGGACAGCGCAGCAGCAGCCGCAGCGTCATGTTCACGCCATTTTGCAGCTGGTTCACATCGCTGGTCATGCGGGTGACCAGCGTGGGGGTGCCTATGCCGTCCAGCTCGGCATAGGCCAGGGTGTTGATGTGGTGGTACAGGTCCCGGCGCAGTGCCGTGCCATACCCAAGGGCGGTCTTGGCTGCAAAATACTGGGCCGTCACGCTGGAAGCAAGGCCCACCACGGCCAGCAATACCAGCAGCCCGCCCTGGCGCCAGATGCTGGGCACGTCGGCGTTCTGGATGCCGGTATCCACGATGGCGGCTACCACCAGCGGGACCAGCAGCTCAAAGCAGGCTTCGAGCATTTTGAACAGCGGGGCCAGAACCGTTTCCAGCTCGTACCCCTTCAGGTAATGCAGAAGTCTTCGCATAGTTCACCCACCTTTACAAAGTACATTCCATTATAGCACGCCCACCGGCGTTTGTCAGCGCTTTTGCCCTGTTTCGATGATTATTTGCCCCGCGCCCGCCTATACTTGTTGTAGCCTTTGAGCCGATCACACAGCGGGCGCGCCTGCCACGGCGCGCCGGAAGGGGAGACGTATGCTGTATTTTCATAAAGGCCTGTCGGGCGCGGCTGCGCGCACGGTGGGCCGCGCGCTGACACTGGCCGGGCAGCAGGGCTGCACCGCCGCCGACACAGGCCATCTGCTGCTGGCTATGTTGCAGACCGCCCAGGGCCCGGCGGCGGATTTTCTGCGCCGCAAAAATGTGACCGAGACCGCTTTGCACCAGTGTGCCGCGGCCCGGGCCTGCGCGGGGCGCAGCATCCGCCTGACCCGGCGGGACCTGGCTCCCGAGACTCACAAAGCCCTGGAATTCGCCGTGCTGGGGGCCCATGCGGCTAGCCGTGCCCGGGCGGACAACGAGCATTTATTGTGCGCCATGCTGGAAGACTGCGCCTGTACGGCCAGCGTGTGGATGGCGTCCCTGGGGGTGGAAGTGCCCCAGGCCGCCCGGGAATGCCGCCAATTGTCCGGGCAGCTGGTTTTGCCCATCGCCCCGCGCATGAGCACCTCCCGCAGCAGCAAACCCAGCGAGAAGTATGGCCGGGACCTGACCCGTCTGGCCCAGGAAGGCCGACTGGATCCCGTGCTTTGCCGGGACGCCGAGCTGGACCGCATGATCGAGATCCTGTGCCGCCGCCAGAAAAACAACCCCTGCCTTTTGGGGGAGCCCGGGGTGGGCAAAAGCGCATTGGCCGAGGCGTTGGCCCAGCGCATTGCCGCGGATCAGGTCACCCAGAGCCTGCGCGGGCGGCGGGTGCTGGCGCTGGACATGGCGGCCATGGTGGCGGGCACCAAGTACCGCGGCGATTTTGAAGAACGGTTCAAGGGTCTTTTGGAGGAGCTGTACCGCGACCGCATGACGATCTTGTTCATTGACGAGATCCATCTGATCGCCGGGGCCGGCGCGGCCGAAGGCGCCATCGACGCGGCCAGTATCCTCAAACCCATGCTGGCCCGGGGCGAATTGCAGCTGATCGGGGCCACCACGCCGGAGGAATACCGCAAGACCATCGGCAAGGACACGGCCCTGGACCGCCGTTTCGGCAAGGTCATGGTGGAGGAACCCACCCCGGCGGCGGCCGAGCGCATTTTGTGCGGGCTGATGCCCCGGTACGAGCGCTATCACAATGTGCGCATCCCGGCGCAGAGCATCCGGGCGGCGGTGGAGCTCAGCGTGCGGTATCTGCCCGGGCGGTATCTGCCGGACAAGGCCATCGACCTGCTGGACGAAGCCGCGGCCGCGGCGCGCATCGCCTGCCGGGAGGTGCGGGACCCGGAAGCTGAACTGACCCCCGACGACATCGCCCGGGTGGTCAGCAAGGCCAGCGGCGTGCCGGCCGAGCGGGTGGGCGAAGCCGAACGGGAACGCCTGGACCTGCTGGAAAGCCGCCTGGCCGCCGAAGTCGTGGGTCAGCCCCGGGCTGTGCGGGCCGTGGCAGCGGCCATCCGCCGCAGCCGTACCGGCCTGCGGGAATCGGGTCGCCCCATCGGCGCGCTGTTGTTTCTGGGGCCCACCGGCGTGGGCAAGACCCAGCTGGCCCGCACCCTGGCCAAACACTGGTTCGGCAGCGAAAAAGCCCTTCTGCGCTTTGACATGTCCGAATATATGGAACAGCACACGGTGGCCCGCCTGATCGGATCACCCCCCGGGTATGTGGGCCATGACGAGGGCGGCCAGCTCACCGAGGCCGTGCGCCGCCGCCCGTACAGCGTGGTTCTGTTTGACGAGATCGAAAAAGCCCATTCCGACATCCAGAACATCCTTCTGCAAATTCTCGAGGACGGCTGCCTTACCGACGCCCAGGGACGAAAGGCGGACTTTTCCAACACGATCATCCTGCTGACTTCCAACCTGGGGGCCCGGTGCCTGGCGGGGCAGGCGTCGCCCATGGGCTTCGGCGCCGCCGGCGAGGACGCCCAGCGCCGGGGGCAAAAAGCCCTGCAAGAGGCAAAAGAGTATTTCCGCCCCGAACTCATGGGCCGCCTGGACGACGTGGTGCTGTTCGACCCCCTGGGCCCGGCCCAGCTGGCGGCCATTGCGGGCAAGCTGCTTACCGAGCTGGAAGCCCGCGCCGCCCGGCAGGGGTATACGCTGCGTCACACTCCGGCCGCGGCAGCGGCCCTGGCCGGGCGCGAGACCCCGGCCTACGGCGCCCGGGACCTGCGCCGCAAGGTCAGCCGCGCGGTGGAGCAGGCCCTGGCCGACCGCATCGCGGCGGGCACCGCCCAGCCCGGCGTGACCTATACCGCCGACGTGGACGGCGACGGTCGCATCGTTTTGACCGACAGCGACCTGGCCGCCTGCGTCTGACGGCCCGCGCCGCCCAAACCAAAAGCAAGGCCCCGTCCCTTTTAAGGGGACGGGGCCTTGTGTATGGTAGAGCTCAGTTGTTGTTGACCTTGAACTCCTGTTCGCAGTAGATGCAGCGGTACCGGCCGCTGGGGGTCAGGGCAAAAATATGGTCGCAGCCTTCCTCCATGGCCGTGATGCAGCGGGGGTTCTTGCACTGGATCACGTTGACCAGGCGCTTGGGCTGGTCGGGCCGGACCTTGCGGGCGACGTGGCCGTTTTCGATGTAGGTGATGGTGATCTGGGGGTCCAGGTATCCCAGCACGTCGAAATTCAGCGCGCTGACATCCCCTTCGATCTTGATGATGTCCTTTTTCCCGCTTTTCTGGCTGCGCACGTTCTGCAACAACGCCACGCTGGCGTCCCGCAGCTTTTCCAGCTCCATCAGGTGGTACAGCGCCAGGCCAGTGCCGGCGCTGATGTGGTCGATGACCACGCCGTTTTGGATCTCGTCAACATTCAGCATTCAAAAGCCACCTCCCCGGTCTTGGGGTCCTTGAGCCCCAGCAAGGTCATGATCAGCGCCATGCGCATGTATACGCCGTTTTGCGCCTGTTCAAAGTAGGCCGCCCGGGGATCGTCGTCCACGTCCAGGGTGATCTCGTTGACCCGGGGCAGGGGATGCAGCACGGCCATGTCGGCGGGGGCCTGGTCCAGCTTGGCTTTGGTCAGCACGTAGCTGTTTTTCAGGCGCACGTAATCTTCCTCGTTGAAAAAGCGTTCCCGCTGTACACGGGTCATGTACAAGATGTCCAGCTCTGGCAGCGCCTTTTCCAGGTCCCGGGTCTCCACGTAGGGGATGCCCCGGGGGTCCAGCACCTCGTTCAGGATGTAGTCGGGCACCCGCAACTCCTCGGGGCTGATGAGCACAAAGCGCATGTTCGACCAGCGGGACAGGCTCTTGATCAGGGAATGGACCGTGCGCCCGAATTTCAGATCCCCGCAAAAGCCGATGGTCAGCCCGTCCAGGCGGCCCTTGCGCCGGCGAATGGTCATCATGTCCAGCAGCGTTTGGGTGGGATGGCTGTGGCCGCCGTCGCCGGCGTTGATCACCGGGATGCCCGAATACCGTGCCGCCCGCAGGGGCGCGCCTTCTTTGGGGTGGCGCATGGCGGCGATGTCGGCATAGCAGCTGACGATGCGGATGGTGTCGGCCACCGTCTCGCCCTTGGAGGCGCTGGACACGCCCCCGTCGGGGAATCCCAGCACCTGGCCGCCCAGGTTCAGCATGGCAGCCTCAAACGAAAGGCGGGTCCGGGTAGAAGGCTCGTAAAACAGCGACGCCAGACGTTTGCGGTACGCCACGTCCCGGTATGCGGCCGGGTCGTCGTGGATGCGGTCTGCCAGATCCAGCAGCCGCAGCGTTTCTTCGTAGGTGAAATCCAGCGGATCGATCAGGTGTCTCATCAGCAGCAACCTTTCCTTTCCTGTGGGGTGTGCGGCCGGCGGCCGGGGTGCCGTGGCCGGACCCTACCCATTCTACAACTATCCCAGCTTACGCACAAGGGCAAAGTCGAAAAAATCCGTGTACAGGGTCCTGCTGCGCACCACGGGCCGGCACAGGCGGGAATAGCAGGTCTCTTCCAGTTCCAGCAGCGCCTTGTCCGCTCCCAGTCCCAGCAGCCGGCGCACGGCGGCTTCACCGGGCACGGCCCGCAGCCGGGCCACCGTGCTGGTGGTCTGGATGCCGCACCGATCCTGCAAAATGTCAAAGATGGGCCGGGTAAAATCGATGCCGTCGGTGCGCCCTTCAAACAGGGAAAGGGGCATCACGTCGGTACAGTACAAGACCGGGGCGTCGTCGGCCAGCATGCGCTTGCCCTCCACGAGCACCGTTTCCCCCGCAGGGATCTCCAGGGCGGCGGCCGTGGCCGCGTCCGCCACCTGACGGGTGACCATCAGATGATCGGTGTGGGGCGTGCGGCCCAGCGCCTCGATCATGGCGTGGAATTCCAGCTTGTGGTCCATGCGGTTGCCAAGGCCCACCACGCCCCGGTTCACCACGGTGCCGATGCCCCGCACCCGTTCCAGGTAGCCTTCCCGTTCCAGTTCGCTCAAGGCGTCCCGCACCACCGTGCGGCTCACGCCAAGCCATTCGGCCAGGTCCACTTCGGGGGGCAGACGGTCCAGCCCCGCGTAGCGGCCGCCGGCCATCTCCTCCAGCAGCCGCTGCACCGCCTGGGCGGACATCAATGTGCCGCCCAGACGGGCGGAACTTTTTTGTTCTTCCACGCTCAGTCCTCCTTTTTGGCTGCGCCCTGCTTTCGGGCATACCGGCACACATCGGCCAGGCGGCAGGCGTCGCAGTGGGGCGCGGTGCGGGCGGTGCACACGGCCCGGCCGTGATACACGAGCCGGTGGCAAAAATCGCTGCCTTCTTCGGGCGGAATGATCTTCCACAGGGCCATCTCCACCTTTTTCGGTTCCTTGACGCCTTCATCCACCAGACCGATGCGCCCGCACAGGCGGATGCAATGGGTGTCGGTGACGATGGCGGGCTTGCCGAACACGTCCCCCATGATCAGGTTGGCGCTTTTGCGCCCCACGCCGGGCAAAGCCAGCAAAGCATCAAAGTCGTCGGGCACTTTGCCGCCATATTGGTCCCGCAGCGTGCGCATGCAGGCCGAAATATCCCGCGCCTTGCTGCGCCCCAACCCGCAGGGCTTGACAATGGCCTCGATCTCCTCCGGCTCGGCGGCGGCCAGCGCCTCCACGCCGGGGTATTTGGCAAACAGGTCTTTGACCACCACGTTCACGCGCTCGTCGGTGCACTGGGCGGCCAGGCGCACCTCCACCAGTAACTGCCAGGCATGGTCATAGTCCAGCGTGCAGTCCGCCAGGGGGTATTCTTCTTTCAGCCGCTCGATGCACACAGCGGCCAACTGTTGTTTGGTCATGGAGTCCTCTCTTTCCGTTGCGTTCCTGCCTTGATTCTACCATTTCCATCGTCTATAATGCAAGTATGTGAGCCCGGCAACGGGAAATAAAGGGGGATGCCTTATGCAACCACTGGCGCAGCGCCTGCGCCCGCGCACGCTGGCCGACGTCTGCGGTCAGCGTCATCTTCTGGGCGAGGGCCAGGTCTTTCGCCGCACATTGGAGGCCGCCGAAAAAACCGGCAGCCTGCCCAATATGATCTTTTACGGTCCGTCCGGGGTGGGCAAGACCACGGTGGCCGGCATCATCGCTGCCGGCAGCGGCATGCGACTGCACCGCATCAACGCCACCACGGCGTCCACGGCCGACATCAGGAGCGTTCTGAACGAGATCGGCACCCTGCAAGGTTCAGGCGGACTGCTTTTGTATCTGGACGAGATCCAGTACTTCAACAAGCGCCAGCAGCAAAGCCTTCTGGAATGTATCGAGGAAGGGGACGTGACCCTCATCGCCTCCACCACCGAGAATCCCTACTTTTATATATACAACGCCCTTTTGTCCCGCTGCACGGTGTTTGAGTTCAAGTCGCTGACGCCCGACGACATTGCCGACGGTCTGCGCCGGGCCGTTGCCCGCCTGAATGAGGAAGACGACCAGCCGCTGGCCGTGGATGAGGATGCTCTGGCCTGCCTGGCCGACACCGCGGGCGGGGACTTGCGCAAGGCGCTGGGCAACCTGGAGTTTGCCGCGGCCGCCGCCAGCCCCGAAAACGGGACCCGCCGCGTCACGCTGGACATGGCCCGCCAGGTGGGACGGCGCACGGCCATGCGGTATGATAAGCAGGGGGACGACCACTATGACATCGTCTCGGCCTACCAGAAATCCATGCGCGGGTCCGACCCGGACGCGGCGCTGCACTACCTGGCCCGTCTGCTGGAAGCCGGGGACCTGCCGTCGGCCTGCCGCCGGCTGATGGTCACGGCCTGCGAGGATGTGGGCCTTGCCTGGCCCCAGATCATCCCCATCGTCAAGGCGGCGGTGGACGCGGCCCAGATGCTGGGCCTGCCCGAAGCCCGTCTGCCGTTGGCGGACGCTGTTGTCCTGGTGGCCACCGCCCCCAAATCCAACTCGGCCCACGACGCCATCAACGCCGCCGTGGCCGACGTGCAGGCCGGCAAAAGCGGACCCATCCCGCGCTGGCTGCAAAACAAGCATTTCGACGGTGAGGACGCCGCCGTCAAGGGCCAGCACTATCTGTACCCCCACGACTGGCCCGACCACTGGGTCAAACAAGAGTACCTGCCCGAGTCATTGCGCGGCGTGAGCTATTATCACTTTGGTCAAAATAAGACGGAACAGGCGGCCGAAGCCTACTGGAAACGCATCAAAAATCGGGGGGATACCCTACCGTAACGGCAACAATTTCCTGATATTTCGTGAAAAATGTGAAGAGAAACAGATGGTATCGCGGTGATTGAAAAATTTACAATTTGTTTTGGGTTTTGACCTGACAAAGTCTTGACAAAGTGTCGGGGGATTCAGTAGAATAAGACCGTATGGAAGGTATACGCCACTGTGGGCGGATGTATTATTACGGTATAAGGAGTAATTGCATGCGTTATTCACATCAACGCGAACTGATCCTGCGCGAGGTGCAGTCCCGCACGGATCACCCCACCGCAGAACAAATCTGCACGTCGCTGCGCGCGGAATGTCCTCGCTTGAGTCTTGGCACCGTGTACCGTGACCTGAACACCCTGGTGGAGATCGGCAAGATCCGGCGCGTATCCATTCCGGGTCAGGCGGATCGCTTTGACGGCGAGGCACAGGCGCACCAGCATTTGTGGTGTACCCGCTGCCATCGCATCGAGAGCCTGTATATCCCGCAGGAAAAGGTCCAGGCGCTGCTGGATGAATGCCAGGATATCCGCGTGCAGGACTGGGCGCTGACCGTTTTTGGTCTTTGCAGTCAGTGCGCGGCGTCGTCCCAGGAATGAGCGCGCAAAGAAAACCCCCGTCTCGGACAGGCAAACCGCCTGCCGGGGCGGGGGTTTTGACTTGGGGCTATGCGTCCGCCAGGGCGGGTTCGCGGGCATCGTCGTGCTGCCGCAAGGTGGGCAGCGGCGCGCCGCGCGCAGTCAGCAACGCGCAGGGCAACAGCAGGATCAGCGGGTTGGCCGACAACAAAAAGAGCTTGTTCTCCATCAAAAGATAGCACATCATGGCGCACAGGCACAGGGTCTCGCCGGTATGCCCGCCGCGGCACAGCCGCCACAGGAGCCATGTGACGACCCCGGCCACCAACACGGCGCCCAGAACGCCCTTGTTCATGATCAGCGCCAGATAGGTGTTGTCGATGGCGTGGTGTACATCGGCGTCGGTGGCAAAGCCGCCCAGCAGGGTGACCACGTTGGGCATATCGGCGTGCATCCAGGCGTCGGCGCCTTCTTCGGCCGGGTGCAGGTAGTCAAATGCCCAGAACACATAGTGCCACACTTCCAGCCGGCCCGACAGCATCCGATTTAAAAGGGACAGCCGGGGCGTTCGGCCCGAGTGCATGGGGTCGAACAGATACCCTGCCGCAAGGCTGCCCGCGGTCAGCAGCGGGTATAGGGCCAGCACGCAGCCGTGCCAGACGGGGCTCTCAAAAAAGCGGGGCAGCAGCTTTTGCGCGGCAAACAGCACCAGCAACAACAGCATGGCGACGCCTGCTCCGCGGCAGCCGGGTCCCAGCAGCGTATAGGCGAACAGCGCAAAAAGTCCCAGCCAGTCGAACCATCTCATACGGGACCAGCGCAGCCAGGCCCAGGCGAAAAACACACCCAGCAGCCGCGCGCCGTACCCGTTGTAGTGCCCGTACCCGTAATCCCAGTTGCGTGCATAAAACTGGAACGGAACCAAATGCGTGGTGTAATGCAGCAGCTGTACCAGCACAAGGCCGCCGGCCGCCGCAGCCAGGTATACCCGCAGGGTTTTGCGAAGGTCCACGTCCTTGGCGCCCAGGCCGGCGAGCACAGCCAGCAAAAACCAGATGTCGTCACCGTATACGCTGGCAAAGGCGGCGTAGCCCACCGCCAGAATGCCTACGATCCATTGCCAACGCTGTTCGTAGCGGGTCAGGACCAGGCATTTGGCCGCCAGCAAAAGCAGGGCCAGGCCGGTCAGGCCCAAACGGGCCAAACGGCTCAGGTCGGGCAGGGTACTCTGGATGTTGGAACTGAATACTTCAGACAGGATTAGCAGCAGGACCACAGCGGTATCATAAACGCGCTCGCCCAGCGCCTGGCGGCGCGAAAGCGGGGCGGATAACAAAGCGCAGGGCATGATCGGCTTCCTTTCAAAAATAGGGTCGCTATTATTATACCACACCCGACCTTTGAAAAAAAGCGGCCCCCATGCGGGCAAAGGGGCGGAAAACCGGCAAAATCGACGCCGTGGCGCGGGTCCGCCTTGTTTTTTTGGCAAAAGTTTGTTACAATCAACATGGATCGCGCGCGGCGCCTGGCCGTGCGCAAGAGGAAAGGAAGGAATCGGAATGCTCACGGACATCCAGATCGCGCAAAGCGCCAATATGCTTCCCATCACCGAGGTGGCGGCCAAACTGGGCCTTGTCGCCGATGATGTGATCCCGTACGGTAAATACAAAGCCAAGCTCAGCCACAAACTGGCAAAAGGGGAGGGCAAGCAGGGCAAGCTGATATTGGTCACGGCCATCAGCCCCACCCCGGCGGGCGAAGGTAAGACCACCACCAGCGTGGGCCTGGCGGACGCCCTTTGTGCCATGGGCAAGCGGACCATGCTGTGCCTGCGGGAACCCTCGCTGGGTCCCGTGTTCGGCATCAAGGGCGGCGCGGCCGGCGGCGGCTATGCCCAGGTGGTGCCCATGGAGGACATCAACCTGCATTTCACCGGCGACATCCACGCCATCGGTACCGCCAACAACCTGCTGGCGGCCATGATCGACAACTCGATCCAGCAGGGCAACCCCCTGAACATCGACCCCCGCCGCGTGGTCTGGAAGCGCTGCATGGACATGAACGACCGTCAGCTGCGCTTCATTCTGGACGGCATGGGCGGCAAGGTCAACGGCACCCCCCGCGAGGACGGCTTCGATATCACCGTGGCCAGCGAGGTCATGGCCATTTTCTGCCTGGCCACCGACCTCAAGGACCTCAAGGACCGGCTGTCCCGCATCGTCTGCGCCTACACCTTTGACGGCAAGCCGGTCACTGCCGGCGAGATCGGCGCGGCCGGCGCCATGACCGCCCTGCTCAAGGACGCCATCGACCCCAACCTGGTCCAGACGCTGGAAAACAACCCCGCCATCATCCACGGCGGACCCTTTGCCAACATCGCCCACGGCTGCAACAGCGTCACCGCCACCAAGCTGGGTCTCAAGCTGGCCGACTACGTGGTCACCGAAGCTGGCTTCGGCGCCGACCTGGGCGCCGAGAAGTTCCTGGACATCAAGTGCCGGTACGCGGGGCTCAACCCCGCCGCCGTGGTGCTGGTGGCCACGGTCCGTGCCCTGAAATACCACGGCGGCGTGGCCAAGGCAGACCTGAACGCTCCCAACGCCGAGGCTGTGCGCAAGGGGGCCGTGAACCTGGCCCGCCACATCGACAACCTGAAAAACGGCTTCGGCCTGCCGGTGTGCGTGGCCATCAACTCCTTCCCCACCGACACCGAAGAAGAAATGGACGTCATCCGGGAGGTCTGCGCCGAAGCCGGCGTGCCCTGCGCGCTCAGTGAAGTGTTTGCCAAGGGCGGCGAGGGCGGCAAAGCCCTGGCCGAGACCGTTATGCAGGTGCTGGACGAAAACCCGGACATCCACCCCATTCAGTTCACCTATGACCTGGACGCCTCGCTGGCCGACAAGATCGACGCGGTGGCCCGCAAAATCTACCGCGCCGACGGCGTGACCTACGCCCCGGCGGCCAAAAAGATGCTGGCCGACCTGGAGGCGATGGGCTACGGCAAGCTGCCGGTCTGCATCGCCAAGACCCAGTATTCCTTCAGCGACGACGCCTCTTTGCTGGGCGCGCCCGAACATTTCCGTATGAACGTGCGGGAAGTGCGCCTGTCTGCCGGCGCGGGCTTTGTGGTGGTCATCTGCGGTTCCATCATGACCATGCCGGGCCTGCCCCGCCACCCCGCGGCCATGGACATCGACTGCGACGAGGAAGGCCGCATCACGGGCCTGTTCTGATCCGGGCCCCCTTTGCCAATACAACATCAAAAGCAGCGTGCACAAAATCGCTTGTGCACGCTGCTTTTTTGCCTGTGAAGCAAAGTGACTTTACACGTCCGGGGCCAGCCGCTCGGCGGCTGCAGCCAGCTGTTCGCCGGTGGGTACGAGGTATGCGAAGGAAAGTTCCACGACCCGCCCGGGCCAGCACAGCAGGTACTGGGGGACAGGGCCGATGGCAGTCCGCTGCAACTGGTACGCGGCCTGGGCGCCGTAGGGAGCGGGGTCGAGGGGAGTATAGGAATCCAGGAACACCTGCCCGTCCACATCGGTTTCCTCCTGTTGTTCGCGCAGCAACTGGTCTACCACAAGGTCCCGCACACATCCGAAGCCGGTGTCATAGACGGTATACCACACTGTGGGCGCGCCGGCGCATTCGGGGACGATGGGGTGCTGGCTGTACTCGCTGCGGCGCAGCAGGGGACTGGCGGAAAAAGTCGCCTCGCGGGAATAGACAGCGTCGGTCCGGGTCAGATCTTCCACCGTCAGGAGCAAAGGATCGTTGTAGATCGCGTAGGTCCGGCCGTCGCGCTGGTAGCTGCCTGCTTCGATGTGCTCGGGCTGCCCCACACGGCCGGAAACCGACAGGGCCAGCAGCACAACGATGCCGACCACATACACCGCCGTCACAAACAACCCGGTGGCGGCTTTGTTGAGCCCGGCAGGATATTCCTTGCGCCGCAGGTGATTCCTCAACAGCACGCCGCCTGCGATAGCCGCGACGCAAATGAACAGCCAGGCCAGGAACCATTGGGGCGGCAGGGTGGACCCAAAGGCCGCGGCGGCGCTCAGGATCAGGACGATCCCCAGGCAAAGCCAGCTGACCCAGACAGGGATACGGGGCGCCAGAAAAAGGCCGGCTTCCTCCGCCATGCGTTTTGCTTTGGGGTACCATGCCAGACAGGCAACGACTTCCACCAGACAGGCCAGGAGCAGCAGCCCCCACACCGGCAGGGTCAGCACATCGAATCTGTCCGAAAGGAAATCGATGGCATCATGCCGGAGATCCAGCCAATTTTTCAGCAGCCACAGCAAACACAGCAGAGCGGTGAACAGCCTGGGGCGGACGGTCATCCGATCCATGGCTCGGCGCAAATTTTCTACCCGCACCACGGGGTCGGTCTCCAGGGGCGTGGCGGCGGCGTTGTCGGTACAAAACACCTGCATGTACGGGGTCCGGGCCGCCAGCTTCCATCCTCCCTGCGCGCACAGGGATTCCTTGTCCCGCTGGCCGTCGGTGGGCAGGGGATCGTACTCGGTGGCTTGAGAGAAATAGGTCACGGCAAATCGAAGCGGCCGTGGGTCCGCCTGTTCAAAGGTCCACAACCAGCTGCCGATGTTTGTCGGCATCCACCCGGCATTTGCCTGCTTTTCCAGCAGCTTTTCCATGGATTCCTGCTCAAAGGGGGCGAAGGGGACGAAAAGACGTTTTTTCCGGCTCATGGCTGTACCTCCTTTTTGGTATAGCGCTCATAATCCCCGATCTGTCTGCGCAGCCGTTCGTATTCTCTGGCCAGCATGTCGCTGCCTTTTTGGGTGATGCGGTAGCTGCGCCGCCGTCCAAAAGCGCTGACCTCCTCGATCCAGCCCTCGGCGGCGAACTGCTCCAAAAGATCGTACAGGGTTCCGGACCCGATGCTCACCCGCCCGTCCGTCATCTGGCGCACTTTTTCCAGGATCTCCATGCCCCGGCATTCCTCCCGCAGGCAGAGCAGCAGATAAAACATCTGTTCGGTCAGGGTCTTGAACCGCTCCCGGGGCATGGGGGCCACCTTCTTTCTGAACAAATATCCGTCACGATCTCGAATATCGAGTTTCCTTGTCTTCAGTATAATCTCGATATTCGAGAAAGTCAACCCATGCGCTTAGCCAAACCAAAAAAGACCCCGGCCGGGTCCTTTTGGACCCGGCCGGGGCTGCTGCGAAGCCCGCGCAAAGGCGCGCGAGCGTTATGGCTTGATGCCAGAGGTGCCTACAATGCGGACAAAGCAGGCAGGGAAGGCAAGATCACGCGTCCTGCTTTTCCAGCACTTCCTTGGTGTCGCGGGCGATCATCAACTCTTCGTTGGTCTCCACGACCAGGGTGCGCACGCGGGCGCCCCAGGCGGTGATCTCCACCACGTCCTTGTGCTGGTTGTGGGCGTCGTTGTTCTTGTCGGTGTCGATGTGGATGCCCAGCCAATCCATGTGGTGGCAGATGCGCGCGCGGGAGGGCGCGTCGTGTTCGCCGATGCCGCCGGTAAAGACGATGGCGTCCACGCCGCCCATGGCGGCGATGTAGCTGCCGATGGTCTTTTTGATCTGGTAGTTCAGCATATCGCTGGCCAGCTGGGCGCGAGCGTTGCCTTCCTTGGCGGCCTGCTCCACGTCGCGCTTGTCGCTGGACACGCCGGAAATGCCCAGCAGGCCGGACTTCTTGTTCAGGATCTCATCCAGTTCATGGCCGGTGATGTTCAGGGTATATTTCAGGTAGTTGACCACCGACGGATCCAGGTCGCCGCAGCGGGTGCCCATCATCAGGCCGGCCAGCGGGGTCATGCCCATGGAGGTATCCACCACGCGGCCCTGGTCCACGGCGGCAATGGAGGAACCGTTGCCCAGGTGGCAGGTGATCAGCTTCAGGCGGGTAATGGGCTCGTCCAGGAACTCGGCCGCGCGATGGCTGACATACTTGTGGCTGGTACCGTGGAAACCGTAGCGGCGCACGCCGTACTTCTCGTAATATTCATAGGGGATGGCATACATGTAAGCGCGGGGCGGCATGGTGCTGTGGAAGGAGGTATCGAACACCGCTACGTTGGGAATATCGCCAAAGACCTTGCGGGCGGACTCGATGCCCAGAATGCCGGCGGGGTTGTGCAGCGGGGCCAGGGGGCTCAGCTCGCGGATGGCGTTGACGACTTCGGGGGTGATCAGGCAGCTTTCCTTGAACTTTTCGCCGCCATGGACGATGCGGTGGCCGATGGCGTCGATCTCGGACGGATCGTCGATCACCTTGCCGTCGCCGGTGGTCATCTTCTTGACCACTTCCAGGAACGCTTCGGTGTGGGTGGGGAAGATGGCCGGGGTGGTGGCCTTGTGGCCGTTGGCCTCATGGGTGATCATGCTGCTCTCCATACCGATGCGCTCGCACAGACCTTTGCACAGCACATGCTCGCCGACCATATCGATCAGCTGGTACTTCAGGCTGGAGGACCCGCAGTTGATAACAAGGACTTTCATGCTCAATACTCCTTCGCTTTTTTTGGCGCGTTGCCTGTTGTTTGACATTTTTATTATAGTCGGTGTCCGCGCACTTTTCAAGAATAATTTGCGCAAAAAGGCACAATTCTTGCTGTTTTGTATGTCGTATGGCTGAAAGCGAAACGGCCGGAGCTGACAAATTTTTGACAGATTGCACAAAGCAAATCCCTTGCGCCGCTGTGCTATAATAAGGAAAACCGCGACCGAAGCCGCGTTTGGGCGGCGGAAAGGCTTTGTATGAATTTTGCAGGCATCATCACCGAATATGACCCCTTCCACAACGGTCACGCTTTACAGCTGGCGCAGCTGCGCCAAAAAGGGGCCGCGCACATCGCCGTATGCATGAGCGCGGGGGCCGTGCAGCGTGGGGGCGTTCCTTTGCTGCCCGAGTCTGTGCGGGTGCAGGCGGCGTTGCTGGCCGGGGCGGACCTGGTGGTGGCCCTGCCCGCACCCTATGCCAACGCCGGGGCCGAAGCCTTCGCCGCCGCGGGGGTGCACCTGCTGGCGGCGCTGGGGTGCGACACCCTGGCCTTCGGGGCCGAAGACCCCGACGCCGCCCGTCTGATGGCCGCAGCCGAACTGCTGGACCAAAAAGCCCTGAACGAGGCGCTGCGCCGCCAACTGGCCACGGGACAAACCTTCGCCGCCGCCCGGGCCGCCGCGGCGGAATCCCTGGTCCCCGGGTCGGCGGAGCTGCTGGCAAAGCCCAACAACATCCTGGGCATCGAATACTGCAAGGCCATCTGCCGGCAAAAGGTTGCCATGACGCCGCTGCCCCTGCCGCGCCGGGGGGCCGGGCACGGGTCGGCGGAACCCGGCCGGGCGCAGGGGCAGGGGATCGCCTCGGCCAGCTTCCTTCGCAAGGCGGCGGCTGCCGGCGGGATCGACGCACTGGAGGGGTATGTGCCCTCCGCGGCGCTGGACCTGTACCGGCAAAGCGCTGCCCGGGGCGAACTGAGCGATCCCGTCAAGTTCGACGCCGCGCTGCTGGCTCTGCTGCGCTCGGCGCCGGCTGAACGCTTCGGGCAGGTGCGGGGCGTCAGCGAGGGGCTCGAACACCGCCTGGCTGTCGCCGTGCGCCGGGCCGCCACCGCCGGGGAATTGTACGACCTGCTCAAGACCAAGCGCTATCCCCACGCCCGGCTGCGCCGTCTGGCGCTGGACGCGGCGCTGGATGTACGCGCCGGCACGCTGCCCGACCTGCCACCCTTTGCGCATGTGCTGGGGGCCAAGCGTGACGCCATGCCGCTTTTGCAAAAGGCGTCTTTGCCTGCATCTCCGTCCTTGGCCCGCCTGCGGGACGACCTGCCCGGGCAGCGGGCGCTGTTTGACGTTTACAGCGCCTTTGTGGATTTTTCGGCACTTTGCAGGCGGCAAAGCATGCCGATGGGACTTGCGTATACCTGCAAACCAATGCTATTATAATACTAACTGAATGGACGATGCGTGCACGGCTTGCAGTTTCGTTGCGGTCGGGGCGCGCAAAATGATAGTAAAGAGAGGGAATGTCATGGCACTGCACGTTATGGACGAAGCCAATCACTGCCTGGGCTGCAAGAATCCGCGCTGTCAGCAGGGGTGTCCCATCCACACCAACATCCCGGAGGTCATCCGCCTGCTCAAAGACAACAAGCTCAACGAAGCAGGTAAAATGCTGTTCGAGAACAACCCCCTGACCACCGTGTGCAGCTTGATCTGCAACCACGAAAATCAGTGCGAAGGCCACTGTGTGCGGGGCATCAAGGGCGCGCCGGTGCACTTTTCGGTCATTGAGAACTACATTTCCTCCACCTACGCCTCCCAGATGACCCGCGGCCCCGCCACGCCCAACGGCAAGCGGGTGGCCATCATCGGCTCCGGCCCTGCCGGCCTGACCATCGCGGTGGTGCTGGCCCGGTACGGCTATGACGTCACCATTTTTGAAAGCCATGACAAGATCGGCGGTGTGCTGCGCTACGGCATCCCCGAATACCGCCTGCCCAAGAGCGTGCTGGACGATTTCGAGTACCGGCACCTTCGCCTCAAGGACATCAAGGTGCGCCCCAACACCGACGTGGGCAAAGCCCTCAAGGTGGACGATCTGTTCCGCGACGGGTTCAAGGCCATCTTCATCGGCACCGGCGTGTGGCGGCCCAACGCCCTGCACATCAAGGGCGAAAGCCTGGGCCATGTACATTTTGCCATCAACTACCTGCAAAACCCCGACGTGTACCACCTGGGCAACCGGGTCATCGTCATCGGCGCGGGCAACGCGGCCATGGACGTGGCGCGCACGGCCATCCGCCACGGCACGCGGCATGTGCAGTGCTTCTCGGTCACCCAGAAGCTGGCGGCCAGTGAGTACGAGGCCAGCTATGCCAAGCTGGAAGGCGTGGACTTTGTGCTGAACAAAAAGCCTGTGGAGATCACCGACCAGGGCGTCGTGTTCCGCGACCTGAAGGAAGACGAGGACGGCGCCCTCACCGAGCTCCCCGGCACCGAGATGCTCTACCCGGCGGACAGCGTTATCGTTTCCATCAGCCAGGGCGCCTGCACCACGATCACCGAGACCACCGACGGCCTCAAGGTCAACGAGCGGGGCCTGTTCGTCACCGACGAGGTGGGCCGCACCTCCCGCCCGGGCATCTTTGCCTCGGGCGATGCGGTCAAGGGGGCCCGCACGGTGGTGGAAGCCGTGGCCTACAGCAAAAAGGTGGCCGAGGCCATGCACGAGTATATGCAGACGTTGCCCGTGGACCCGCCCAGCGAGTATGCAGACGTACCTGTCTACCAGAGCGACGACGGCAACTGATCGATGCAAAAGAAAAAGAGCGGCACAGCGTTTGGTGAACACCGATAAGGAAGTATCAAAGATGTACTAACTTAACGGCTGACAAACAGGGGTGCTAAATGAACCGGCGTGTTATTTCGTAAGGAAATGGCACGCCGGTTTTCTACGCATTTCAAACCGCATTTTCAAAGGTAAGAATGGCAAGATACCTCCGGCTATCCAATCACGTCAGGAAGTCCCGGTAACATCGGGTTTTTTACCCTCTAAATGCGTAGGTACAAACACCATCATCACAGCGGGCGCAAGCGGATTTCTGCTTGCGCCCGCTTGGTTACCACACAGCAAAGGCAGAGGAAGCCGTCAAGGGCGCGAAGCGTTCATCTCGACCCTTGACAGCTTCCTTTGGCTTTGCTATTTCTTTACCACGATGGCTTCCACCAATTTTGCCTGTAAGCGGTGCTTCATGTACTCGTCAATGCCGATATGCGGCAAACCATCTTTGTCATAGAGAGTTCGCGTACAAATCTTGTTAATGTAGCGGTCGTAGTACCGCAAGACGTGCTCCAATGCCAACGGATCACCAACACGGGCTGCTTCGATTACGTCCATTGACAAAAGCACTCTGCCGTTAAAAGTTGGTTGCTTCATGTTAGTTTTTCACTCCTTTGGATTGTAAGTCTTTTCGCAGTTCATTCAGTGTCTTTGTTCTGTGCCGTTGGACGGCGCTGCGGGATAATCCTACAAAAACGCCCACTTCTCTGTCGGGAAGTTCCAGCACACAATGCAGAATTAAAATCTGTTGCTCGCGATCCGGCAAACCGGCAAAAGCATCTGCCACCAATTCGCTTTCAATATGCAGGACGTGTCCAAACGCCGCAAATGCAAACTTGTCGCTGGGGTATTCATCTACGGTATAAAGTTTATCCAGTTCGTGTTGGGACAAAGTACTGAACTGAATTGCCCGTTCCCGCTGGCGGTTTAGTTCCCGGAAGTAGCTGATGGCCTCATGGCGGAGAACAGTTTTGCAGAAAGCGTCGAACTGGTGCCGTGCGCCATATTCATCAAACACAAACATTATCTTCTCACCCCCGATCTGCGGGAGAGTGAGAAGTTGAGGTTGGAGCCGCTGCCCCTTGGGCCTGTGTTGTTGCGGAAGTTCCGGCCCGCACCGAAAGACAGCAATAACAACTCGGCAAAAGCGAATATAATATGTCGATTACTTATACCGTATAGTACATCTTTTAGCCTAGACCGCTCCCACGCCGAGAACAGGCTTTTTTTGAGAAGCTATGTGTTTGGTGCATCAGCATGGCGATTTCCTCCATAACCGCTGTTTCTGTGCAGGGCAAAAGAAAGCGACGGCCTTGATTTCTCAAAGCCGCCGCAGGTCGTATGGGCGTGTCAAAGGGCTACTGGACGACGGCTTTTTTTCTTTGCCGTCGTCCGGCAGACACATACTTTATTACAAAGCAAAGTTTAATATTTCAAGTACACGGGACAAAATCACTATTATAAAAATGCTGCATTTCATTTGTCAATCTTACGAAGCAATATGATGCACACGAAAATAGCTAACGCAAGAACTGCCATCAACGGCAACAGATTTTCAAATCGAAATGTACTGTCTGTCATCAGTTTATATCCCCATGAGGCCGGAAAGATCTTTCCTACTGTTTCAAATGCCTTTGGCAGCAGTTCAATCGGAAACATAATTCCGGAAAGCATGATCGAGGGCAAAAAAACGATAATAGAAACCATAGAAGTTTTCGCCTGGTCTTTTACGGCCAAACCTATTATGCTGGCGAGACTAAGTGATATCGCAATAAAAATAGCAAGGGTGATAAAGTACCGTCCCGGATTGTCTGGTATTTTGGCATTGAAAGCAAGCGGCGCAGCAAAGTATAGAATTACGCTCATAATAAATAAATGGATGTATGCGGAAATGTTTGTTA
>DBRU01000037.1:0-6297 GCA_002306375.1 Faecalibacterium sp. UBA1360
TAGATCTTGATCTCCTTGCCGTCAACAACGATGGAGTCCTCGGTGGCTTCGACGGTGTGCTTGTTCTCGCCGATGCGGCCCAGGAAGGAGCCCTGCGCGGTGTCGTACTTCAGCAGGTGCGCCAGCATTTTGGGGCTGGTCAGATCGTTGATGGCAACGACTTCGTAGCCGTCCGCCTCGAACATCTGACGGAAGGCCAGGCGGCCGATGCGGCCAAAACCATTGATAGCAACTTTAACAGCCATAGTAAAATCCTCCCAAGATTTTATTGTTACGGGGCGGAAGGTCCGTCCCACCTTTCTTGCGGCAAAGCCGCATTTCGGTATGCTACTATTGTACCCGATTCACACAAAAACTGCAAGTGCGTCGTTATTCTTTTAACACCAAATTTCAAAAAACTTGCTTTTTGGTCAAAATCCGTACGGTATTTCGGTGTTTTTTGGGCACTGCGCCTGAAAGGCGGACGTTTTTTGTCCTGTTTTGCACGCTTTTTGCCCCAAAAAACGGTCTTGTCCAGCATTTACCTGTAAGCGGCGGGCCGCGGGCTGCATACAATAGCCTTGTCACGCCTCGAACAGCCCCGCGGCGCGGGTATCCGGCGTGCAGATCATCGCCCGAAAGAGAGGGTTCGCCATGCTGCATCCCGATGCCCCGGCCCGCCAGCGCCTGGCCGAGCAAGCCGCCCGCCGGGTTCGCCTGGGCCTTGCGCCGGGCCCGGCCCTGGAAGCGCTGCGCGCCGTGACCACCGCCGAACTGCTGGACGCCGCTGTTTCGGCCAGCCCCGGCCGGCGGGCCGCAGACGCAGCCGAAGTGCTGGGGGCCGTGTGCGACGCCGCCCGCCAGGCCGTGCGGCGTCCCGCCGGATGGCTGTACGCGGCGGTGGACACACCGGCCCCCGTGGCCGTGCCGGCAGCGCTGCTCACCGCAGCGGTATTGGCCGCCCTGCGCACGGCATTGCAAACGCCGGGACGGCGCGCGGTGGTGCGCTGCCTGCCCCGGCGGGATCAGGTGATCGTGTGTGTACAGGCGGGGGATCGTGCCGACACGGCCGACGCCGCCGCCCTATGGCGGGCGGCGGGGGCCCGGGGCGGCGGGACCTGCGTTTTTGGGGTCGGACCGGTGTTCACGGCGGCCCTGCGCCTGCCCCTGTGCCCCGGCCTGCCCTTGGCCCCGGCGGCAACCGCCCGGGACCTGCTGGCCGACCGGTATGCCCTGCCTTATGTATACCTGGGGGAATGGTGCGCGGGGCCCTGGACCTGAACGCTTCGAGCCGTCAGAACCAGCGCCGGTCCAGCCGGGCCAGGTCTTTCTTGGCCTGTTCGCTGCCGCTTTCGGCCGCGGCCGTCAGCAATTCCCTGGCTTTGGCCCGGCTGCGGGGCTCGCCCCCCAGCCCGTGCAGGGCATAGTGGGCCAGCTTGCGCCGGGACTCGGTGTGGCCTTTTTGGGCAGCCTTGTCGAACCAGTCCCGCGCCGCCGCCGGGTCCCGCAGCACCCCCACGCCCTTTTCGCTGCAAAGGCCCAGGCGGTACATCGCCGGGGCATAGTCCTGTTCGGCGGCGGCCCGGTACCAGCGCACGGCCTGTTCGGGTGCTTTGGGCCCGCCGATGCCATCCTCGCACATACGGGCCAGGAAATACTGGCCTTCGGCGTAGCCCTGTTCGGCGGCAGCCCGGTACCAGCGCCGGGCCAGCCCGTCCGACCGGGGCACACCGATGCCGTTGAGATAACACCGGGCCAGCCGCTCCTGGGCGCGGGCACTGCCTTGCTCGGCGGCGCGGGCATACCAGCGGGCGGCCTCGGCTTCGTCCTTGTCCACACCGCAGCCGCTTTCCAGATTGAGCCCCATGTACAGTTGTCCCCGAGCGCTGCCCTGTTCGGCGGCGGCCCGGTACCAGCGCACAGCCTCGGCCTCATCTTTTGGGACGCCGGAACCGTTTTCCAGGCACACGCCCAACGCGCACTGGGCATTTGCCAGCCCCTGTTCGGCGGCGGCCCGGTACCAGCGCGCGGCCTGGGCGGCGTCGGCAGCGACACCCTCGCCAAATTCCAGGCAAAAGCCCAGCTGCAACTGGGCGGGGGCATAGCCCAGTGTGGCCGCCCGGCGGAAATACCCGGCGGCCCCGGCCTCGTCCACCTGCATGCCCACGCCGTTTTTGGCGCAAAGGCCCAGCTGGTGCAGCGCGGGGGCGTAATCATGGCCGGCGGCGGCGCGGTAGAGCATGACCGCCTGCTCGGCGTCAGGCTGCACGCCGTTGCCCCGCTCGTAGCAAAGCCCCAGCAGCATCAGCGCCCGGGGATGCCCTTTTTCGGCCGCGGCCGCATACCAGCGCACGGCGTCGGGCCAGCTCTGGGATGTGCCCACGCCGCTTTGGTAACAGTATCCCAGGTTGCATTGGCCGTCGGAATGGCCCTGGCAGGCGGCCCGGCGATACCAGAACACCGCGTTGACCGCGTCAGCCTGGATGCCCTTGCCCGTCTCGTAACACAGCCCAAGGGCCACCTGCGCGCCCGCGTGGCCTTTTTCGGCGGCGGCGCGGTACCAGCGGGCCGCCCGGACAGCGTCGGCTTCCACACCGTTGCCCTGCTCATAACACACGGCCAGGGCGTACTGGGCCCGCTCCTGCCCGCGCTCGGCGGCGGCGCGGTAGAGCTCGGCCGCCCGGGCAGCGTCCTTGGGCACGCCCCGCCCGGCGGCATAGGCGGCGGCCAGGGCGCAGTAGGCGGGCAGATACTCGGCCTTGACCGACAGTTCGTACAGCTGCAACGCCCGGGCCTGGTCAGGCTCGACGCCGATGCCGTTTTCGTAACACACGCCCAGGCAGCACAGGGCACGGGGCTCCTTTTTCAGCGCGGCTTCGCCATACCAGTAGGCGGCGGCCCGCTTGTCCATGCCCACGCCCTTGCCGAACTCATAGCACCAGCCCAGGTTGCACTGGGCCGGGGCAAAGCCCTGGTCGGCGGCCTGTTTGTACAAAAACACCGCGTTGTCCCAGCTTTGGGGCCGGCCTTCGCCCTTTTCAAAGCAAAGTCCCAGCAGGCATTGCCCGTCGGCCGACCCCTGGGCGGCGGCGCGCTCAAAATATTCGGCGGCCCGGTCCGCGTCCCGCCTGGTGCCCTTGCCCTCGTACCAGCGGCGGCCCAACGCGCACAGGCAGGCTCCGTCCCCCATATCGGCTCCACGCTGGCACTGGGCAAAGGCTTCCCGCTCACGGCCGGCGGCGTCGCTCTGGCGGGCCAGCAGCAGCCAGCCCCGGGGGGTGATGTCCTCTTCCTGCGCCGGCACGAAGGAAATGCCGCCGCACAAAGGGCACCGGTCCTGTTCGGGGTCGGCGGTAACGAAATCGCAGTCCGGCGTTTCACAGCGGTAATATGGCATGTTCGTTCCCTCCCCGGCAAATGGATGTGTGCTTCCAGTATAATACGCTTTGCGACCAAAAACAAGCGCGGCCGCCCCCCCGGGCCGGGCGGGTTTTGTTTGGTTTTGGGCTTTCGCTGTTGTGCGGCAAAAAGCGCGGCGCGCCCGGTCTATACTGCCTGCACAAACGCCATGAGGGAGGAAGCATCATGCCCATTTTTGCCAGACCGATCCATACCCGGCGCGCCGCGCCGCCCGACGACCCGCTGCCGCCGGAGACCGCCGTGTCCCCCGACGCCGCGCCGGGACCCGAAGCCGACGCCCTGCCCGCCGCCCCGCCCCGTCTGGCCGGCTCGGCCCTGGCCTGGCGGCTGGGGGCCCTGGCCGCCGGCTGCCTGCTGGGCGCGGGGCAGGTGTACGGCGGGGCCGCGCCCTTCGGCCTGGCGCTGGTCGTGGGCTGCCCGGGGTCCCTGGCCCTGCCGGCGCTGGCCGGGGCCCTGGCAGGCACGCTGGCGGCCCAGCCCCTTGCCCCGGCGCTGCGCCTGTGCGGCGCGCTGATCGCGGCGCTGGGCGGACGGGTGGCCGCAGCGCGGCTGGGGCGCCGGGCATACATAGGCGGTGCGGCGGCAGGCGCAGCGGCGTTGGGGGCCGAACTGCTGGCCACGGCGCTGTGCGGGGGTACGGTGACCATGGCGGACGTGACCCGGGCGTTGACCACGGTCGGGTTGGGCGCCGGCCTGGGCGCGGCGCTGCACCGCCTGCCCATGGACAAGCCCCGGGGGCTGTGCCTGTGGCTGGCCATGGCCACGGCCTGTGCCCAGCGGGCCGCCGCCTTTACAGGGGGCTTTGCCCCCGGCCTGGCCCTGGCGGCATTTGCGGGGTTGTGCACGGCCTGCGCGGGCAGTTTGGAACAGAGCGCCGTGCTGGCGCTGGCGCTTTCGGCCGCGGTGTGCGCCGCCGACCCGTCCCTGAGCTGGGCGGCCCTGGCCGTGGACCTGGGGCTGCTGGCTGCCGCCGTGGGCGGTGGGGCCCACCGCCCACGATGCGCCGGTCTGTTTGCCGCCGGCTGCGTCCTGGGGGCTCTGGCCGCCCCCGACGCGGCCGCGGCCGGCTGGATGCTGGCGGCGGGACTGGCGGGCACGGCGGCTTTTCTGGCCTGCCCGGACGCGTTGCTGCGGGGGGTATTCCCACCGCCGGCGCCCCCCGTAACCACCCAGACCCTGAGCGGCGCGGCGCGGCGGCTCAGCGGCGTGGCCGACAGCCTGGCCGACATCGCGGCTACGGTCAACGAGGTGTGCGAGCGCCAGAGCCCGCCCAAGGGCGAGACCTTTGACTTTGTGGTGGAGTACGCGGCCCGCCATGTGTGCCGCCACTGCGAGCGGCGCAGCGCCTGCTGGGTGCGGGGGTATTCCACGGCAGTGGACGGGCTGTACCAGCTGCGCAGTGCCCTGGAAGCCCGGGGCCGGGCAGAGGTGGAGGATATGCCTGGCCAGCTGAGCGTGTGCACCCACCCCAGCGACCTGTGCGCCGCCGTGACCCACGGCCACCAGCTTTGGCTCAGCCGCCGCCAGACCCGGGCCCGGGCCAACCTGCTGCGGGCCGCTTTGACCGAACAGTACAGCGCCATGGCCGGGGCCCTGGCCCAGATGGCCGCCCGCTTGGGCCAGGCAGGTCTGCCCGACCCGAGACGGGAAGCCAAGGTGTCCCAGCTGTTTGGCCAGTTGGGACTGGAGGCGCTGGAATGCAGCGTGACCGGCGACGTGGCCGGGCGGCTGACCGTGTGCGTGACCCTGCCCCGGCTGCGCCTGTCCGACGCCGAGGGCCTGGCCCTGGCGCGGGAGGTGGGGCATATCTGCCGCCGGGATTTTGACGCGCCCGAAGTCACCCATTGCCGCACCGTGACCATGTTGCGCTTTGGCCAGCAGCCGCTGTTCACAGCGCAGTTCGGTCTTGCCAGCCGCCCGGCCCCGCCCGAACAGGTCAGCGGGGACGCCTGCGACCAGTTCTGCGACAAGGCGGGCCGCGCCCAGATGCTGCTGTGCGACGGCATGGGCACCGGCAAGCACGCCGCTGTGGACGGACGCATGGCCGCCAAGCTGACGGCTCAGCTGCTGCGCGCCGGCTTTGCGGCCCAAAGCGCCGCCCGGCTGGTGAACGTGGCCCTGAGCCTGAAATGCGCCGAGGAGGAGTCCGGCGCCACGCTGGACCTGCTGACCGTGGACCTGTACACCGGCCGGGCCGGTGTGTTCAAGGCCGGGGCCGCGCCCAGTTTTCTGGTGCGGGAAGGCGTGGCCCGGGTGTTGCAGGCCCCCAGCCTGCCCATGGGCGCCTGCGACGCCCTGGTGGGGCGCACCGACGCTTTTTCGATGGCTGAGGGCGACATGGCCGTGCTGGTGTCGGACGGGGTGCTGTGCGACGGCACCGACTGGGTTCTGGAACAGTTGCAGCTGTGCGCCAGGCTGGGCCACACCCCCGACCAGGTGGCCCGGGCCGTGGCCGACAGCGCCGCCCGCCGGGCCGGCGCGCGCCCCGACGACATCACGGTGGCCGTGCTGCGCCTGACGCGCTGAGGTCCAAACCACGCACCAACGTACATCCCTTTTGTGCGGCTGTCCGGTCGCACAAAATTTTTATCAAATTGCTAAAAAAACTGTTTAATTTTTGCCAAACTTGTGGTAAAGTAGAATCATTCGGGACGCGGGCGCGGCCCGCCGCCCCCACTACACAGACGCCGAACGCCCCTGCGCGGTTGCTGCGCGCGCAGGCCACGGCGCGAAAAGAGGTTAGAATACGATGGATTACGCCAGCAAGGACATCCGCAACATCCTGGTGGCCGGCCACGCCGGCTGCGGCAAAACGACGTTGGTCGAGGCGCTTTTGTATATGAGCGGCGCCACCGAGCGCATGGGCCGTGTTGAGGACGGCACCACCGTCAGCGACTT
>DBRU01000037.1:6387-6917 GCA_002306375.1 Faecalibacterium sp. UBA1360
GCCTATGCCCTGGCGCTGAAAAACAACAAGGCCCGCATGGTCTTTGTGACCAAGACCGACCTGGAAAACGCCGACTACTTCAAGATCCTGGAGCAGCTCAAGATCAAGTTCGGCCCCTCGGTGTGCCCCTGCGTGGTCCCCACCCGCCTGGACGACGGCACCAACGTGTACATCAACCTGTTCAGCCAGAAGGCCTTCAAGTATGAGGGCGGCAAGCAGGTGCAGATCGAACTGCCCGACATCGGCCACCGCTTCGAGGGCCTGATCCAGGCCATGAACGANNGGACGGCACCACCGTCAGCGACTTCGACCCCGAAGAGGCCAAGCGCAAGGCATCGCTGAACTCCAGCGTGGTGCCCGTGGAGATGGGCGGCACCAAATACAACCTGATCGACGCGCCGGGTCTGTTTGACTTCGAGGCCGGCGCCTGCGAGGGCGTCATGGCCGCCGAGAGCGTGCTGATCTGCGTGTCCGGCCGTTCGGGCGTGAGCGTGGGCGCCGAGAAAGCCTATGCCCTGGCGCTGAAAAAC
>DBRU01000037.1:7049-7742 GCA_002306375.1 Faecalibacterium sp. UBA1360
CTGATCCAGGCCATGAACGAGGCCATCGCCGAGACCGACGAGGCCCTGATGGAAAAATTCTTCGAGGGCGAGCCCTTCACCACCGAAGAGATCGTGGCCGGCATGGCCGCCGGCGTGCGCACCGGCCAGATCACCCCCGTGTTCTGCGGCAGCGCCGTGAACATGCAGGCGCTGGACATGCTGGTGTACAACATGAAGGAGCTGCTGCCCGCCGCCGATTCGGCCAAGGCCGTGGCTGAGGACAAGGACGGCAACCCCGTGGAGATCGCGGTGGACGCCGACGCCCCCCTGTGCGCCTATGTCTTTAAGACCGTGGCCGACCCGTTCGTGGGCAAGCTGAGCTTCATCAAGGTGCTGGCCGGCAAGCTGAGCGCCGCGTCCAACGCCGTCAACGCCCGCACGGGCCAGCCCGAACGCCTGGGCAAGACCCTGACCGTGTGCGGCAAGCGCCAGACCGACACCGCCGCCATCGTGGCCGGCGATATCGGCGCCGTGGCCAAGCTGGCCTCCGCCAAGACCGGCGACACCCTGTGCGACCCCGCCCGGGTGGTCAGCCTGCCCGCCCCCGCCTACCCCGCCGCCTGCTACCGCATGGCCGTCAAGGTGGCCAAGAAGGGCGACGAGGGCAAGGTGTCCGGCGCGCTGGGCCGCCTGATGGAAGAAGACCCGTCCATCACCTTCACCGTGGACCCC
>DBRU01000037.1:7904-12974 GCA_002306375.1 Faecalibacterium sp. UBA1360
CGTGCCCAAGAACTTCTTCCCCGCTGTGGAAAAGGGCGTGCGCCAGGCTGCGGCCCACGGCGTGCTGGCCGGCTACCCCATGGTGGGCATGAAGGCCACCCTGCTGGACGGCAGCTACCACCCCGTGGACTCCAGCGAAATGGCCTTCATCATGGCCGCCAAGCTGGCCTACAAGGCCGCCGTGCCCGAAGCCAGCCCCGTGCTGCTGGAACCCTTTGGCACCTTGCAGGCCCATGTCCCGGCGGACAACACCGGCGACATCATGGGCGAAGTGACCAAGCGCCGCGGCCGCGTGCTGGGCATGCACCCCGATGACGAGGGCGGCCAGATGGTGGAGGCCGAGGTCCCCATGGCCGAGATGCAGGACTTTACCACCTTCCTGCGGCAGCTGACCCAGGGCCGCGGGCACTACACCTTTGAGTTCGTGCGCTACGAGACCCTGCCCCAGATGCTGGAAGGCAAGGTCATCGAACAGGCCAAGGCGCTGGGCAACATGAACGAGGACGACGCCTGACCCCTTTTGTGACACAACGCAGACAGCCGCCCCCTCCCGCATGGGAGGGGGCGGCTGCTTTTTGCTGCCTGTGACAGAAAAGTTCTTTTACACTTCGGCCAGGTACTCCTGGGCAAAGTGGGAGGCCACGGCGCCGTCCGCCGCGGCGGTCACGATCTGGCGCACGGCCTTGGCCCGGGCATCGCCCACGGCAAAGACGCCGGGCAGGTTGGTGCGGGTGGTCTCGTCGGCGTCAAAATAGCCGGCGGCGTCGCAGTCCACCTGGTCTTTGAACGGTTCGGTGTCCGGCACGCGGCCGATGGCCGCAAACACGCCCTCGCAGGCCAGGTCCCTTGTGTCGCCGGTCTTGACATCCTTCACCCGCAGCCCCGCCAGGCGGCCGTCCGGCCCTTGCAGCAAAGCGTCGGGCCGGGCGTTCCACTCCACCTCGACACCGGCGGTCTCCAGCGCTTTCAGGTAGGGCGCGGCGGCCCGCAGTTCGTCCCGGCGGTGGACCAGGTACACCTTCTGGCACAGCTTGGCCAGGTACAGCGCGTCCCCCACGGCGGTGTTGCCGCCGCCCACCACGGCCACGGTCTTGCCCCGGTAAAGCATGCCGTCGCAGGCCGCACAGTAGCCCATGCCCCGGCCGATCAGCTCTTTTTCGTTGGGCAGGCCCAGGGGGCGGGGCGAGGCGCCGGTGGCCAGGATCACGGCTTTGGCCTCGATGGCGCCGTCCTCGGTGTCCAGATGCTTGGGCGAGGCCTTCAGGTCGGCGGCCGTGAGCTCGGCGTAGCGGATGTCGGCCCCGGCGCGCTCCACACCCTGGCGCATGAGTTCGCCCAGGCTGTATCCGTCCAGCCCTTCGGGGAAGCCGGGATAATTTTCGATCAGGGGCGAATCCGCCATCTGGCCGCCGGCGGCCAGTTTTTCGATCATGACCGTGCGCAGGCCGGCACGGGCGCAGTAGATGGCGGCGGTGCAGCCGCCCGGGCCACCGCCCACCACGGCCACGTCGTACAGTTCGGACATGCAAAGTCCCTCCTTTGGCAGGGGCGCAAGCGCCCGTCTTTGCCACCACTATACCAGACGCAGCCGTCTTTGTCGAGGGGAAAGCCCCGAATGCCGCCGCAAAAGCAAAAGACCCTCCGTGTTGTCCGTCACGGAGGGTCCCGGGCCGGGCTTGGGGGCGTACCGGCCGTCTCAAGAGGAGGATGGCAGATCCGGGGCGGCCCGTCAGCGGGCCTCGATGCCGAACCAGTCGCAGATCACCTGATAATACAGCTTGGCCGCGGCCTTGCAGCCCTCGGCGTCGCCGAAGGCTGCCACGTCGCTCTCGTTGGTGATGAAGCACTGTTCGGACAGAACAGCCGGGCATTCGGCATATTGCAGCACGCCGAAGGTGGGGTCGTTGTGGAAAGAAGTGTCGGTGGATTCCACCAGGACTTTATCATTGTTGTCGTCGTAGTATATGTAGCGCACGCCGTCCACGCCGCGCAGGTCCATGCCCTGGGCCGAAAAAGCGCCGGCCAGCTGGTTGGCAAAACGCAGGCTTTCGTCATGGCCGGTGTGGCCCGGCGGGATGGGGTAGCATTCGTACCCCGAGGCGTTGTACACAGTGTCGGAGTTGCCGTGGATCGAAAGCAGCAGCTCAGCGCCTTCGCCGGCGGCCCGTTTGGCCCGCTCGCTGGGCATGATGCGCTCGCTGTCGGGGTCCTGGCTCTCCTGCTCGGTGATGGTCAGGTAAGGGATGAAGCGGCCGTCCGCTTCCAGCAGGTCGGCCAGCTCGTTGGCCGTGCGCCAGGTCATGGCGCTTTCGGCAAAGCCCAGGCCCTCGGCCCCCCGGTCCACGCCGCCGTGGCCGGGATCGATGGCCACCACGGGGCGGTCATCGGTGACGGCAGGGGCGGCTGCCCGCACCACGTCGGCGGGCGGGGCCTCGTCGTCGCCGGCCCGGGCGTCTGGGCCGAACAGCGGCATGATGAAGAAGGCACAGGCGGCCAGGATGGCCCCTGCCGCCAGCAGCATGCACCCGCGGATCAGCGCGCCGATACGGCGGCGCCGGCGCATGGCGTACCAGTCGCCGCCGCGGCGGGGACGCCGGGGCGGGGGCGGCGGACTGCGGTGCCCGCCTGCTGGCGGACGTTTGCGGTACTGGATGGGGGTCGCGGAACTGCGCGCGGGCATGAGGGGGTCACCTGCCTTTTTCAACTTCCCGGGATCAGTCGGGGGGAGACTGTGTCTGAGTATACGGGAGGTTTGTGTCGGATTTGTTTCCGTCCGCCCCCTGCACCCTGACCAAAATACGGGGCTGCTTTTGTCTATGTGTGTCAAAAGCAGGTCATTTTGTTACAGGGTCCGGCAATTTTTGCCGACGGCAAGATCGGCTTTCACCCTTATAAACGCCGGCGGCGGGGCCGATGTCTCATCCGGTCGAAAAAACATGAAAAAAAGCTCCCTTCGGCTGGTCGCTGAAGGGAGCCTTGCGATGCGAAGGGGGTCAGGGTTTGGGCACATACAAAGCGCAGTTGTTTTTGGCCGTGCGCTTGACCTGGTACATGGCTTCGTCGGCGTGCTGGAACAGCAGGCGGGGGTCCTCGCCTTTTTCGCCCCGGGCCACACCGATGGACAGGTGGATCTCGCAATTCATGCGATGTCCGACACACTGGTTGATCTTGCGGATGATGCGCTGGGCTATGCCCAGGGCGATCTCGTCATCTTCCACCCCGGGGCAGAGCACGGCAAACTCGTCGCCGCCCACGCGGCCCGCCACGTCCACCCGGCGCAGGGCCTCGCGCAGGACGGTCCCCACCTCGTGCAGGACCTCGTCCCCCGCCAGGTGGCCCAAGGTGTCGTTGACCTGCTTGAAGTCGTCCAGGTCCAGCAGCATGAAATAGGCCGGGCCCTGGGCCAGGAAGTTCTCGCACTGTTCAAAGAAAGCCCGGTGGTTGTACAGCCAGGTCACGTGGTCGGTGTGGGCCAGGCGGGTCATCTGCTCAGCCAGGTGGCGGGTCTCCCGCACCTTTTCGGTCAGGGTCTTGGGGTAATACTCCCCTTCCTTCTGGTCCGCATAGGGGATGGACTGATGCAGGTAGGCGACCTTCCACTCGTTGTCACGGCGGACATACACCACGGCAAAGCGCACGCGCATGTCGATGATGGCGTCCTTTTCGGTGTCGGCGTCCCGGATGTGCAAATTGCCGTACACCAGGCAGGTGTCCGGGCCCAGCATTCGCTGGTCATACGATTCCTCAACGATCTGGAACTGCACGCCCTCGGTCTCGGTCTGCTCGGCGGCCAGGGCCCGGGCTAGCTGGGCGCTGTCGGTGTAGAATTCATGGGCGCCGGTGCCGATGATCACACAGTCTGGATCGATGACGTGGAACGCCTGGGCAAATTCTTCGGGCGTACGATGCAAAAGATAGACCCGCCACAAGCGGCGTGTCATTTCGCAAAAATCCATGCAGGCGTTCCTCCTTTCCCTTGTGATCCACGCTTATTATAGCGGTTCTGCCTGGCCTTGTCCAGTAAACAAAGGCGATTTTTATACAAAAGTACGATCTATGTCTCACAAAAACACGGACCCGCCCCCGGGGGAGGCGGGTCCGCGGCATTGCAGACCGTACCAAAAACTCAGCGGCGCAGGGCAAAGGCGTCAAAGCCCGGGTACACCGCCGCCGGGCCCAGCTGTTCTTCGATGCGCAGCAGGCGGTTGTACTTGGCCACCCGTTCGCTGCGGCTGGGCGCGCCGGTCTTGATCTGGCAGGTGTTCAGCGCCACGGCCAGGTCGGCGATGGTGGTATCCTCGGTCTCGCCCGAACGGTGGGAGGCAATGGCCGTGTACCCGGCCTTGTGGGCCAGCTTGATGGCTTCCAGCGTTTCGGATACGGTGCCGATCTGGTTGAGCTTGATCAGGATCGAGTTGCCGCACCCCTGCCCGATGCCCTTGGCCAGGCGTTCGGTGTTGGTGACGAACAGGTCGTCCCCCACCAGCTGGACCTTGTCGCCCAGTTCCCGGGTGAGCAGCTGCCAGCCCTGCCAGTCCTCCTCGTCCAGACCGTCCTCCAGCGACCAGATCGGGTATTTTTCGGCCAGTTCTTTCCAGTGTTCCACCAGCTGGGCCGAGGTGAAGGTCCGGCCGCACTTGGGCAGGCGGTACATGCCGGGCCCCTCGCCCTTCCACTCGCTGGCGGCGGCGTCCATGGCCAGCACAAAGTCCTGGCCGGGGGCATAGCCGGCCTGCTCTACGGCTTCGAGGATGAAGCGGATGGCCTGCTCGTCGCTGGCCAGGTCGGGGGCAAAGCCGCCCTCGTCCCCCACGGCGGTGGAAAGGCCCCGGCTCTTGAGCAGGGCCTGCAAGGCGTGGAACACCTCGGTGCAGGCGCGAAGGCCCTGGGCAAAGGTGGACGCGCCCACGGGCATGATCATGAACTCCTGCACGTCCACGGTGTTGGCCGCGTGGGCCCCGCCGTTGAGGATATTCATCATGGGCACGGGCAGGCGGTTGGCGTTGACGCCCCCCAAAAAGCGGTAGAGGGGGATGTCCAGCCCCTTGGCCGCCGCCCGGGCGCAGGCGA
>DBRU01000076.1:0-1929 GCA_002306375.1 Faecalibacterium sp. UBA1360
GCCATGAGCATCGTCAACCGCATCTGTATGTTCATCTTCTCCTTCGGGCTGGGGGTGGGCCAGGGCTTCCAGCCGGTCAGCGCCTTCAACTACGGGGCCAGGCGGTACGGCCGCGTGCGCGAGGCCTTCTTCTTCACCCTGGCCCTGTCCGAGGTGCTCATGGGCGCCATCGCGGCGGCGGGGCTGTTCTTCTGCCCCCAGCTGATCGCGGTGTTCCAGCCCGCGCCCGACGTGGTGGCCATCGGCACGGTGGCCCTGGCCGCCCAGCTGGTGGCGCTGTTCTTCCAGCCGCTGACCGTGTGCTCCAACATGCTGTTCCAGAGCATCGGCCAGAACCGCACGGCCACTTTGCTGTCCAGCTTGCGCAGCGGGCTTTTGTTCATCCCGTCCATCCTGCTCATGGTGGCCTTCCTGGACCTGGCGGGCGTGCAGTACGCCCAGCCCGTGGCGGACGTGCTGGCCTTCTTTGTGGCGCTGCCCTTTGTGGTGCGCTTCTTCGCCGTTTTGCGGGAGATGGACGAGGTCGAGAGCTGAGCCGGGCTTGCCCTGCGGCGCATTTTGCCGCCGGTTCGTATGCCGTTTGCCTCGCGTTGTAGGGACGGGACTTGTCCCGTCCGCATTTTTGGGTGGCTGATTGCTTCTTGGCACACGGTTGCTTTCCGGGGTGTTGTTCCTTTTTGGCGTCAATAGGGCCAGGCTTTGTGCCTCCCCGTATTGGCCGCTGTGTGCGGCCTGACCGACATAGGAACCAACGCTGCGCGTTGGCTTTGCGTCGCGCTGCGCGCGACCTCGCGGCATAGCCGCGAGTGCAAAGTCCCCCACCGTTTCGATGCGGTGGACGCCGACCAGGGCTACGGCTTTTTGCAGCGTGCGGTGCACGATGCAAAAACCAACACGAAGTGTTGGTTCCGAAATGGGCCGGCCGCGAACAGCGGCCAATGGTTGGGTGAGAAACTTGCGACGGCCTACTCACCGGGCTGGGGCCCGGTGAGCAAGGAAGTGATCCAAAACCATTTCCCGGCAGCAGCTGCTAAGGGCTTGGTTCGTAGGGACGGGATTCATCCCGTCCGCCCCCGCCCTGCCATACACAAAAATGCCCCGCGCCCTGTACAGGGCGCGGGGCATTTGCCAAGGGGTGGGAGGATCTTGCGGATCAGGTCTTGCATTTTCCGGCACGTTTTCGTCAGGGCACAAGGTGTGCCGCACGCCGTTCCGGCTCAGGTCGCTCAGGCCTTGTCCGACTTGCTGGCGTTGGCCTGCTCAAAGGCTTTGGCCTGTTCCAGGGTGGTGATGGCCTTCATGGCCTGCTCGATGGTCGCGCCGGCGGCCACCGCGCTGCGGCGGGCGGCGTTCACGGCCTGGATCTCCTTCATCTTGGCGCCGGTCAGGGCATAGCCCTTCATGGCCCACAGGGTGGCGGCCCAGGCCAGCAGCGGGATCACGCAGAACATGATGATGACCGCCACTTTGAGCCCGCCGGAGTAGGGCGTTGCGTCGTCGGGCAGTTCGCTGAGCCCGGCGAAGGCCAGGAAGATCATGGCCACCAGGGTCTGGGCCAGCGAGGAGACCAGCTTATCCACCAGGCTGAACAGCGTGCCCATGATGCCGGGGATGTACTTGCCCGAACGGTAGGTCTCGTAGTCGGAGCAGTCCGCCACCATGGGGATGGGCATGTCGGCGGTGGCGTAGTACGCGCCGTAGCCGACGCCGAAGAACAGGATGAACAGGATCGTGTACAGGTTGACCATGCCGCCGCCCTTGTACGGGAAGGACAGGGTCAGGGCGCTGCCGGCGGTGTGGTCGGTCATGATCAGCAGGACCAGCACGCCGATGTAGCAGCAGAAGGCCACCGAGACATAGCGGGTGAGGGAGGCTTTCTGGCCCAGCTTCTGGGAGGTGCGCACGGACAGCAGGAAGAAGGGCACGGCA
>DBRU01000076.1:1958-2637 GCA_002306375.1 Faecalibacterium sp. UBA1360
GGTGTTGGTGGCGATGGCCAGAGCCAGCTTGCAGCCGGCGCCGGCCACCATCAGGCGCTGCATGGGCTTGTTGCTCTTGATGATCTCCAGGTATTCAGAGACCTTGACAGCCTCCTGCTTGCCGCCGCCGATGCCGTAGAACTCGGGACGGTCCTTGCCGGCAATGCCGATGATGGCCAGGATGGTCAAAAACACCGACACCACGATGCCCACGGGGGCGATGATGCGGTACAACTCGGGACGGGCGTAGCCGGAGGTCACCAGAACGCCGGCGTCGTCATAGATGTTGTACATGTTCTTCAGCGTGGGGATCAGCAGCTGCATGACGCCCATGCCCAGCATGGAACCGATGGTGTTGAAGATGGTGAACAGCGGGCGCTGGTTGGGGTCGTTGGTCAGAACGGTCTGGCCCGCGCGGGTGACCGAGGTCTGGTAGGTATAGCCGATGACCCAGATGAAGTACACGACCACAAAGCCCAGGTAGCGCATGGGCATCATGGTGGCGGGGATGAAGGGCAGCAGCACGTACAGGGCGATGACGCTGACGGCCATGATGACGCTGCCGATGATCATAAAGGGACGGAACTTGCCGATCCGGGTGTTGGTGCGGTCCATCATCGCGCCGATGATGGGGTCGGTGATGGCGTCCGCCACACGCATGACCGTGACCATGATGGAG
>DBRU01000113.1 GCA_002306375.1 Faecalibacterium sp. UBA1360
TCTGGCTTACCGAACCGCCCGAGGAAGACCCGCCCGACGAGGAGGAATCGCCCGAGGAGGAAGATCCGTCCGAAGATGCGGAACCGCCCGAGGATGTATCGGAAGAAGCGTCGCCATCCCCCGCACCGTCGCCCGAGGAGGACCCGGACCCCGAGGAGGAGATCAGGCTGTCTATGGTCACGGTCTGCTCGGGCAGGGTGCCTTCGGCGCCCTGGTTGATATCGGTCTCGGCCGCGCCCGACTGGCCGGCGATGTCGGTCAACCCGGCCAGCAGCTTGTCGGCGGAGGCGATGAGGGCGTCGGTCTCTTCCCGCAGGGCTTGCAGCGCTTCGTCAATTTCGGCGCTTGACGTAGTTCCCGACGAGGAGGAGGCATCGCTGCCGTCCGACGCGGAGCCGCTGCCCGCGCGGGCCGCGGTCAGCGCGGTGTAGCGGTCCAGCTGGGTGGTCATCAGCGTCACGCGGTCGGGCGCGGACTTGCCTTCGGCCTCGTAGAGCGCGCCGGTCAGCAATGCGTCGGCATTTTCGCGCACGGTGGTGTTCAGGGCGGTATCCTCATCCGCCCTCACCAGCCGGGCGGTCACGCACAGAGGCACGCCGTCGTGGCTGCTGTCGCCGATCAGGGTCAGGAAGCTCTCGCCGTCGGCAGCGGAAACGCCGGTATCGTACAGCGTGCGAGTGCCCACTTCCAGCACAAAATCCAGGTAATCGTAGTAGTTGGACAGATCGGTATACGCCGTGGGGTCAAAGCCGTCCGACTCGGACTCGTCCAGATAGTATACCCCCACGACCTTGCAGCGGTACACTCCGTCGGACACATAGAGCGTCATACCAAGGTTTTGCTGCATGGTGTCGATGTCTTCGAGGTCTGCGAGAGAGACGCCCGAACGGATGACCGTGTTGGATGGCGTGGCGCTGGCCAGCCAGTTTTCGGTCGCAAAGACGGCGACCGGCGTTTCGGAGGCGGCCGCCTCGTCGGCCTTATCCTGCGCATAGACAAACTGTCCGTCCAGGCCCGACAGGGCCAGATAGCCGCTGACCCCGGGCATCTGGCGCATACCGTTGGCCAGATACTTCTGAGCCGTGGCGTCAAAGCTGGCCGTGCCGTAGTTTTTGGGCGACGGGCGCATGCCCAGATCGTTTTGCAGGAAATACCACACGCCGCCCGCTATGAGCCCCACAAAGAGCAAAAAGACGAAAAAGCCAAGCCAGGCGTTGCGACGGCGGCGGCGCTCGGACTTTTCGATGACTTCCAGGCTGCGGCGCTTGAGCGCGGCCGCGTCCGGCGGTCCGCTGCGGTGAGGCCGCTGCGCCGGGGCGTCGGGCATTTCGATCTTGTCAAACAGCATGCTGGCGGCTTTTTCCAGGTCCTCGGCAGAGCCGGGCCCGCTTTTCGCGTCCTTTTCCATGGCGGCGGCGATGGCCGCCGGATCCAGCCCGGCCGAAAAATCCGGGATGTCCCCGTCCAGCAGCGAGGGTGCCGGTTCAGCCGCCGGCGCTGCCGAAGACGCAGCGGTCGTTTCGGCCGGCTGAGGCTGGCGGGCGCGCGCCGGGGCGTTTGTACGGGCGCGCGCCGCCCGGGCCGCAGCCGCCGCACCGGGGCCAGCGGTGGTAAAGTCCAGCGGGTCGGTGGGCGCGGGCGTCTCAAAGCCCAGGGTGCGGGTGACGCTTTCGGGCACCGGGGTGTCGGCCTCCGGGGTCAGGGGCACGTCGAACGTCTGCGTTTGGGTCGCAGACCGGGCCGGTTCGGCGGGTTCAGCAGGTCCGGCGGCCGGCTCGACGGCAGGTTCCGCCTGGACCGGAGGCTCAAAGGTGATGGTCCCGGTGGGCGCAACGTCAGAGTGTGGCGGCTTTGCGGCGGGCTCCTGCCTGGGTCGGCGCAGCGTAAAGCGGCCGGCGGCGGGCCGGGCCTGCCCGGCAGCGGACAAAAGCAGCAGTGGGCGTTCGTGTCCGGGGCGGAACACGATGGCTGAGCTCAAAGGTTTGAGGCCCAGCGCCCGGCGGCGCACCAGGTCCAACAGATCGTTGGCGATGGCGGCGTCGCTTTCTTCCGGGTTGACGGCGCAGGCCACAGCGCTGCGCTTGTCGCACAGCAGCACAAAGGGGGCCTGGCCCACAGTGGCCGGCATGTACACCACCGCGTAATCGGCCCCGCCCAGGGTCAGGGCCAGCTGAGCGCGGCCGGCGGCGGCCTGCACCACGTCGCCGGGGAATTTCTGCAAAAGGGATTCCGGCGTGGTGATCTTGCGCGCGGTGTCCCGGTCGGCCCAGGTCTGGGTGCCGAAATCATAAACGGCCTCGCTGTGTTCGAGCTTTTGCAGGCGCGCGCCGATCAGCCGGCCGGTGCTTTCGTCGGCGGCCACCAGCAGACGGCGCTTTTGCAAAAGGGCGTCCAGCGTGGCCTGAGCCAGACTGATGTCGCCGGTGCCGAACACCGCATCGCCAAAGCGGTCCCGCAGTTTCTGGGTCCACTTGGCGCAATATTCGTCAGCCATGGCCTGCGTGGGCGCGCTGGTCTGGATACACACGGCGTATTCGCCGTTTCGTTCCAGCAGGCGCAGCCCGGAACAGCCTTCGGCCTGCACGGCGCGCAGCGCGCCGCGCACCTCGGACGCCGGCAGGCCGTACACCCGCAGGATGCACAGTTGACTTGCTAACATAAGGTAACACCCCCGTGGTTTGCCTATGGGTCATAGGGTCAGGATCAAAAAAGGTCATAGTTCGGGCACGTCCTGCCCGGGGTCCAGAACAACGCCGCCGTCGGGCGCAAGGCCCAGGGTCATGCGGCGGATCATATCCAGCGCGTACAAAGCGGCCCGGGCGCGGATGACGGAGCGTTCCTGATAGCCGCCGATGGCCAGCCGCACAAGCCGCGCCTGCCCCGTGCGGGCGTCCGCCCCGGCCAGGTAGACCGTGCCCACCGGCTTGCCGGGCAGCGCCCCGCCGGGCCCTGCCAGGCCCGTGATGCCGATGGCCAGGTCAGCCCCCGACGCAGCCAGCGCGCCCCGGGCCATGGCCACGGCCACCGGGCCGGATACCACGTTGCAGCGTTCGATCAGGGCGGGGTCCACGCCCAGCAGCCGGGATTTGGCGGTTTCGGCATAGGTGACAAAGCCGAAACCGAACACCTCGCTGGCGCCGGGCACGTCGGTGAGCTTTTCGGCGACGAGGCCGCCGGTGCAGCTTTCGGCCGTGGTCACGTGCAGGCCCCGCTCTTTGAGCAGGCGTACCACTGTGTAGGCCAGGCCCGGCACGTCCACGTCGTAGGCGTTGTCGCCCAAAACCGCCCGGAAGCGGGCCACGTGTTCGGCGCACAGGGCTTCGGCCCCGGCTTCGGTGGCGGCGCGGGCGGTGACGCGGATCTCGCTTTCGCCGGTCTTGCAGTAGATGGCGGCGGTGGGATTCTCGCTTTCAAACAGCGGGGCCGCCTTGGCTGCAATGCTGCTTTCGCCCCCCAGCACCCGCAGCGTCATGGAATGGATCGTGCAGTTCTGCCTTTTCTGCAAAAGCGGGCGCACCTGCTCGGTCCACATGGCCTTCATCTCTCTCGGCACGCCGGGCAGCAGCGCGGCGGCGTGGGGGCCGTCCTCGAACCAGGCGCCGGGGGCGGTGCCGTGGTCGTTGGGCAGCTTGTGCCCGCGGGCTGGCACCATGGCCTGCTTGCGGTTGTTCTCGCTGGGGGTACGGCCGGTGCGGGCAAAAAAGGCCACGATCTTATCCCATTCGGTTTCGTCAAAGTGCAAAGGATCGCCGAAAACCTCGGCCACCGTCTCTTTGGTCAGATCGTCCGCCGTGGGGCCCAGCCCGCCGGAAAACACCAGCAGGTCGCTGCGCTGTTTGGCTTCTTCCACGATGGCGCGCAGCCGGGCAGGGTTATCCCCCACCACCTGCTGGTGCAGCACCGTGATGCCCAGTTCGGCCAGTTCCCGGCTCAAAAACTGGGCGTTGGTGTTGACAATGTCGCCAAGGAGCAGCTCGGTGCCCACGCAGATGATCTCGGCAGTCATGGAAAGGCCCCCTTTCGCGGCGTTCAGAAGTCGGGCTGCTGGCCGATGGCGATAAAGATTTTTTCCACCTCATCCGCCGCCGTCTGTTCCAGCTCGGCCAGGCCGGGCATTTTGGCCTCGGCGGCCTCGATCTCGGCCAGGGTCGGCTTGGTCTTGGGATGGGGCGGGGTGAAGATGGTGCAGCAGTCCTCGTAAGGTTCGATGGATGTCTCAAAGGTGCCGATGCGGCGGGAAATGGCCACGATCTCGCTCTTGTCCATGCCGATGAGCGGGCGCAGCACGGGCAAAGACTGGGCCGCGTCGGTGCAGGCCAGGGCCGCCATGGTCTGGCTGGCCACCTGGGCCAGGCTTTCGCCGGTGATCAGCGCTTCCATGCCGGTCTTGGACGCCACCTTGTTGGCGATGCGCAGCATGCTGCGGCGCATGAGCACCGTGAACAGCGGCGCGGGGGCATGGTCGCGGATGTATTCCTGCGGCTTGGTATAGGGCACGACGAAGAGCACGCAGTCGCCGATGTATTCGGATAGTTCGCAGGCCAGCGCCTGCACCTTGAGCTTGGCCCGCAGGCTCGTGTAAGGCGGGCTGGCAAAGTGGATGTGATGCAATGCCAGACCCCGGCGGGCCATGCAGTAGGCCGCCACGGGGCTGTCGATGCCGCCGGACAGCAGGTTCAGCGCCCGGCCGCTGGTGCCCACGGGCAGGCCGCCGGCTGCTTCCACCTTGGGGCCGTGGACATAGGCGGCATGGTCGCGGATCTCGACCATGATCTCGATCTGGGGGTTGTGCACATCCACCCGCAGATGATTGTGGCGGCTCAGCAGGTAGGCCCCCAGCTCCCGGCAGATCTCGGGGCTGTTCATGGGATACTTCTTGTCGGCGCGCTTGGCCTCCACCTTGAAGGTGCGCACCGAGCGCAGGCTCTGGCCCAGGTAGGCCTCGGCCGTGTCGCAGATGGCCGCAAAGTCCTTGTCGCAGCAGGCGGCGCGGCTGATCTTGACGATGCCGAACACCCGGGAAACACGGCGGAAGGCCTCGTCCATGTCGAGGCCCTCTTCCCGGGGTTCGATGAAGACGGTGCTCTGGGCCGAATGGACCTTGAACGGGCCCAGTTCTTCGAGCCGGTGACGGATGCTTTTGGCAAGGCCGGCTTCGAACTTGCCGCGGTTGAGGCCCTTGAGGGTCATTTCGCCCTGATAGGCCAGGATGATCTCTTGGATAGGCATGGGGTCCCCTTTCGTGGTGGTCAGATGTGCTGCAGCTCGCGCAGGCCGCTTTGCAGCCCGGCCAGCAGGGCGTCGACATCCTCGGGAGTGTTGTCGGCGCAGAAGCT
>DBRU01000038.1:0-1874 GCA_002306375.1 Faecalibacterium sp. UBA1360
GCTGACCATGGCCCAGCGCCAGGCGCTGGCCTTGCAGCGCCAGGCCGCCGCCAAGCAGGCCGCCGCCGGCGCCCGGGCCAATGTGCGCCACCTGGACCTGCGCAACACGCCCAGCGAGCGCGCCGCCTATAATATGGAAGGCGACACCGAATACGAGGCCCGCCAGGCGGCCCGCGCCGCCCAGGGGGCCCAGACGGCCCAGCCTGCCGCGGCTGCCGCAGCCGCCGCGGCCTCCCGTTCCGCGGGGACCGGCTCCTCCGGCGCGTCGGCCAAGGCCGGCGGGTCCAAAAGCGGCGCTTCCGCCGGCGGTCAGCCCCCCAAAGGCCCCGCCAAGGGCAAAAAGGGCGGCAGTTCCGGCGACGGCGGCAAAAAGGGCGGCAAGAAAAAGAAGAAGGGCACCTGGTGGAAGGTGCTGCTGGGCACCCTGCTGGTGCTGGTGCTGATCTTCGGCGGTACCTTTGCCCTGATCATGCACGCCCTTCGCCCCGAGACCGGCGGCAGCATCACCTTAAGCCGGCTCATCAACACCCCCAAGGAGTATGCCGGCAAGGAATTCAACGTCCTGCTCATCGGCATCGACCGCACGGGCGGTTCGGGCGGCGAGACCAACGACGGCCTCACCGACATGATCATGTGGATGCACTTCAACAACGAGACCGGCGAGCTCAAAATGCTCCAGATCCCCCGCAACACCATGGTCACCACCGACGCCAGCTATTCCTCCAACTACCAGATCAACGGCATCGCCAAGACCCAGGGCACGGGCGGGGGCAACGACCTCAACGCCCTGTGCGTCAAAGTGGCCGATATGTTCCAGGTCTCCATCGACGGCTATGTCTGCATCCAGCTGGAAAAGCTGGTGGAACTGGTGGACATTGTGGGCGGCGTTGAGTGCTATATCCCCGAGACCATCGATTACAGCACCGTCAAGGACGGCGGCAGCAGCAAGCTGGAACAGGGCTACCACATCCTCAACGGCGAGCAGGCCGAATTCTTCCTGCGGGCCCGCAAGACCTACGCCAACAGCGACCTGGGCCGTCTGAACGCCCAGCGCTACTTCTACGCCGCCATGTTCGCCAAGCTGCGCTCCATGACCGTGTGGGACATCGCCAAGAACCTGCCCTTCTACCTGAGCATGGTGGACACCAGCATGAGCATCTCCGACCTGGTCAGCGTGGCCGTCAGCCTGATGAGCGTCTCCAGCGACAAGATCACCCTGGCCCAGGTGCCCGTGTATATGGGCAACATCATGTACAACGGCAACGACGTGGTGGTGGTCGCCCGGCAGGAGACCGCCGACCTTCTCAACACCTATTACCGCGAGAACACCGGCCCCGTGGACGCCGCTGACCTGAACATCCTGGATACCGCGGTGGACATCAGCGGCCGTTCCCCCTCCGACCCCAACGTGCAGGTCATGCAGCAACTGGACGCCGAAGCCGCCGAGGGCCAGGCCGAAGCCGGCCTTGACGACCGCGGCGAGTTCGTCTACGACACCACCACCTCCTCCGACTCCACCGAGTCCACCGAGGGGACCGACTCGGCCGAAAGCCAGGACGACGCGGCCTGAGCCTGTGAACAACAAAGGAGAACGATATGGAAAGCAAGACCCTGGCCATTGAACTGGCCCGCGCCCTGGACGCCAAAAAGGCCCAGAACATCCGCGTGCTCAAGGTCGAGGACCTGACCACCGTCACCGATTATTTCGTCATCGCCACCGGCACCTCCACCACCCATGTGGGGGCCCTGGCCGACGAGGCGGACTTTATTTTGTCCCGCCAGGGGGTCGAACCCCTGCGCACCGAGGGCCACGACGGCAAGCGCTGGGTGCTGCTGGACTACGGCAGCGTCATCGTGCATGTGTTCACCAAGGA
>DBRU01000038.1:1880-27031 GCA_002306375.1 Faecalibacterium sp. UBA1360
CAAGCCGGCCGAATGAGCGGCCGAACCAAATAGAGTGGGGAGAGATCAAACGTGAAATACGATTTCAAAGAAGTGGAAGCCAAATGGCAGAAGGTCTGGCAGGACGAACACACCTTCCATGCCGAGATCGATCACAGCAAACCCAAATTCTACGCGCTGGTGGAGTTCCCGTACCCTTCCGCCGCGGGCCTGCACGTGGGGCATCCCCGCAGCTACACGGCCCTGGACATCGTGGCGCGCAAAAAGCGCCAGTGCGGGTATAACGTGCTGTATCCCATGGGCTGGGACGCCTTCGGCCTGCCCACCGAAAACTACGCCCTGAAAAACCACATCAACCCCGAGATCGTCACCGAGAAAAACGTCGCCCGCTTCAAGAGCCAGCTCCAGGCCCTGGGCCTGTCCTTCGACTGGGACCGGGAGGTCAACACCACCGACCCCGACTACTACAAGTGGACCCAGTGGATCTTCCTGCAGCTGTACAAAAAGGGCCTGGCCTACAAAAAAGAGACCAACGTCAACTACTGCACGGGCTGCAAGGTCGTGCTGGCCAACGAGGAAGTGGTCAACGGCGTGTGCGAGCGCTGCGGCAGCCCCGTGGTGCACAAGGTCAAGAGCCAGTGGATGCTCAAGATCACGGCCTACGCCGACCGCCTGATCGACGATCTGGACGGCCTTGACTTCATTGAGCGCGTGTCCACCCAGCAGAAAAACTGGATCGGCCGCAGCCACGGCGCCGAGATCAACTTCGACACCACCGCCGGCGACACCCTGACCGTCTACACCACCCGGGCCGACACGCTGTTCGGCTGCACCTATATGGTCGTGTCCCCCGAGCACGCCTACCTGAAAAAGTGGATGGAGGAAGGCCGGCTGACCAACGCCGACGAGATCACCGCCTACCAGCAGGAGGCCGCCCGCAAGTCCGAGTTTGAGCGCACCGAGCTCAACAAGGAAAAGACCGGCGTGCGCCTGCAGGGCGTCGAGGCCGTCAACCCCGTCAACGGCCAGACCGTGCCCATCTTCATTTCCGACTACGTGCTGGCCACCTACGGCACGGGCGCCATCATGGCCGTGCCCGCCCACGACACCCGCGACTGGGAGTTCGCCAAGAAGTTCGGCCTGCCCATCGTGGAGGTCGTCCGCGGCGAGACCCCCGCCGATCTGGACGAAGGGGCCTTCACCGACGTGGCCACCGGCACGCTGGTCAACTCCGGCTTCATCACCGGCCTTTCGGTGGAAAACGCAAAAGAAAAGATGTACGCCTGGCTGGAAGAGACCGGCAAGGGCCACAAGCAGGTCAACTTCAAGCTGCGCGACTGGGTGTTCAGCCGCCAGCGCTACTGGGGCGAGCCCATCCCCATGGTCTGGTGCGACAAGTGCGGCTGGCAGCCCCTGCCCGAAAGCGAGCTGCCCCTGCGCCTGCCCGAGATCACCGACTTTGAGCCCGGCGAGGACGGCGAAAGCCCCCTGGCCCGCCACACCGAATGGGTGAACACCACCTGCCCGTGCTGCGGCGGCCCCGCCAAGCGGGAGACCGACACCATGCCCCAGTGGGCGGGTTCCAGCTGGTACTTCCTGCGCTATATGGACCCCCACAACGCCGACGCCCTGGCCAGCAAGGAAGCCCTGGAATACTGGGGCCCCGTGGACTGGTACAACGGCGGCATGGAGCACACCACCCTGCACCTGCTGTACAGCCGCTTCTGGCATAAATTCCTGTACGACATCGGCGTCGTGCCCACCAAGGAGCCCTACGCCAAGCGTACCTCCCACGGCATGATTTTGGGCCTCAACCCCCACAGCTTCGTCAACCTGCCCGTGGAGGAGCAGCGCAAGCTGGTGGCGGAATACGGCTCCGAAAAGGCCGCCAAGGCCCACCTGGTGGAAAAGTACGGCGAAATGGCCGAGCACCCGGTGGTCAAGATGTCCAAGAGCCTGGGCAACGTGGTCAACCCCGACGACGTGGTCAACGAGTACGGCGCCGACACTTTGCGCCTGTATGAGATGTTCATCGGCGACTTCGAGAAGGCCGCCCCCTGGAACACCTCCTCCATCAAGGGGTGCAAGCGGTTCCTGGACCGCATCTGGGCCATGGGCGACAAGCTGCTGGAAGGCGGCGTGCGCCCCGAGCTGGAATCCCTGATGCACCGCACGATCAAGAAGGTGGGCGAGGACATCGACAGCCTCAAGGCCAACACCGCCATCGCCCAGCTGATGATCTACGTCAACGCCCTGTCCGACGCCGGCGGCGTCACCCGGGCCGAGTACGAGGTGCTGTTGCAGCTGCTCAACCCCTTCGCCCCCCACCTGACCGAGGAACTGTGGGAGCAGATGGGTCACGACGACCGCCTGGCCTACCACCCCTGGCCCGCCTACGACGAGGCCAAGTGCACCGAGCAGACCATCGAGATCGCGGTGCAGGTCAACGGCAAGGTCAAGGCCCGCATCAAGGTCCCGGCCGACGTGGAGGCTCCCGCCGCCATCGAGGCCGCCAAGGCCGAGCCCGCCGTGGTGGAAGCTCTGGCCGGCAAGACGCTGGTCAAGGAGATCTACGTCAAGGGCAAGCTGGTCAACCTGGCCGCCAAATGAGTCCCGAGCCCCCGCCGAACATTCAGCGGGGGCTCTTTGGTATGTTTGCGGGACTGTGTTTGCGGGACGTTATTAAGGAGGAAAAGCCATGTTCAACCCCCTTCGCAAAGCCTTGGGCGGGCATGGGGCCCGGCGCTGGCTCGTGCTGGCGGTGCTTGCGGCGGAGCTGGCGCTGCTGGCCTTCGGCTTCGTGCAGGACCGGGCGGTGCGGGGCACCACGACCCTGCTCAGCGACAGCATGGGCGACCTGAAAGAGGAAGGCATCACCCACACCACCCAGGGCACCGAAGTGGCCGAAGGCCTTTCGGGCGAGGTGCTGGCCACCCGCTGGCTGACCCTGGAACCGGGCATGTACAACGTTACCGTGGCCTACCTGGGCGGCGGCGACGATGTGCAGTGTTATTTTTACAAGTCCACGATCCTGGCCGACAAGGTCACCCTGCGCAAGGATATGCGCGCCGTGACCTTCCAGGCGCTGGTGCCCAGCGACCAGCAGCAGGCCACGCTGCGCATCTCCACACAGGGCAGCGCCTTCACGCTGGAAAGCATCGTCATCCAGTACAGTATGGCCTATGCCTGGTACAACCTTCTGTGCCGCCTGTGCTTTTTTGTGCTGGCCGACCTGGTGTGGCTGCTGTGGACCGGGCGCCTCAAACTGCCCGGCGGGCCCCGGGGGGCGGTCACGGCGCTGGGGCTGGGCATGGCGGTGTTCCTTGCCTCGCTGCCCATGCTCAGCCGCGGGCTCGTACCCGGGCATGACCTGCAATTCCACCTCAACCGCATCGAGGGCCTGGCCCAGGGCCTGGCGTCGGGGCAGTTCCCCGTGCGCATCCAGCCCTTCTGGCTGGACGGGCGGGGGTACGCGGTCTCGGTGTTTTACGGCGAACTGTTTTTGTATTTCCCGGCGGTGCTGCGCTTTTTCGGCGTGAGCGTGCAGGGGGCGTACAAGGTGTACGCGGTGGCGGTCAATCTGGGCACCGCCCTTGTCAGCTGGTGGTGCCTGCGCCGTATGCTCAAGGACGACTGGGCCGCCCTGTTCGGCAGCGCGCTGTACACCCTGTCCATCTACCGCATCATCAACATCTATCTGCGCGGCGCCGTGGGCGAGTACACGGCCATGCTGTTCCTGCCGCTGGTGTTCTATGGCCTGTGGCGCATCTATGCCCAGCCCGACGGCGCCCGGGCCGAACCCATGGTCTGGCTGCCGGCGGTCATCGGGTATACGGGGCTCATCCAGACCCATCTGCTCAGCTGCGAGATCGTGGGCGTGCTCACCCTGGGCAGCTGTGTGGCGCTTTTGCGCCGCACGCTGCGCAAAAACACCTTCTGGCCGCTGTGCAAGGTGGTGGGGGTCACGGCGCTGCTCAACCTGTGGTTCGTTTTGCCCCTGGCCGACTACCTGCGCGGCGACCTGGTCGTCAACACCCAGCCCGTTTCGGGCGTTCACGACACGGCGGGCTTTTTGGCTCAGATGCTGGGCCTTTCCTTCAGCGGTCTGACCGCCTGGTACAACCAGGGCCTTGACCGCGGCCCCTACCAGGAAATGGCCATCGGCCTGGGCCTGGCGCTGCTGCTGGCGGCGGGGCTGTTTTTGCTGGTCACCGCCCTGGGGCAGGACCGCCGCGACCCTGTGTGGCAGCTGGGCAGCTTCGGGCTGTGGGCGGGGGCAATCTGCCTGTTCATGGCCAGCGACCTGTTCCCGTGGGACAACCTGTTCAACCTCAACGAGCTGCTGGGCCGGCTGATCGCCATGGTGCAGTACGTCTGGCGGTACCTGAGCCCGGCCACCTGGTTCTGGGCGCTGACGGGCGCCTGCGCCATCTGCCTGCTGCGCGCCCGGCCGGTCCGGCGCGACCTGGCGGCGGCGGTACTGCTGACCCTGACCCTGGTCAGCTGGGGTGGTTTTGCCCAGTCGTCTTTGACCGACAATCCGACCCTGCTGTGTTACAGCGCCGCGGCGTTGGATTCCTGCGACGCCGGGGCGGGGGAGTACCTGCCCGCCGGCACCGAAAAGACTGATTTCGGCGGCCCCCGCGCCATCGAGACCGACGGCGTCCAGGTGACCGAAAGCTCCCTCGACGGCCTGCGCGCCACCGTGACCTGCACCAGTGAAGGGGGCGGCGCGGTCGTCGTGCCGATGCTGTATTACCCGTACTACGTGGCCGTCGACGACACCGGCGCGGCGCTGGAGGTATCCCGCGACCCCCAGACCAAAATGATCCGGGTGCAGATCCCGGCCGGCTATGCGGGCACCGTGCAGGTCCGGTTTGCCGAACCCTGGCACTGGCGCGCCGCCGAAGCCGTCAGCCTGCTGACGCTGGCAGGCCTGGCCGCGGCGGTCGTGTACCGGCGCCGCCGCGAAAAAGCGGCCGTCCCCGTGGCCGAACCCGCCGCCGTGGGGCTTTGACCGCCCGCTGAAAGGAGCCCTTGCCATGAACGATTCCCCCCGTGACGCCCTGCGCGCCCTGGTCCGCCGCCCGCTTGTGTGGGCGGCGCTGGCCGTCTGCGGGGCGGTGGGTTACGGCTACGCCATGGCGGTGCCCGCCGTGGACATGGACGACCTGGCCATCGCCACCTACCAGCAAGGGGGCGAGTTCCTGCGCCAGGGGCGCTTTACGGTGTTTTTGCTCCAGGCGGCCACCGGCATCATGGAATACCAGCCCTTCTGGCCCGAGCTGTTCGCCGCCCTCTGCCTGGCGCTGGCGGGGCTGGTGTTTGCCGCCGCCGTGTACGCGGCGGCCGGCCGCGCGCCCCGCACGGCCGGGGCTGTGCTGCTGTCCTGCGGCCTGTTGCTGTGGCCCTATCATGCCGAGATCCTCATGTACTCCAACCAGTGCGGCGTGGGCCTTGGCTATCTTTTGTGCGCCGTGGCGGCCTGCCTGGCCCTCGCCCACATGGGGGGCGGCTGGGGCAGGGGACTGCCCGGGGCCGCCGGGGCGGCCGTATGCCTGGCCTTTGCCCTGGGCCTGTACGAGTCCTTCGCCCCCGTATGGCTGACGCTGGTGTTTGCCCTGGGTCTGGTATCGCCCCCGGGGCGTCTGCGCGCCGCGGCGGGTCGCCTGGTCCGGGGGCTGTGGCCGCTGGTCGCGGGCCTTGCCCTGCGCGCCGGGGCCTCGGCCGCCCTGCGCGCCGCGCTGGGGGTGACCGGGTCGGACGGCACGGCCTCCAAGACCATCTTCTGGTTCCGGCGGGACAGTCTGCAGGACGCCCTTTTGATCCCCGTGCGGGAATTCCTCGGCCTGTACGCGGCCCAGGCCCTGGCCGTGCCCGCCCTGGCCCTGCTGGCCCTGGCCTGCCTGGGCCTGGTGTCGTGGGCCGCGCCCCGCCCCGGGCGGCGGCTGTGGGCGCTGGGGCTGCTGCTCTCCCAGTTTTCTCTGGGATTGTTGCAGGGCACCGGCACCCAGATGGCCCGTGCCAGCCAGTGCTTTGCGCTGTTTGTGCCCTTTGTGGCCTGGCTGTGGCTGGCCCCCGCCCTGGACGCTCCCCAAAAGCCGGTGCGCCGGGCGCTGTGCGCCCTGCTGGCGGCGGCCTTGCTGGGGGTTGAGGCCTGGGCGCTGACCGGCGACTTCCGCTTCGGGCGGGACCGCTGGCAGTACGAGGCGGGCATCCTGGACCGTGTGGCCGCCGACGTGGCGGCTCTGGACCCGCAGGGCGCGCTGCCCGTGGTGTTCAGCGGCGAAGTCGAGCTTTCCCCTGAACTGGAGGCCCGGGCCGCCATACCGGCCGGGCACCCGACCTACACGGCGGCCTGGGTCATCGCCACGGTGTTCGGCGGGCCCCAGGGCACGCTGTACCGCTACGAGAACCCCCAGACCCTGGTCATCAACTGGGCCCAGACGGCCTTCGGCGGCCACGAACAGATGTACCTGCTTATGGAGCAGCTGGGGCACGAATACCTTCGCCCCACGCCCGAACAGCAGGCCGCCGGGGACGCCCTGGCCGATACCCTGCCCGCCGGCGTCACGTTGCAGGCGGGATATGTGCTCGTTCGGTTTTGATTGTTGCGCCCGGGCTGGGCGCGCGGTATAATAGGATACATGACAGACTATCCGAAAGGTGGATGCTCCCATGCTCATATCCCTCGTTGTGCCCAGCTACAATGAAGAGGAAGCCATGCCTCTGTTTTATGCCGAGGCCGATCGCGTGGCCGCCGGGCTCAAGCAGAGCCACGGCGCCGACGTGGAGATCATCTTTGTGGACGACGGCTCCAAGGACGGCACGCTGCGCGTGGCCCGGGACCTGCACGACCGGGACCCCCGGGTGCGGTATGTGTCCTTCAGCCGCAATTTCGGCAAGGAGGCCGCCATCTACGCCGGGCTCAAGGCGGCGTCGGGGGACTACGTGGCCACGCTGGACGCGGATCTTCAGGACCCGCCGGCCCTTTTGCCCCAGATGCTGGACGCCCTGCTCACCGGCGACTATGACTGCGCCGCCACCCGGCGCACCACCCGCAAGGGCGAGCCGCCCGTGCGCAGCTGGTTTGCCCGCAAGTTCTACCAGATCATCAACCGCCTGGGCGACACCGAGATCGTGGACGGCGCCCGGGACTACCGCCTGATGAGCCGCAAAATGGTGGACGCCGTGCTCACCATGGCCGAGTACAACCGCTTCAGCAAGGGCATTTTCAGCTGGGTGGGCTTTTCCACCAAGTGGTTCGATTACGAGAACATCGAGCGCGTGGCCGGCCAGACCAAGTGGAACTTCTGGGGCCTGTTCAAATATTCCATCGAGGGCATCGTGGGCTTTTCCACCGCGCCGCTGGTCATCGCGGCGGGGGCCGGCGTGGTGTTCTGCCTGGCGGCGTTCGTGGGCATTCTGTTCGTCGTCGTGCGGGCGCTGGTCTTCGGCGACCCCACCTCCGGCTGGCCCAGCATGGTGTGCATCATGCTTTTGTGCAGCGGCGTGCAGCTGTTCTGCCTGGGTATTGTGGGCGAATACCTGGCCAAGACCTACCTGGAGGTCAAGCGCCGCCCCATCTACATCGAAAAAGAGACCGAAAAAGACCGCGACGCCCGCTGACGGCGTCAGATCTGCCGCGCACCGGGGACTTTGCGTCCCCGGTGCGTTTTTTGCGGGCGCGCTTTGTACGCAAAGGAGGGCCATGGCAATGAAGGATATGACTTCCGGCGGCGCGGCCGGCCACCTGTGGCGGTATGCGCTGCCGCTGATGCTGGGCAACTGGTTCCAGCTGGCATACAATGCGGCCGATTCGGTGATCGCGGGGCGGTTCATCGGCCGGGACGCCCTGGCGGCCGAAGGCGCCGCCGCCCCCGTGATGAACCTGGTGATCCTGGCCGTCACCGGCGTCACCCTGGGGGCCGGCGTGCTCATGAGCGAGTTTTTCGGCGCCAGGCGCCAGCGGGACCTGCGCTGCGAGCTGGCCACCACCCTGATCGCCGGGTTCTGGTTTTCCGCCGTGGTGACCGTGCTGGGCCTGGCCTTCACCCCGGCGCTGCTGCGCTGGCTGGACGTGCCCGCCGACATTTTCGCCATCACAGTGGTGTATCTGCGCATCACCTTTCTGGGCACGCCCTTCACCTGCTTTTACAACGCCCTGGCCGCCGGGCTCAAAAGCGTGGGCGACGCCAAAACGCCGCTGCGTTTTCTGATGTTCTCTTCACTGCTCAACGTGGCGTTGGATCTGGTGTTCATCGGGGCGCTGGGCTTCGGCATCGCCTGTTCGGCGGCCACCACGGTGGCGGCCCAGGCGGTCAGCGCCCTGCTGGCCGCCGGGTATCTGGTCCGCCGCCTGCCCGCCCTGTGCCCCCAAAAAGGCGAATGGCGCATCGACCTGCCGCTGTTGGGCCGCACCCTGCGTTATGGCAGCGTCACGGCTTTGCAACAGGCCTGCCAGCCCATCGGCAAGGTGCTGATCCAGGGTCAGGTCAACGCCCTGGGCGTGGACGTGATGGCCGCCTACAACGCCGTGACCCGCATGGACGACTTTGCCTGCATCCCCGAGCAGAGCATCGCCCAGGGCATCACCACCTTCATCGCCCAGAACCGGGGCGCGGGGCGCAGCGACCGCATCCGGGCGGGGTTCCGGGCCGGGCTGCTCATGGAGTTCGGCTACTGGGTGCTCATCGGCAGCGTCACGGCGCTGTTCCGCACGCCCATCGTCTCGCTGTTCGTTTCGGGCGAAGGCTCTCAGCAGGTCATCCGGCTGGGCGCGCAGTACCTGGGGGCCATGGCGGTGTTTTACATCCTGCCCGCCTTCACCAACGGCTTCCAGGGGTATTACCGGGGCATGGGGCGCATGGGCGTCACCCTGGCCGGCACGCTGATCCAGACTTCCCTGCGGGTGGTGTTCACCCTGCTGCTGGCCCCCCGGGTGGGCATCTTCGGCATCGCCTTCGCCTGCGCCGGCGGCTGGATCGTCATGCTGCTGTTCGAGATCCCTTTGTATTTTCTGCGCATGCGGGGCAGGGAAGCCAGGTCCTGAGGCTCCTGCAAATAAAAAGCGCCGCTCCCGGCCGGGAACGGCGCTTTTCTTTGCGTTGTTTGTCTGGGCGACGATCAGGCCTTGTTGGCAGAGCCGAACAGCTCGATCTTCTCGCGCACGGTGGCCTTGATGGCCTCGGCGCCGGGGGCCAGCAGCTTGCGGGGGTCAAAGCCCTTGCCCTGCAGGTCCTTGCCGGCCTCGATATACTTGCGGGTGGCGTCGGCGAAGCTCAGCTGGCATTCGGTGTTGACGTTGATCTTGGACACGCCCAGGCTGATGGCCTTGCGGATCATGTCGGCCGGGATGCCCGTGCCGCCGTGCAGCACCAGGGGGATGTTGTCGGTGGACTGGTGGATCTTGTCCAGCGCCTCAAAGTCCAGGCCCTTCCAGTTGGCGGGGTACTTGCCGTGGATGTTGCCGATACCGGCGGCCAAAAAGTCGATGCCCAGCGCGGCGATCTTGGCGCACTCGGCGGGGTCGGCCACTTCGCCGGCGCCCACGACGCCGTCCTCCTCGCCGCCGATGGAGCCCACCTCGGCCTCAATGGACAGGCCGTGGTCATGGGCCAGGGCCACCAGCTCGGTGGTCTTGGCCACGTTCTCGTCGATGGGATAATGGCTGCCGTCGAACATGATGGAGGTGAAGCCGGCGGCCACGCAGGCCTTGGCGCCCTCATAGGTGCCGTGGTCCAGGTGCAGGGCCACCGGCACGGTGATGCCCAGGCTCTCGTCCATGGCGCGCACCATGGCAGCCACGGTCTTGAAGCCGGTCATATACTTGCCAGCGCCCTCAGACACGCCCAGGATCACGGGGCTGTTCATCTCCTGCGCGGTCAGCAGGACGCTTCTGGTCCATTCCAGGTTGTTGATGTTGAACTGACCCACGGCATAATGGCCGTCGCGGGCCTTCAGCAGCATATTGGTCGCGTTTACCAGCATAAGAAATTACCTCCCGATTCTTTGCATAAGCAGTGCAAAAGACCGTGCGGGGCAACTTCCCCGCGCGGCATACGGCTACAAATTCATTATAGCCGTACTTTGACAAAAAAGCAACAAAAACTTTGCCCGCCCGTGGATCCGGCAGCCGGGGACATATTGGCGCTTTGGACAAAGAAAGACTGCTGGATTTGTTTCTTTTGCCAAGGGGGAAGAACCCCTTGAAAGGCCCCGGATGAACTTTTCGTCCCGGTGTTCCGGGTGCGGAAGGGGCAAGACAAAGGCGGCGCGGTCCTTGGGCAAACTGCGGGAATTTGTGGGATCGTGAAAGAAAAAATCAGAGCTTTGCCAACTTGACAGGCCAAAATATCCAGAGCGTTATGTGGAAAAACTTTCAACATTCGGTGGAAAACCCACCCTGCCCGGGCCGAAAAACAGCGCAGTGGGCGCGTTTTCCACACTTTCCACAGGGTTTTCAACACCAAAAGGGGCGGGCGGTGGAATTACGAAGCGTATAAAGCGCGCCGCATCGCCAAAACAACGGGCCCGAAAAAGCGAAAATTCTGCACTTTTGACGCGTCTGCGGCAGGTGACAAAGGCCGGGGCTTTGTGGTATACTATATCCGTATAGCTGTCGGCAGGCTTGCCGGCGGCAAATCTGCGGGCCCGCCCGCCTGGAGGAAACGCTATGTACAAGCCGGAACGCCCGGATCAGGATACGCACAGACCCGACGAGGGCAAGGACGCCCTTGTATGGGGCAAAAACCCCGTCACCGAACTGCTGCGCGCCGGCGCCGGCGTGGACACGCTGCTTTTGGCCGACGGGCTGGACCCGCGTACGGCGTCCTATTTCACGGCCCTGGGCCGCGAGGCGGGCGCCGTGGTCAAGCGGGTGCCGGCGGGCAAGCTGCAAAAGATGTGCGGCACGCCCGACCACCAGGGCGTGGCGGCCTGGGGCGCGCGCATCCAATACGCCGAGCTGGAGGACCTGCTGGCCCTGGCCGAGCAAAAGGGCGAGCCGCCCTTCCTTGTTTTGTGCGACGGCGTCGAGGACCCCCACAACCTGGGGGCCATCATCCGTTCGGCCCTGTTGTGCGGGGCCCACGGGGTCATCATCCCCCGCCGTGGCGGCGTGGGCGTGACCGGCACCGTGATGAAAGCCAGCGCCGGGGCGGCGGCCCGCCTGCCGGTGGCCCGGGTGGCCAACCTGGCCCAGGCGATCCGCACGCTGAAAGAGCGGGGCGTTTTTGTATTTTGCGCCGACCTTGGCGGCGCTTCGCCGGCCGACACCGACCTGACCGGGTCCATCGGCCTTGTCATGGGCAGTGAGGGCAAGGGCCCCGCGGCCCTGACCCGCAAACTGTGCGACGGCGCGCTTACGCTGGACATGGCCGCCGCCGACTGCGGGGTGGACAGCTACAATGTCTCGGTCGCGGCCGGCATTCTGCTGTACCAGATCATGCAGCGCCGCAAGGGACGCTGAACCAACGGCGCCGCCGCCCAGGCGGGACGGGAAGGGGAAAAGGATATGCCAAGCAAACGAACGAACGACTCGGTGGAGCGCATCCTCGAAGAGCTGAGCCATCAGCAGGCCCGCGACGGCGTGCGGGACAGCGTCAATGAGCGCAAGGTGGACGAGATCCTGCAAAGTGTGGGCATCGACACCGCCATGCCCGGCGCGTCCCAGCCGGCGCTGGGCCCCATCGGCAAAGAGGATCTGCCCCAGGTGGAAGTCAGCGGCGGCGTGGCCACCGACCGATTCTCCACCACGATCCTGGACGATCTGCTCAAAGATCTGCCCAGCATGAAGCTGCTGAAAAAGAAGACCCCCGCCGCGTCGGCCCGCCGCGAAACGCCCGCGCCCCGGCAGGGGGGCGCGGCCGCGCCCATTCGGACCCCGGCCTCCCGGCCCCAGCCGCAGGCGCAAGTTCGTTCGGAACCCCAGCCGCAGCCCCAAAGCCGGCCCCAGCCGCAGGCGCAAGTTCGGTCGGAACCCCAGCCGCAGCCCCAGCCCCGCCCGGAAGAACAGCACGGCACGACCCGCGCAGGAGATTCCACGGTGGGCGATACCACCCGCACCAGCATCATCAAAAACTTTCTGCTCAAGATGGCCCCGGGCGGCAGCCAGGCCGACTCTCAGGCGCTGAACCAGGGCAAAGAGCAGTTCCAGCAGTTCTTCGGCAAGACGGCTGCCGTGCTGCCCGACGAGGACGGCAAGCTCCGGGACCCCTCCCGCCGCAAACGCGGGCTGTTCGGCCTGAGCAAGGCCGAAGATTCCGGGCAGTTCGTGCCCATCAATGTGTCTTTGAGCACCCGGCGGGAGGACCCGCCCGCCCAGCCGCAGCCCGAAGTCGAACCCGAATGGGAGGAACCGGCCGTCACGGCGGAGCCCTCCGTCGAAATGTATACGCCCGACGCCGACGACGCCGACGACGGCGAGGCCCAGGGCCTGGCGCCGGCGGCCCCGGTGCTCAAGCGGGGCATGTTCGGGGAGCTGTTCGGCGCCCCTCAAAAGGATACCGTGGGCGATATGATCGTGCCCGAAGCCCGGGCCCATACCCTGGAATCCGAGCCCATGCCCGAGCCGGAACCCGAGCCCGAGCCGGAACCCCGGCCGGAGCCCGAGACCCCGCGCACGGTCTATCATTCCGCCGCCCATGCCGAGCCCGCCGCCGATCATCCGTCGTCGGCCACCGGCCCCCTGACCGGCCTGCGGGATGCGCTGCGGGGCGGCGCTACCGGCGCCACCGGCACCATCTACCGCAAAAAGCGCAACACCATCGAATTTACTCCTGGCCAGAAGCTGGCCCGCCGCGCCGAGTCCGCGCCCCGGGCCAAGGAACCTGTGGGCGAACCCGTGGGCGAGCCGATCATGACCTCCACCGACGCGGTGGCGGGCGGGTATACGCCTGCGGCCAGCGTCGATACCCAGAATTTCCTGCGGGAGCTCACCTCCTCCCCGGCGGTACGCCGGGCCACGGCTTCGGCCGCGGCGGGGGTGGCCGGCGCAATGGGCACGCGGCTGGCCCAGTCCGCCCCGGCCCCCCAGCCGGTCCCGGCGCCTGCGCCCCGGCCCGCCGCCCCGACGTCTGCCCCGGCGGCAGCCCGCACCCGGCCGGCCCAGCCTGCTCCGGCGGCCCCGGCCCAGCCTGCTCCGGCGGCGCCCGCGGCCCCGGCCTCTGTGCAGTCTGCCCCGGCCCGGCCCGCGGCCGAACCCGCCGGGAAGGACCGCGGCGACACCTTTGAGGAGATCACCCGGGACGAAGCCGCCACCATGACCGGCGAAGTCCGCCTGGCCGACATCGCCGCCGGGCGCGGTCCGGCCACCACCGGCTTTTCGGCCAAGCTGGACCTGAGCGCGCAGGAGGGCATCAGCGCCGACACCGCCGACTTTGTGGCCCAGCTGGACGCCGAGCCCCGCCCGCGCCCCGATACCGGCGCTTTTGTGCGCGGCATCGAGAAGTCCATCAATGAAGAGGAAGAGGACCTGCCCGACGACGATCGCTTTGCCCAGGCGGCGGGCATCCTGACCGACACCACCGGCGAGGTGGAAGCCCCTGCGCGCCCCAAACGCACGGGCGGCGTGCGCCTGACCGGCGACGCCGAGGACGAAGCCCCCGCCGCCGAGGAAAATCAGGCCGCCCCCTTTGAGGAGGACGCCCCCGCCCCGGCCCATCGCCGCCGGGAATACGAACACCCCGAGGACGCCCCCGCCGTGCGCCGGGACCTTGACAAGCAGATCCTTCTTCTGACCGTCGCCGTCATCGTGGGCGCGGCGGTGGGCGCCGTGCTTTTGTATCTGGGCGTGGCGGCCACGGGCGCGCTGCCCATGCCGGCCCCGCTGGACCCCGCCGCCGGCGCGACCCCGCTGCTGGCCGCCGGGCTGGTGCTGCTGGGCGTGGTGTGCGCGCTGTGCTGGCGCACCATGGCTCTGGGTCTGCTGGGCGTGGTCAAATCTCCCACAGCCGACACCCTGCCCGCCTTGGCGGCGCTGGGCGCTCTGGTGCAGCTGGGGGCCCTGCTGATCAAGCCGGACTGGTATGACCCCCAGGCCATGTGTCTGATGGCCGGCCCCGCGGCGCTGCTGTTGTGCTTCAACGCTTTGGGCAAGCGCCTGGACGCCGTCACCGCCCGGGAAAACTTTACCCTTGTCAGCGCCAGGGTGGACCACGCTGTGGCCTACCGCCTCAAGGATGCGGGCATCCTGCGCGCCGTGACCAAGGGCCTGGATCAGCCCCAGCCCAGCGTGCTGGTCAACCGCCCCACCCAGCTCATGAAAGACTTTTTGTCTGCCAGCGCGGCGCACCGCAGCTCGGACAAGAACCAGCAGCAGCTGGGCCGCCTGGTGGGCATTCTGGCGCTGGCCGCCCTGGTGTTCACCCTTGCCTACCGCAAGGACCCGGGCCTTGCCTTTACCACCATGGCCGCCGTGCTCTGCCTGGGCGCGCCGCTGGCCGGTACATTGCTCAGCGCCCTGCCCGCGCGGCTCATGCAGCGCAGCGCGGCCCAGGTGGGCGCGGTCATCCCGGGCTGGCGGGACATCCGTCAGCTGGGGCGCATCAACGTCATCCAGGTCAGCGCCCGGGACCTGTTCCCCAAGGGCTGCGTCAAGCTGTGCGGCATCAAGCCCGTGCACAAAGAGCGCATCGACATGGCCATCATCTATGCGGCGTCCATGTTTGCCGCCGGCGCGCCCACCCTGCGGGACGTGTTTTTGGGCATGATCGGCGACAATCGCAAGCTGCTGAACAAGGTGGACGATTTCGAGACCGTCTACGGCAAGGGCTATGTGGGCTGGATCAACGGCGAGCGCGTGCTGGCCGGCAACCGGGCCCTGATGGATCAGTTCGGCATCGAGGTGCCCAGCCTGCAATATGAACAGCGCCACACCGTCAACCAGCGCCGGGTCATCTACCTGGCCGTGTCGGGCAAACTGTTCAGCATGTTCCAGGTGGCTTACCAGGCCGACCCCGACACCGGCATGGTGCTGGACAGCCTGCGCCGCACGGGCATGTCCCTGATCGTGGACTGCGACGACTTCAACTGCGACGAAGCTCTGCTGGAGACCGCCTACGCCCTGCCCACGGGCACGGTCCGCGTGCTGGATACCGACGCCCGCCGGGCGCTGGAACCCGCCACGGCCTGGCTGCCCGAAAGCGAGGGCAACATGCTGCATCTGGGCAGCTTTGCCAGTTTTGTGGGCGGCCTGGAAGCCGCCGCCGGCGCGGCCCAGGGCGAGCGCAAAGCCGCCATGATCCTGTCGGTATCGGTGCTGCTGTCCTGCGTGCTGGCGCTGATCATGGTGCTGGCCGGGGGCATCGCGGCGCTGCCGCTGCCCGCCCTGGTGCTGTACCAGGCAGCCTGGGCCGTGCTGGCGCTGATCTTCCCGCTGCTGCAGCGGTATTGATGCAAAAGGAGGCTTTGCCTTGTACCGCACCAACGAACGGCAGATGAGCCTGTACGACTACCTGCCGCCCTACCACGGCCAATTGGCCGAACAGAACCGCTGGGTGCGCCTGGCCCATGCCATCGACTGGGACGCCTTCGAACGGGAATACAGCGGCCATTTCGGCCGCGCGGGCAAGGTGGCGATCCCTGCGCGGGTGGCCTTCGGCTGCCTGATCGTGCGCGCCGCCTGCGGCGTATCCGACCGCGAGACCGTCTTTCTGATCCGCGAAAGCCCCTACCTGCAATATTTTCTGGGGTTTGACACCTTCACCGACGACGTGCCCTTCTCCCCCCGCAGCATGGAGCGCTTCCGCGCGCGCATCCCGGCCGCCCAGGTGCGCCGGGCCGTGCGCCTTCTGCGCAGCTTCGAATCCGGGGCGGACGGCGACGCCGACTGACCGCAGCACCACCACCCTGCGTCCGGGGGCGCGGACCCAGCGCCCCCGGCCCTTTTTTGCCGTCACGGCCTGCGGGCCGTTTTCCACTCACGCACTCTATCACCCAAAGCAAAGGAACCTGTATGCAACATCTGTTACTGCACACCATCGAACACGCCTTTGAGGACAGCCTCAAAATGCTGCCCTTCCTGTTTCTGGCCTACCTGCTCATCGAATGGCTGGAACGCAACCACGGCGAGCGCATCGAGCGCGCCCTGGCCGGTGGCGGGCGCTGGGGCTTTGTGCCCGGCGCGGCGCTGGGCTGCGTGCCCCAGTGCGGCTTTTCGGCCCTGGCCGCCAACCTGTACGCCAGCCGGGTCATCACCCCGGGCGCGCTGCTGGCCGTCTTTGTGGCCACCAGCGACGAGGCCATCCCGCTGCTGGCCGCGGCCCCCGGCATGTGGGGCGCGCTGCCCTTGCTGATCGTGGGCAAGATCGTGGCGGGCATCGCCGGCGGTTTTTTGCTGGACGTGCCCCTGCGCAAGGTCCTGCCCGCCGGGCTGTACGGCGGCTACGCGGGCCGCGCCGCCGACATCGACTGCCATGAGGAACACGAGGAACACAGCGGCGTGTTTCTGGCCGCCTTGCGCCACACGGCCGAGATCTTCGTCTTTATCCTGCTGTTCAGCTTTGCCATCGGCTTTTTGTTCGAGCTCATCGGCGAGGAGACCATCACCGGCTTCCTCACCGGCATGGGCATCTTCCAGCCCATGGCGGCGGCGCTGGTGGGCCTTGTGCCCAACTGTGCCGCCAGCGTGCTGCTGGCCCAGCTGTACGCCCAGGGGGCCATCAGCTTCGGCAGCCTGTTCGCCGGGCTGTGCGCCGGCGCGGGCATCGGCCTGGCCGTTTTGTGGCGAGTCAACCCCAGCTGGAAGCAGAACCTTTTCATGACCGGCATTCTGTGGGGCGGCGGGTCTTTGTGCGGCATCGTGCTGCAATTTCTGCCCCTGTGACCACCCTGTAAAACAGCGATACCCCGCCCGCCGCAATTCTGCGCTTGCAGTTTTGCGGCGGGCGGGGTATGATATTGTCAGCATGCAGCCCTAAGACCGACCTTCTTTGGCTCCGTCATGGGGTGGGGCTCACAGCTCCTCGCCGTCTTTGACCAGCACCACGGCCCGGCGGCCCAGCTGGCGGTACACCCGCATAAAGCGGTCCCGGGGCACCTGGCGGTTGAAGTCCAGCGGATCGGCCACAAAAAAGCTGTCCTCGTCCGCCCCGCACAGCACCATGCAGTGCAGGGTGTGGAACACCCGGTGCACCCCGCCGCCCGGCAGGGCGTAGGGCTCCACCTGGGCAAAGCCGATGTCGTCAAAATGCAGCGACGCCCAGAAGATCACCGGCCGCCCCTTTTGCAGCTGGGCGACCAGGTCGGCCTCCTCGGCGCCGGTCAGGTCCCGGGCCGTGTACCCGCCGCCGTGGTCGGCCAGGTAGGCGTTGGCCGCACATACCACCGGCCCCGCAAAGCAGTAGTACCCCTCCTCGGGGGTGCCGTCGTTTTTGTGGGGGTCGCCCATGTACACCCGGTCTGGGTCCGCGCCGTACCATTGTTCGCTGCGGGGCAGGTACCGGTCGGCCAGTTCGCATTTGTCGGCGTCAAAGCCCAGGTAGCGCAGCACCTGGCAGCAGCTGGTGATCTCGCAGCCGTTGGGCAGTTCGGGGTTTTGCAGCACCTGGGGCACCGCCATCATGATGTTCATACAATTGTCTCCTTCGGGGCCGCCCTTGCCCGGCGGCATTGTCGGAGGTATTGTATCATATCCCGTTCAGGAAAGGAAGTGCCTTCCTTATGCCCACCATCCGCGACCTGGGCTTTGTGCCCGGTCATCTGCCCGCCGGCGCGCGCAACGCCATCACCGACGTGCCCGGCGTGCGCGTCGGCCATGTCACGCTGCACAGCGACCGGCACCACACCGGGGTCACGGTCATCCTGCCCCGGGAGGACGTCTACACCCACCGCTGCACGGCGGCGGCCCATGTGATCAACGGCTTCGGCAAGACCGCCGGCCTTGTGCAGATCCAGGAACTGGGCCAGCTGGAAAGCCCCATCGCCCTGACCAACACCCTCAACGTGGGCCTTGTGTCCGACGCGCTGGTGCAGTACACCGCCGACGCCTGCGCCGCCAGGGGTGAGCGGCTGCGCAGCTTCAACCCCGTGGTGGGAGAGTGCAACGACGGCACCCTCAACGACATCACCGAGCGCATCATCGCCCGGAGGGAGGTATACCGGGCCATCGAGACTGCCTCCCCCGACTTTGCCCAGGGCTGCGCGGGGGCCGGGGCAGGCATGATCTGCCACGAACTCAAGGGCGGCATCGGCTCGGCCAGCCGTATGCTGAATATCGCGGGGCGCAGCTTCTGCATCGGGGTGCTGGCCCTGTGCAACCACGGCCGCCTGGAAGAACTGGACATCCTGGGCTGCCGCCCGGGCGCGGCCATCCGCCGCCGCCTGGACGCGGCGCCCCGCCCCGAGGACAAGGGCAGCTGCATCCTGGTGCTGGCCACCGACATCCCCCTGTCCAGCCGCCAGCTGGGCCGGGTATGCCGCCGCTGCGCCGCCGGTCTGGCCCGGGCGGGCAGCTACTGGGGCCATGGCAGCGGGGACATCACCATCGGCTTTACCACCGCCCACGACATCCACCGGGGCGACACGGCCCAGATCGCCACCCGCGCCGTGTTCAATGAGGACAAGCTGGACCCGCTGTTTCTGGCTGCCGCCGAAGCCGCCGAGGAATCGGTGCTCAACGCCCTGGCCGCCGCCGTGACCACCGTGGGGTATGACGGCACTGTCTGCCATGCGCTGGGCGAATTCACCGACCTGCTGACCCCCGTTTCGGGGTCCTGAAATCCATATACAATAGGGAAGTCATCGTATGAAGATCACACGCATCACCACCGCTGAATGTCAGATCCCCCTGCGCACCCCCTTCAAGACCGCGCTGCGCACCGTGGACAGCGTCCATGACCTGCTCGTTCGTGTCGAGACCGACACCGGCGCCGTGGGCTACGGCGAAGCCCCGCCCACCGCCGTCATCACGGGGGATACCCTGGGCTCCATCCGCACGGCCGTGGAGGAATTCATCGCCCCGACCCTGACGGGTCTGGATGTGCAGGAACTGGATACCGTGATGAACCGCCTGGACCGCTGCATCCTCAAAAACACCAGCGCCAAGGCCGCCGTGGATATGGCGGTGTACGATCTGTTCGCCCAAAGCTGCGGCCGGCCGCTGTACAAGGTGCTGGGCGGGGCCAAGGGGGAACTGCGCACCGACCTGACCATCTCGGTCAACCCGGTGCCCGTCATGGTGGCGGACGCCAAGGCCGCCGTGGACGCCGGGTTCGACATCCTCAAGATCAAGGTTGGCAAAGAGGGCCTGGCCGATGTGGAGCGCCTCAAGGCCATCCGGGCGGCCGTGGGCCCCGGGGTCAGGCTGCGGGTGGACGCCAACCAGGGCTGGCAGGCCAAGCAGGCCGTGCGCATCATCACAGCCCTGGAGGACGCCGGCGTGGACCCAGAACTGGTGGAGCAGCCCGTGCCCGCCCACGACCTGGACGGCCTGGCCTACGTCACGGCCCGGGTGTCCACCCCCGTGCTGGCGGACGAGAGCGTCTTTTCCCCGGCGGACGCCCTGACGCTGTTGCAGCGTCACGCCGCCGACATGATCAACATCAAGCTCATGAAGACCGGCGGCATCTGGCAGGCGCTGAAGATCTGTGCGGCGGCCGAAGTGTACGGCGTGCCCTGCATGATGGGCTGCATGCTGGAAAGCAAGCTGGCCGTCACGGCGGCGGTCCATCTGGCGGCCGCCCGGTCGGTGATCACCTGCATCGACCTGGACGGTCCCAGCCTGTGCAAGACGGACCCCTTCACCGGCGGGCCGGTGTTCGAGGGTCCCGTCATCCGCATGACCGACGCGCCGGGCCTTGGCATCACCGGCGTGCCCGGCTTTGGGGAGGTGTGAGGGATGCGGGTATTCGATCTGCACTGCGACACCCTGGCCGAGCTCAACCAGGCCGCCCGCGCGGGCGCGCCCAAGAGCTTTGCGAGCAACGACCGCATGGTGGACCTACAGCGTATGCGCGCCGCTAATTACGGACTGCAATGCTTTGCCTGCTTTGTGGACCTGGCGGCCCCCGCCGACCCGCTGGTCACGGTCCTGGAGGAAGCGGACCTGTTCCACCGCCTGCTGGAACAATATCCGCAGGACCTGTACTGGGTGCGCAGCGCCGCCGACCTGGACGCCCTGGATGCAAACGGGCGCATCGGAGCCATGCTCACGGTGGAGGAAGGGGGCGTGTGCAAGGGCAGCCTGTCTGTTTTGCGGGACCTGTACCGCCTGGGCGTGCGCATGATGACCCTGACCTGGAATCATCAGAACGAGCTGGCGTCCCCCAACGTGTCCCCCGACTACAAGGAGGACCCCTGGCCCTGCGCCCCCGACACGACCCACGGCCTGACCCCCCTGGGCCGGGACTTCGTGGCCGAGATGGAACGCCTGCACATGATCGTGGATGTGGCCCACCTGTCCGACGCGGGCATTTACGATCTGCTGCGGGTGGCCAGGCGGCCCTTTGCGGCCAGCCACTCCAACGCCCGGGCCTGCTGCGACCATCTGCGCAACCTGCCCGACGATATGCTGGTCCAAATGGGGGAGCGGGGATGCCTGGTGGGGCTCAACTTCTGCGCGGCCTTCCTGGACCCCAGCCCCGACCGTCATCACCTGAAAAGCCGCGTCGAGGACATGGCCCGCCACGCCCGCCACATCATGGACGTGGGCGGCGAGGACATCCTGGCCCTGGGCAGCGACTTTGACGGCATCGGCGGCGACCTGGAGATCGCCGGCGCCCAGGATATGCCCCGCCTGGCCGAGGGCCTGTGCGCCGCCGGGCTGACCCCGCGCCAGGTGGACAAGATCTTCTGGCACAACGCCCGCCGCTTTTTTGCCGAAAACCTGTGACCCACCCCATACGGAGGAACTTTTGTATGCCGCATCCTTCCCTTACGCTGGAAAAGCGCGTCGCCGCCGAGCTGTGCGGCCTGGACGCCACCTTTTGCCTGTATGCCGACGACCTGCGGGGCCACACCGTGGAGCGGGGCGCCGACGAACCCTTTGAGTCTGCCTCCACCATCAAGATCTTTGTGCTGGGCTGCCTGTACGCCAAGGCCCAGCGGGGCGAGGCCAGTCTGGACGAGATACTGACCTATGAACCAAAGCATTTTGTGGACGGTTCGGGCATGATCCGCTCCCTGGGCACGGGGGCCGCGCTGCGGGCGGCCGACGCCGCTACCCTGATGATTATATGCAGCGACAACATCGCCACCAATATGCTCATCGACTACCTGGGCCTCGGGGACATCAACGCCTTCATCCGCTCCATCGGCTGTGCGTCCACCACGCTGCACCGTCGCCTTGCCTCGGACAACTGGGGCGAGCCTCTGGGCACGATCACCCCCCGGGACATGGGCCGCTTTTTCGTTTTGCTGGCCAAGGGCGAACTGGTCAGCCCCGCCGCCAGCGCCGCCATGCGGGACATTCTGCGCCAGCAGCACTACAATACGATGCTGGCCGGCAACCTGCCGCCCTACTACACCGACGCCGAGGAATCGGGCGCCGACCCAGACCTGATCTACACAGCCAGCAAAAGCGGCAGCATGGACGCCTGCCGCAACGACGGCGGGCTGGTGCACACGCCCTACGGCGACTATGTGGCGGTGTTCATGTGCAAGGACTTTGCCAACAAGCTGGAAGTGTCCGACCACCCGGCCTTCGTGTATGGCGGGCGGGTCAGCCGTCTGCTGTTCGACCAGTACCTGGCGCTGGAAGGCTCCTTTGTCCGTGACTGAGAGGGTACGATCATGACCATGCTCAACTTTGTGTACTGCGTGCTGGGCGCGGTGTTCATCGCCCTGGGCGCGGCCTGCCTGTGGGAGAAATACCGCACCGTGCGCGGCGGCACCCGCCTGCCCGCCCGCATCGTGTCCTGCCGCCGCCAGAGCCGGGACGGCAAGCGCGGCGGGTACTGCTTCGTGGTGGAATTCACCGCGCCGGACGGCATCCGCCACACCGCCGCCACCAACGACTCCTTCTGGTTCGACCAGACCCGTCAGGTGGGCAACGTGATCGAGATCTGGTACAACCCCGCCACCCCCACCGTGGTGGAGCGCCGCAGCCTGGAAGCCGAGCTGCTGGGCGTCTTGTTCATTGCCCTGGGCTTTGCGGCCATCTTCTGCCTGGGCCTGCGCTGATCCTTCGACAAGACACAACAAATAGTTGTAATTTGCCGTCCCCTGTGGTATACTTTGGGCATTACCCAAGCAGACCCCAAAGCAGACCAAAGAAGGGACGGCTTTTTCATTTATGCAACCGCTTTTGTACCTGGTGCTGGCGTTGGCGCTCCTCGGCGATGTGCTGCTCACCGTTATTTTGATCCTGACACTGCGCGCCCGGGGGCAGGGGACCGACACGGCTGAACTGCGCAAGGCCGTGCAGTCCATCATGGAATCCGAGACCGACCTCTTGTCCGACCAGATGCGCGCCACCCAGGCCGAGACCGCCCGCGCCACCCAGGCCGCCGTGCGGGATCTGGGAGCCCTGCTGGCCGAAAGCCAGCGCCAGAGCGCGGCGGCCTCCACCGCCCGGCTGGAAGCCATCGACCGGGCGGGCGCGGCCCGGCAGAAAGCCGCCTCGGACGCGGCGGCGGCCCAGCTGGCCTTGCTGGAGACTCGCCTCAAAGGCCTCGAGGACTCCAACGCCGCCCGGCTGGACGGTATGCGGGGGGCGCTGGTGCAGGGGCTCAACGCCATCCGGGCCGACAACAACCGCCGCCTGGACGAGATCCGCGCCACCGTGGACGAAAAATTGCAGGACGCTTTGCAAAAGCGCATTTCCGATTCCTTCCGCACGGTCAGCGCCCAGCTGGAACAGGTCTACAAGGGCCTGGGCGAAATGCAGAACCTGGCCGCCGACGTAGGCGGGCTCAAAAAAGTGCTGTCGGGCGTCAAGACCCGGGGCATTCTGGGCGAGGTACAGCTGGGCGCCATCCTCGAGGACATCCTCGCCCCCGGCCAGTACGAGCGCAATGTGGCCACCGTGCCGGGCAGCGCCAACCGGGTGGAATACGCGGTCCGGCTGCCCGGGCAGGGGGGCGGGGTCTGGCTGCCCATCGACGCCAAGTTCCCCGGCGACACCTATGCCCGCCTGGTGGAAGCCAGGGAGTCGGGGGATGCCGCCGCCGTCGCCGCCGCCCGCAAACAGCTCGAGGTCGTGCTGCGCCAGGAAGCCAGGGACATCCACGACAAATACATCCAGCTGCCCCACACCACGGCCTTCGGCGTGCTGTTCTTGCCCTTTGAGGGGCTGTACGCCGAGGTGGTCTCGGGCGGCCTGACCGAAAGCTTGCAGCGGGACTACCACATCAGCGTGGCGGGCCCCTCCACCATGGCGGCGCTGCTCAACGCCCTGCAAATGGGTTTCCGCACCCTGGCCATTCAAAAACGCTCGGGCGAGGTATGGCAGGTGCTGGCATCGGTCAAGACTGAATTTGAAAAGTTCGGCGCGGGGCTGCAACTCATGCAGCGTCACCTGGACCAGACGGGCAGCGACCTGGAAGAACTGATCGGCACGCGCACCCGGGCCATCACCCGCAAGCTGGAAGCCGTGCAGCAGCTTCAGCCCGACGGCGACGACCTGTTTGCCTCCGCCCTGCCAGACACCGCCCCAAGACCCGCCCGCCTGCGCCCCGGCTCCGACGGGACCTGACCCTATCTCCCACGGACCCGCTGTCCAGAAAGGAAGACCGCTATGTTTCGTACCAAATGGGAACGCCTCATCATGCCCGTGGCCGGCCTCATCCTCGGCCTGTTTCTGACCCTGCGCCCCTACAGCGCCACCGCCGCCCTGTGCAGCCTGATCGGCTGGCTGATCCTGTTCGCCGGGGCCGGCGGGCTCGTCAACGCCCTGGCCTTCCAGCGGGCCACCTGCGTCAACAGCCCCTTTTTGCCCCTGAGCGTGGCCGGGGTGGTCATCGGGCTGTTCTTCATCCTCAGCCCCCACACGCTGGCTGCCCTGGTGGGCACGCTGATCTGCGTGTTTTTGCTGGTCAACGGCACCTCCAGCATCCAGGCCGGGCTCATGCGCCGGAACTGGGGCGACCGGCTTTGGTGGCTGCCCCTGACCGTGGGCGTGCTGTGCGTGGTGCTGGGGCTCTACGCCCTGTTCGCCCCGGCGGCCTCCACGGCCATGGTCATGCGGCTGGTGGGCGTCATGATGCTGTGCTCCGGCGTGGTCAACGTGCTGGCCGTGCTCACCTCCCGGGACTGAACGGCTTTCGGCAAAAAGCGTCGGAGCGCGCGGTTGTCTTTGACATTCCGGGAAAGTATGTTAGAATAGAGAAAAGACAATCAGGCGAGCATCCGCGGTCCCCACGGTTGCGCCGAGAAATGAGGTTTGTCGTATGATCCGCATTTTGACCGACTCCGCCGCCGACCTGACCCCCGCCGACGCCGCCCGCCCGGGTGTGACGGTGGTGCCGCTGCACGTGAATTTTGCCAACGGCGACGCCATCCTGGACGGCGTGGACATGACCGGCGCCGAATACTATGAGCGCCTTAAGACCGAGACCAAGCTGCCCCGCACGAGCCAGCCTTCCCCCGAGACCTTCATGTCGATTTTTGAGGAAGCCGCCGCCGCGGGCGACCAGGTGGTGGCCGTCCTCATCTCCTCCAACCTGTCGGGCACCTACCAGTGCGCCCGCCTGGCCGCCGAGACCTGCGAGTTCCAGGACGTCTGGTTCGTGGATTCCCGCACGGCCTCCCAGGGGCAGGCCATCCTGATCCGCGAGGCCTTGCGCCTGCGGGATGAGGAAGGCAGATCCGCCGAGGAAATCGCCGCCGCCCTGGAAGAGCTCAAGGGCCGCATCCGCATCCTGGGCGTGGTGGACAGCCTCAAGCACCTGCACAAGGGCGGACGCCTGCCCGCCGCCGTGGCCCTGGTGGGCGGCGCGCTGGGCATCAAGCCGGTGCTGTCGGTCATCGACGGCGAGATCAAAATGGCCGACACGGCCCGGGGCCGCCCCGGCGCCCTCGTGGCCATGTTCAAGCAGATCGACAAGCTGGGCGGCGTGGACGAGCGCTACGGCTATGTGGTGCTGTACTCTGACGACAAGGCCGTCTGCGCCCCCGTGCACCGCTACATGCACGACAACCTGCACCTGAGCGGCGGCCGTGTGGCCCGCCTGGGCGCGGCCATCGGCACCCACATCGGGCCGGGCTGTGCGGCGCTGGTCTTTGTGGCCAAAGAG
>DBRU01000038.1:27128-34890 GCA_002306375.1 Faecalibacterium sp. UBA1360
GCTGCTGGCAGGCCAGCGAAGCCGCGATGAACCGCTTGAACAAGGGATGGGCCCGGTTGGGGCGGCTCTTGAACTCGGGGTGGAACTGCACCCCGATGTGGAAGTCCCGCCCGGGCAGTTCCACGGCCTCCACCAGGCGTCCGTCGGGGCTCGTACCCGCGATGACCAGCCCCATCTGCTGCAATTCGGCCCGGTAATCGTTGTTGAACTCGTACCGATGGCGGTGGCGTTCCTCGATCATCGTCTTGTCGTAGCAGTCGTACAGCCGCGTGCCCTCGGCCACGGCGCAGGGGTATTTGCCCAGGCGCATGGTGCCGCCCTTGGGCAGGTTGCCCTGCTGGTCGGGCATCAGGTCGATGACGTTGTGGGCGCCGTCGGGCTTGAACTCGCTGGAATTGGCGTCCGGGTACCCGGCCACATGGCGGGCGAACTCCATGACCATGATCTGCATGCCCAGGCAGATGCCGAAGTAGGGGATCTTTTGTTCCCGGGCATAGCGGGCGGCCTGGATCATGCCCTCCACGCCCCGGTCGCCGAACCCGCCGGGCAGGATGATGCCGTCCACGCCGGCCAGCTCCTCGGCGCAGCGGTCCTGGTCGGTCAGGGGCTCGCTGTCCACCCAGCGGATGTCCACCTTGCTCTCGTTCTCGAACCCGGCGTGGTACAAACTCTCCATCACGCTCAGGTAGGCGTCGTGCAGCTTGACGTACTTGCCCACCAGGGCGATGGTGCAGGTCTTGCTGCGGGTGGCGATGCGGGCGATCAGGTCCTTCCACTCGGTCAGATCGCTTTCGGGGGTGTCCAGGTGCAGCTGGCGGGTCACGGCCTGGGTCAGGCCGGCGGCCTCCAGCATCAGCGGGCACTCGTACAGGCTGGGCATGGTCAGGTTTTCAATGACGCAGTCGGGCCGCACGTTGCAGAACAGGCTGATCTTGCGCTTGATGTCGCTGCCCACGGGGCCGTCCGCCCGCAGCACGATCACGTTGGGGGCAATGCCCATGCCCTGCAATTCCTTGCAGGAATGCTGGGCCGGCTTGGACTTGTACTCGTCCGAGCCCGAGATATAGGGCACCAGCACCACATGGATGAAGCAGCAGTTTTCCGGCCCCTGTTCCAGGCTCACCTGGCGGATGGCCTCCAGAAAAGGCTGGCTCTCGATGTCGCCGGTGGTGCCGCCGATCTCGGTGATGACCACGTCGGCCTCGGTGCTCCTGGCCAGGTTGTAGATATAACTCTTGATCTCGTTGGTGATGTGGGGGATGATCTGCACGGTCTGGCCCAGGTAAGCCCCCTGGCGTTCCTTGCGCAGCACGTTCCAGTACACCTTGCCGGTGGTCAGGTTGGAATACTTGTTCAGATTCTCGTCGATGAAGCGTTCATAATGCCCCAGGTCCAGGTCGGTCTCGGTGCCGTCGTCGGTGACGAACACCTCCCCGTGCTGCAAGGGGCTCATGGTGCCGGGGTCCACGTTGATATAGGGGTCCAGCTTCTGGGACGCCACCTTCAGCCCCCGGGTCTTGAGCAGCCGGCCCAGGCTGGCGGCCGTAATGCCCTTGCCCAGCCCCGAGACCACGCCCCCTGTCACAAAGATAAATTTTGTACCCATCGTTCCCGTTCTCCTCTCTATGATCGGATCATCGGCGCGGCGCGCCTCAATCCTCCTCGTCCATCTCGTCCAGGATAGCCCGGGCCACCTCGCCCCGGGTGGCCCGGGCGTCCATGGCCCTCTTTTCGATCAGGCGGTGGGCCTCGGCCTCGGTCAGGCCCCGCTGCTCGATCAGGCGGCACTTGGCCCGGTCCACCATGCGCAGCTGCTCGATCTTGTCGGTCAGACGCGAATTTTCGGCCCGCAGCAGGTCCAGGCGGCGGTAGCAGCTGGCGGCGATGAGCACCGCCTGGCGGAACTGGGGCCCCGTAAAGGGCTTGCCCAGCACCAGCACGCCCTGCTCCATCCAGCGCCCGGCGCTCTGCTCGGCGATGGCGGCCTTCACCAGCAAAATGACCCCCGCGTGGGTCTTTTCCACGGCGTGCAGGGCCAGCTCGTGGCCCAGTTCGTCGGGCAGCGGCCCGTTGATGACCACCACCTCAAAATCCTTGCCGTCCATGCGGCGGCGCGCCTCGCCCCCGCTGGCGACCATCACCGGGCGGGCGTAGCCCTGCTCGGCCAGATGGCGGGCCAGGTAGTCGTTGGCGGCGTTGCCGGCGGATGCGATCAATGCCAGGCCCATGCCCATCCCTCCTTTCGCGGCGGCGTTCGCCTCACAGGCTCAAAAAGCAGCGTTCCCGCTCCCAGGCGGCCGGGTCGGGGGCCTGCTCGCAGTCGATGCACAGGCGCGTCTGGTACTCAAAGTACTTGCTCATCAGCGCCACGGGCAGCTCGCCGGCGATGAACTCGCTCTGGGCCGCCACCGTGATGGCCTCCCGCAAGGTGCGGGGCAGGCTTTCCAGACCCTCGGCGGCCTGTTTGTGGAACAGGTTGCGGTTGACCGGCGCGGGCAGGGGCAGCTTTTGGCGGATGCCGTCCAGCCCCGCGGCCAGGATCAGCCCGATGACCAGGTAGGGGTTGCAGGCCGGGTCGGGGCTGCGCAGCTCCAGGCGGCAGAATTCCCCCCTGGCCGAAGGCAGGCGCACCAGCTGGCTGCGGTTCTGGCGGCTCCAGCTCACATACTGGGGGGCCTCGCAGCTGCCAAACCGCTGGTAGCTGTTGGGCACCGGGTTGCAGAAGGCTGTCAGCTCCCGGGCGTGGGCCAGCAGCCCGGCAATGAAGTGCCCGGCTTCGCTGTCGGGTCCGGGGTCGCCCTCAAACAGGTTGCGCCCGTCCCTGGTCAGCGAGATGTTCACGTGCATGCCGCTGCCCGCCTGGTCGGCCAGGGGCTTGGGCATGAAGGAGGCAAACAGCCCGTTGCTGCCCGCGATGGCCTTGACCGTGCTCTTGAGAGTATTGACATTGTCCGCCGCCCGCAAAGCGTCGGAATAGCGGAAATCGATCTCGTTCTGGCCGTGGCCGCTCTCGTGGTGGCTGTGCTGGGGGCGCAGGCCCAGATCCTCCAGGGCAAAGCAGATCTCCCGGCGGATGTTTTCCCCCTTGTCCAGGGGGGCGATATCAAAATACCCGCCCCGGTCCATGGGGATGCGGGTGGGGTTGCCGTGTTCGTCAGTCTCAAACAGATAGAACTCGCACTCGCACCCCACGTTGCAGCGCAGGCCCATGGCCCTGGCCCGGCGCACCACCGATTGCAGATACCCCCGGCAGTTGCCCTCAAAGGGCTTGCCGTCGGGCAGGGTGATGTCGCAGTACATGCGCATGACCCGCCCTTCGGCGGGGCGCCAGGGCAGGATGGACATGGTGTCCGGGTCGGGCCACAGGACCAGGTCGCTTTCCTCGGTGTTCATGAACCCGGCGATGGAACTGCCGTCAAAGCAGACGCCGTATTCGAACACGCTGGGCAGCTCGCTGGCATAGACCGAGATGTTCTTCTGGGTGCCGAAAATGTCGCTGAAGGTCAGGCGCACGAACTTGACGTCGTGATCCTCCACATAATTCAGGATGTCCTGGGCGGTGTGTTTCATAACAAAGCTCCTTGCAGTGCGGCCGGGCCGTCAAAAACGGCGAAAGGCCCGCCATGGGGCGGGCCCTTCGACCGGGTGTAAGAAAATGGAAAGGAAGGATCGGTTGTGGGCCCCGCTTATTCGGTGTAGAACAACAGACGGCTGTAACAGGGCAGGGGCCAGTATTCCTCGTCGCACAGTTCCTCGGTCAGGTCGGCGGCGGCGCGCAGGCGGGCCATGGCGGGCAGCACCTCGTCGTGGAAGGCGTGGGCCTTGGCGGCCTCGTCCTCCATGGCGCTGACGCGGTCGGTGGCCTCTTTCAGGGCGTCGGCGGCGTCCGACATCTCGTCGGTGTACTGGGACAGGCGGCTCAGCAGCTTGGTCTCGGCCCTGGTGGAAATGCCCTCGGCCACGCTGGCCTTGGCGGCGGCGGTGGCGGCCACGTCGCCCATATAGCCAGTGGCGGCGGGGATCAGCTGCTTGTTGGCGATCTTGAGCATCGTGCGGGCCTCGATGTTGATGACCTTGCTGTAATGCTCCATCTCCACCTCATAGCGGGAGAGCATCTCCGTCTTGGTCAGCACGCCGAACTCCTCCATCAGGGCGATGTTCTTTTCGTCCTTCAGGGCGATCATGGCGTCGGGGGTGCATTTGCGGTTGGGCAGGCCCCGGCGCTCGGCCTCTTCCTCCCAGGCGGCGGAATAGCCGTTGCCGTTGAAGATGACCCGGCGGTGATCGTTCAGCGTCTTTTTGACCCAGGCGGCGGCCGCGCACTCAAAGTCGGCGGCATCGGCCACGGCGGCGCAGAAGTCCTTGAGCTCCTTGGCCACGGCGGTGTTCAGGATCGAGTTGGCGTCGGACAGGTTCTCGGAGGAACCGGGCATGCGGAACTCGAACTTGTTGCCCGTGAAGGCGAAGGGAGAGGTGCGGTTGCGGTCAGTGGTGTCCTTGCTGAACTTGGGCAGCACGTCCACGCCCAGGTCCATCTTCATCTTGACGGGGCCGGCGTAGGGCGAGTCGGAGCAGATGGCGTCGATGACGGCTTCCAGCTCTTCGCCCACAAAGATGGAGATGATGGCCGGCGGGGCCTCGTTGGCGCCCAGGCGGTGGTCGTTGCCGGGGGTCGCCACCGAGGTGCGCAGCAGATCGGCGTACTCATCCACAGCCTTGACGACGGCGGCCAGAAACACCATGAACTGCAAGTTCTCGATGGGGGTGTCGCCGGGGTCCAGCAGGTTCTCGTCCTGGGTGCTCAGGGACCAGTTGTTGTGCTTGCCGCTGCCGTTGACCCCCTCAAAGGGCTTTTCGTGCAAAAGGCAGACCAGGCCGTGCTTGGCGGCGATCTTCTTCATCATCTCCATGGCCAGCAGGTTGTGGTCGATGGCCACGTTGGTGGTGTCGTAGATGGGGGCCAGCTCATGCTGGGCGGGGGCGACCTCGTTGTGCTTGGTCTTGGCGGGGATGCCCAGCTTCCACAGTTCCTCGTCCAGTTCCTTCATGAACTCGGACACCACGGGGCGGATGACGCCGAAGTAATGCTCCTCCAGCTCCTGGCCCTTGGACGGGGCCGAGCCGAACAGCGTGCGGCCGGTGAGCACCAGGTCCAGGCGCTTTTCGTAGTCTTCCTTGCGCACCAGGAAGTACTCCTGCTCGGGGCCCACGGTGGTGGTGACCCGTTCCACCGTCTTGCCGAACAGCTTGAGTACCTGCCGCGCCTGGTCGGAGATGGCCTGCATCGAGCGCAGCAGCGGGGTCTTTTTGTCCAGCGCCTCGCCGGTGTAGGAACAGAAGGCCGTGGGGATGCACAGCACGTCATCCTTCACAAAAGCGTAGCTCGTGGGGTCCCAGGCCGTGTAGCCCCGGGCCTCGGCGGTGGCGCGCAGCCCGCCCGAGGGGAAGCTGGACGCGTCCGGCTCGCCCTTGATCAGCTCCTTGCCGGAAAATTCCATGATGGCGGTGCCGTCGGGCTGGGGGCTGACGAAGCCGTCGTGCTTTTCGCTGGTGATGCCGGTCAGGGGCTGGAACCAGTGGGTGTAGTGGGTGGCGCCCTGCTCGATGGCCCAGCGCTTCATGACGCTGGCCACCACGTTGGCTACGTCCAGGTCCAGGGGCTGCCCCCGCTCGATGGTGGCCTTCAGGCTCTTGTAGGTGGAACTGGGCAGACGCTCGCGCATCTCGTACTCGTTGAACACTTTGCTGCCGTAGATCTCCATAACGGTTGCTGCCATGTCGATTACTCCTTTACCCTCTGTTTTGCCCGCAACGGGCGCCAACATCAAAAAAAGCGCTGCGAAGATCCCTCGCAGCGCCCTTGCTGTTATGCAACTATTATACGGACCCCGCCGGCAAATTTCAACTGGCGGTTTGAACAAATCGGGCTGTGCAAAACCCGGGCAAAACCAGTGGTTTTGGCAGCGCGGGGCCCCGGAAGGGGGCAAGACCGCCCCAAAATACGAAATCGAACGCCCGGCGGCGTGTTACTTTGCGGCGGCTTTGGGGGCTTTGCGGCGCCCGCGGCGATACCACAACGCCATGGCGGCGATGCCTGCCAGGCTGGTCAGGTCGGCGGCGCGCCAGAACCGGAATCCGGCAAATTCCACCCGGACTGTTCCGTCCCACCCGGCGGGCAGGGTCACCGCCAGGTATCCGTTTTGGCGGTCCAGCACCGCGCCGCCGGCGGTGTCGCTCAGCCTGTAGCCGGGGTAGGCATACAGCGGCAGCACCACGGCGGCCGCTTCGTCCAGGGCGTTGTGCGCCGCTAACTCCACGCTCAGCGTGCCCAGCGCGGCCTCGCGGACCTCGATGCCCTCGTCAAAATACAGGTTCACGTCGGCGGTCTGCAGGGCGGTCTCCTCCGGCAGGTCGACGGGCAGGTATTCGCCCTCGGCGATCTGATCCTCCCGCACGCGGCGCGCCACGCCGGTGGACCCAAGGCTCATGTAATAGGTCACCGGGCTGTCGGCGCACACATCGTACAGCAGGTACCCGGCGGGGATAACGGCCAGCAGGGCCAGCAGGGCCGCGGCCCGCTGCGCCGTCTGGGGCCGGGCCGCCGCGAACAGCGCCACCGCGCAGGCCGCGCACACGGCCAGCAGGGCGGCCGCGGGGCTCAGCATGCGCCAGGCATACTGCAATTTGCCAAAAAGGCCGGACAAGGCCATGCACAGCGGGTTGTCGCTGACCGAAAGATCATACCACGGGAACCACTCGCTGGCCATCCACAGGCACAGCGCGCCCATGCCCAGGGCCCAGGCGCCCAGGCGGCGCGCGCCGCGCCCGGCTTTGCGCACGGCGGGGTCCGCCATGGCCAGAACGAACAGCCCGATGCCCAGGCCCATGGCCAGCCCGGCGGACAAAAACATCTCGCCGTTCAGCCCCTGGGACAGCGCCAGCGACGACCCGCCCCCCTCTCCGAAGGGCATGAACAGCTGCCCGGGCATCAGGGCGCTCTGCCACAGGGAGAAGGCGTCGTACCGGGCGCTGACGCGGCACGCGCCGGCGATCATATAGTGCAAAAGCGGGGTCAGGAACCACAGGTTCCACACAAGGGCCGCGCCGGCCGCCTTGCACAGGCAGGGCAGAACGGGGCGGCGAAAGACCCGGGNNACGGTGGTCAGCAGGTGGGTCTGCAAAAGACCCGTAAAGCCCAGGGCCAGGGGGACCCAGCACCAGGGCTCGGCCTTGTCGCCGGGTCGCTGGCGGCAGATGCGCCACATGCCGTAGACGACCAGGGGCAAAAACACCATCGAGGAATACTCGCCCACCGCCCCGCGCACATAGACGTTGGTCAGCCGGTAGGGGGCCAGCAGATACAGCGCGGTGCCGGCCAGGGCGGCGGTCTCGCTGTTCAGCATACGGCGCAGCGCGTACCGGGTCACCAGGGCGGTGGCCAGCGTGATGCCAAACACATACAGCTTGTAGGCCGTTTGCAGCGGGAAGCCCAGAATGCGCAGCGCCGCCGCCGGGTACAAAAGCAGGTCGGCGTACATCACGCCAAAGGGATACCCCTTGCCGCTGAGCAGGTCGGGGTACATGCGCACCGGGAACTGCCCGGCCAGCAGCCCTGCCTTGAGCCCTTCGATGCGGCTCAGGTGCACGGTCAGGTCGTGGCCGTAGACCAGGTAATCCAGCCCCAGGGGCAGGCAGGCGATGAGCACCAGGCAGGTGGTGCCCAAAGCGCTGTACCGGGCTTTCAGGGTGCGCCAGGGCAGGG
>DBRU01000002.1:0-162 GCA_002306375.1 Faecalibacterium sp. UBA1360
ACGGGACAAGTCCCGTCCCTACAATGCGGGAGAAGCGGCAGGCGAGCCGGTAACGGGCAACGCCGCAAAGGTTACAACCCCTCCGCCGCTGCGCGGCACCTCCCCTTGCACAGGGGAGGCTTATAAGGTGGCGGCACCCAAGGGCTCCCCTGTGTAAGGGGA
>DBRU01000002.1:297-451 GCA_002306375.1 Faecalibacterium sp. UBA1360
AAGTCCCGTCCCTACAATGCGGGGGAAGCGGCAGGCGAGCCGGTAACGGGCAACGCGGCAAAGGTTACAACCCCTCCGCCGCTGCGCGGCACCTCCCCTTGCACAGGGGAGGCTTATAAGGTGGCGGCACCCAAAGGCTCCCCTGTGTAAGGGG
>DBRU01000002.1:458-2193 GCA_002306375.1 Faecalibacterium sp. UBA1360
CGGTCTCCCGTTTTTGTGCGGGCGATGGTTTGCCCCGGTTCGTAGGGACGGAATTCATTCCGTCCGCGGGGCCCTGCGCCGCCGCACACATCCCCGGACGGGACAAGTCCCGTCCCAACAATGCAAGGCAAACATCAGGCAAACAGTAGCCGTGCATTTTCAAAACCATTCCCCCGCGCCGGCTTGCGCCAAAGCCTTACACCCCGGCCGGTACCGCGCTCTGGATGGACGGCGCGCCGCCGGCCAGGTCCTCCGCCGTCAGGGGGGCGGGGGCTTCGGGGGTCTTGTCCAGGCGTTCCCGGGCCACGGCCAGCATCAGCTTGATGCGGTTCTCCTGATTGACGCGGGTGGCGCTGGGGTCGTAGTCCACGGGGGTGATGTTGGCCTCGGGGTGCAAGGCCCGGATCTTGTTCACCATGCCCTTGCCCACGATGTGGTTGGGCAAACAGCCGAAGGGCTGGGCGCAGACGATGTTGGCGTAGCCGCCCTCCACCAGTTCCAGCATCTCGGCGGTCAGCAGCCAGCCTTCGCCCATCTTCGCGCCCAGGGAAATGATGCCCTTGGGCTTTTCCATCAGCTCCCGGAAGGACCCGGGGGCATAGAACCCGCCGTCCCGCAAAGCCTTGTTGCAGGACATCAGGACATCATCCAGCCAGTTCAGCAGCACGTCGGCGCCCTTGGCCTTGAGCCAGCTGCCGCCGTACAGCGACACGTCCAGCGAGGTATTGGCGATGCAGTACTGCACAAAGCCCATCAGGCCGGGCAGGTTGACCTCGCAGTCCTGGCTTTCCAGGAACTTTTCCAGGTCGTTGTTGCCCAGGGGGGAATACTTGACGTAAATTTCGCCCACGACGCCCACCTTGACCTTGGGCGCCCGGGTCACCGGGATGGCCGCAAAGTCCGCCACGATGGCCGGGAACTGCCGTTTCATGGCCGGGGCGCTGTAATTCTTGCCCTGGCGCATCCAGGACTGGATCTCGGCGATCCAGCGCTCGGTGGCGGCTTCGGCCGCGCCGGGGGCGTTCTCGTAGGGTTTGACCTGGCTGCGCAAGGCGCACAGCAGGTCCCCGTAGAAGATGCAGGCGATGACCTTGCGCAGCAGCGGCACGGTCAGGGGCAGGCCGCTGTCCTTTTCCAGGCCGGAAAAGTTCAGCGACGCCACCGGGATGTCCCCGTAGCCCGACTTGACCAGGGCCTTGCGCAGCAGCTTGATGTAGTTGGACGCCCGGCACCCGCCGCCCGTCTGGGTGATGAGCAGCGCCGTGTGCTTGAGGTCGTACTTGCCGCTGTTCAGCGCGTCGATGAACTGGCCGATGACCAGCAGCGCCGGGTAGCAGGTGTCGTTGTGCACGTATTTCAGGCCCAGCTGGGCCACCTCGCTGCCGCAGTTGCCCAGCACCTCCACATTGTAGCCCTCGCATTCCAGCGCCGCCGCCATGAGCCGGAACTGGGTCACGGCCATGTTGGGGATCAGGATCTTGTGGGTGCGGATCATGTCCTTGGTGAAATTGGGGGTCATGTACTCCATGGTTCAGCTCCTCGCTTTGTCTTCGGCGCGCTCGTCCAGCGCCGCGAACAGGCTGCGCAGACGGATGTTCACCGCGCCCAGGTTGGTGATCTCGTCGATCTTGAGCTGGGTGTACAGCTTGCCGCCCTCCTGCAGGATCTCCCGGGTCTCGTCGGTGGTGACGGCGTCCAGCCCGCAGCCGAAGCTGACCAGCTGCACCAGGTCCAT
>DBRU01000002.1:2208-3066 GCA_002306375.1 Faecalibacterium sp. UBA1360
TGCCCGGGCAGGTGGCTGATGGAATCCTCGGTGACGACAGCCGCGCCCTGGCGCACGATCAGCTTGTCGATGCCGTGGTTGACCTCGGGGTCCACGTGGTAGGGCCGCCCGGCCAGCACCACGATGCGCTTGTGCTGGGCGCGGGCCTTTTCGATGATGCGCGCGCCCTCTTCCTTGACCAGGGCCATGTGGCGCTCGTACTCGTCGTAGGCCGCGTCGATGGCCGCGGTCACGGCCCTGGCGTCCAGACCCGGGAAGTATTTGTCCAGCACCGCCGGGAACCGCTTGGTAAAGTCCTTGCGGCGGGACAGGTTCAGGTAATCATAGATAAAGGGCACGCCTTCCAGCTCGGGGCAGTTGCCGGCCAGCACCTCGGGGTAGTAGGCCACCACCGGGCAGTTGTAGTGGTTGTCGCCCAGGTGTTCGTCCACGTTGTAGCTCATGCAGGGGTAGAAGATGGCGTCCACGCCCATCTTGACCAGCTCGGCGATGTGGCCGTGGGCCAGCTTGGCCGGGAAGCAGGCCGTGTCGCTGGGGATGGTGGCCTGGCCNNNCTTCGTGAACAGCGTATGCCAGAAGGGCAGCAGCTCATACATGTTCAGGCACAAGGGGATGCCCACGGTGGCCCGGGGGGCGTCGGGGGCGGGGGCCGCGCGGTAGCCTTCCAGCAGGGCCAGCTTGTAGGCGTACAGGTTCAGGTCGTCGTCGGCGGCCTTGCCGGTGACCGGCTTGTCGCACCGGTTGCCCGAGATGAACCGCTTGCCGTCGGCAAAGATGTTGACGGTCAGCTGGCAGTGGTTGCCGCAGCCCTTGCAGGTGACGGTCTGCACGGTCTGGGTGAAGGCTTCCAGGGCCTTC
>DBRU01000002.1:3078-3920 GCA_002306375.1 Faecalibacterium sp. UBA1360
GCGCCCATCAGGCCGGCGATGTCGGGGCGGATGACCTCCACGCCCATCTCCTTCTCAAAGGCGCGGAGCACGGCCTCGTTGTAGAAGGTGCCGCCCTGCACCACGATGTTGCGGCCCAGTTCCTCGGGGCCGGAGGCGCGGATGACCTTGTACAGCGCGTTCTTGACCACCGAGATGGACAGCCCCGCGCTGATGTTCTGGATGGAGGCGCCGTCCTTCTGGGCCTGCTTGACGCTGGAGTTCATGAACACCGTGCACCGGCTGCCCAGGTCCACGGGCTTGTCGGCGAACAGGCCCAGGGCGGCGAATTCCTTCACGTCATAGCCCAGGGCCTGGGCGAAGGTCTGCAAAAAGCTGCCGCAGCCCGAGGAGCAGGCTTCGTTGAGGAAGATGTTGCCGATGGCCCCGTCCTCGATCTTGAAGCACTTCATGTCCTGGCCGCCGATATCGATGATGAAATCCACGTTGGGCATAAAGTGCTTGGCGGCGGTGAAGTGGGCCACCGTCTCCACCAGGCCCCGGTCGCAGTGGAAGGCGTTCTTGATCAGCTCCTCGCCGTAGCCCGTGGTGGTCACGCTGGCCACCTCCAGGCCCGGGTGGTCCCGGTACAGCTTGAGCAGGGTCTCCCGCACCAGGGGGATGGGGTTGCCCAGGTTGGGCTGGTAGCTGGTGAACAGGATGTTGTCCCGGTCGTCGATGACCACCAGCTTGATGGTGGTGGAGCCCGAGTCGATGCCGATGTGCACGGGCCCGCAGTCGGCCCCGAAGGGCACGCAGGGCACGGCGGCCCGCAGGTGGCGGGCGTGGAAGTCCTCGTACTCCTGCTTGCTGGCAAACAGGGG
>DBRU01000002.1:3994-4764 GCA_002306375.1 Faecalibacterium sp. UBA1360
AAGGTCAGCGGCCCGCCCAGATACAGCACCTTGCCCTTGATGGGCCGGCCCTGGGCCAGGCCCGCGATGGTCTGGTTGACCACGGCCTGGTAGATGGACGCTGCGATGTCCCCGGCCTGGGCGCCCTGGTTGATCAGGGGCTGGATGTCGCTTTTGGCGAACACGCCGCAGCGGGAGGCGATGGTATAGGTACGGGTGGCGCTCCGGGCGGCCTTGTCCATCTCGTCGGCGGACATTTTCAGCAGGGTGGCCATCTGGTCGATGAAAGCGCCGGTGCCGCCGGCGCAGGAGCCGTTCATGCGCACCTCGGTGCCCTTGGTCAGAAACAGGATCTTGGCGTCCTCGCCGCCCAGCTCGATGATGCAGTCGGTGCCGGGGGCCAGGCGGTTGGCGGCCACGCGGGTGGCGAACACCTCCTGCACAAAGGGCACGCCGCAGCTGTCGGCCAGGCCCATGCCCGCCGACCCCGAAATGGCCAGCAGCGCCCGGCCGTCCTCGGGCAGGTAGTCCTTGCGCACGCGGGTGAGCAGCTCCCGGCCTTTTTCGATGATGTGGCTGAAATGCCGTTCGTAGGTGGAGTAGACGATGTTGTCCTGCTCGTCCAGGACGACGCATTTGATGGTGGTGGAACCGATGTCGAGACCGACTCTCATGGGCTGGACCTCCCGGGGTGTGTGGATATGTGGCGCGCGGAAGGGCGAACAAACGCCCGCGCGAAAAAACGCAAAATCAGTTTATTGTACCGCTTTTTGGTCGCCTTTGCAAGTGCG
>DBRU01000060.1 GCA_002306375.1 Faecalibacterium sp. UBA1360
CCAGGTACCGCACCGCCCAGGACAAAGCCGGGGTGGGTTCCAGGCGGGGGTACAGGCAGGCCGTGATGCCGTTGGCAGCCAGCACGCGGGCGGTCTCGCGGGCGAACAGGTCGCCCTTGTGGCGGCTGTCATGGGCGATGGCCACCTTCTTGGGCAGGTCGGTGGAGTTCAGGTAATCGGCCAGACCCTGGGTGGCCTTGCGCACGGTGTAGATGTTCATGCGGTTGGTGCCCGCGCCGATGACGCCCCGCAGGCCGCCGGTGCCGAAGGCCAGGTCCCGGTAAAACCGGTCGCTGACAGCCTCGGGGTCATCGGCCACGGCCCGCAGTTCGGCGGCCAGGTCCTCGGGCAGGCCGGGCTGGGCCAGCCAGGCGTCGTAGCTTGCTTGGATGTTGTTCATGTAGGTCACACTCCCTTAAAGATTGAGCAAGGTACTGTATCTGCGTCGGACGATGGCCAGGGCCGGGCGTCCGCTCAGCGCATAGGGGGAAGGGTTCTCCAGATCGGCGGGCCAGTCCCACAGGGCCCATCCGCCCACCCAGGTGCGGGCGGCGCAGGCGTCGAACATGGCGCGGTACCAGGCGGCGGGCTCCTCGTCGTCCCGCGCCCCCGTCAGGGTCCAGTCGTTGGGCACGGCGGCCGACCCGCGCACGTTCATGCACCCGGCCTCGGCGAAAAAGAAGGGCTTGTCAAAGCGGCGCACCACCCCTTCGATGCGGTCCAGCTGGCGGGGCCAGTCATTGAGGGGGTAATATCCGCTGGAAGAGATCATGTCCACGGCGTCCCACCAGTTCACGTGGTCCTCGCCGTATTTGTCGGTGTTGTAGCTCACGGGCCCGGCGTACTGTGCCCGCACGGCGGCCAGCAGGGCGCGCCATTCCCCTTCCCGGTGTTCAGTTTCCACCATCTCGCAGCCCGTGATGAACAGGTCGCACCCGGCCCCTTGGGCCAGGGCCGCGTAATGGCGCTGGAAATCGGTGTAGGAGGCAAACCAGTTGCACCACTTGGGTTCGCAGGGCACATCGTGGTCAAAAAAGCGGATGTGGGCCCGCCATGTGCCGTCCAGACAGTTGACCGTGGGTTTGAGCGCCACCTTGAGCCCCAGGCTTTTGGCCAAAGCGATGGCGGCCAGCAGTTCTTCGTCGGCGCAGGTGTAAGGGCCCTGCCAGTCGATGGTCTCGGTAAAGGCGGTGGCCTGTACCCCGGCCGGGGCCAGCACCACCCAGTTGGCCGCCGTGTCCCGGGCCAGGGCCCGCAGGCTTTGGGCGGCACAGGGCGCAGCCAGCGTGCCACGGGGGGCAAAGGGGGCAAAGGTCACCCCGCAGATGTGTTCCATAAACGCGGCCCTCCTTTACCCGGCGGGCTCGGCACGGCACACCCAGCACAGATACCCGGGCAGATCGCCCCCCGCCTTGGGCAGGGGCAGGCCGTGGCGGCGCAGCGTTTCGCCTTCCCATTCTTCCACTTTGGCTCCGGGGGCGGCGGCACGCCACCGCCCCGCCGCCGCAAAGGGCAAGGGCAGGCTGCGGCCGTCCAGCACATCGCCCACGGCGAACACCACGGCCTCGCCCCCGTCCTTGGCGGCAATGGCCCAGGCCGCGCCCCGGCCGGTGGGCGGCACCAGACGCCACAGGTCCCCCGCCCGCAGCAACGCGCCGTGGGCACGGTAGAAATCCACATAGGGACGCAGGTCGTTCAGCTGGGCGTCGGTGTAGCGGGTCAGGTCCAGTTCAAAGCCGAAGGTGCCGGACAAGGCCGCCGCCATGCGGGCCTCCACGCTGGCGGCGCGCCCGGTGATGTGGTTGGGCACGGTGGAAAAATGGGCGCCCATGACGCAGGGCGGGTAACAGAAGCTGGTGCCGTACTGGATGCTCAGCCGGTCCAGCGCGTCGGTGTTGTCGCTGCACCAGATCTGGGGCGAATAGTACAGCATGCCGCAGTCAAAGCGGGCCCCGCCGCCGGCGCAGTTTTCCAGCAGCAGGTCGGGGTAGCGGCCGGTGAGTTTCTGCTGCATCTCGTACACGCCCAGCACATAGCGGTGGTACACCTCGCCCTGGCGGGCGGCGGGCAAAGCGGCGCTGTACACGTTGGCCAGGCTGCGGTTCATGTCCCACTTGACATAGCGCACCGGGCAGGAGTCCAGCACCGCGCACAGCTGGCGGAAGATCTCCCGCCGGACCTCCTCGCGAGAGAAGTCCAGCGTATATTGGTTGCGGATGGGCAGGGTCTCGCGCCCGGGGATGTGCAGCGCCCAGTCTGGGTGGGCGCGGTAAAGGTCGCTGTCGGGGTTGACGGCCTCGGGCTCGATCCAGATACCGAAATCAAGGCCCAGGCTGTTGATCTTGGCGCACAGCCCGGCCACGCCGCCGGGCAGTTTGCGTGGGTCGGCCACCCAGTCGCCCAAACTGGAATTGTCGGCGTCCCGGCCCTTGAACCAGCCGTCGTCCAGCACGAACAGGTCGATGCCCGCCTTTTTGGCGGCGGCGGCCAGGGCAAACAGGCGGGGCTCGTCAAAGTCGAAGTAGCAGGCCTCCCAGCTGTTGATGAGCACGGGCCGGGGCTTGCGCATATCCCGCCAGGGCGCGGGCAGCAGATGATCCCGGATGGCGTCGTGCAGCCGCCGGCTCATGGCGCCGAAGCCCTCGGCGCTGAACACGAAGGCGGCTTCGGGGGTGACGAAGTGTTCGCCGGGGGCCAGGGTCCAGGCGAAGTGGTAGGGTTCGATGCCCAGGCTCAGCCGCACGCCGGCGGCCGAAAGCTCGCACTGGCAGCGGTAGTTGCCGCTGTACACCAGCGCCGCGCCCCAGCAATCGCCGTGGTCCTCGCCGGCGTCGGGGCGGCACAGCGCCACAAAGGGGTTGTGGGCGTGGGTGGGGATGCCCCCCACGCTGCCCACGCTCTGCACGCCGGGGCGCACGCCAGCCCGGTGGGGGGTGCGCTCGGCGGCCCAGGCCCCGTCAAAGGTCACAAGGTCAAGGCCGGCCCCTTCGGGCAGGTCCAGCACGGCGGAGGGCGCCCCCCGCAGGATCACCGGCGCGGCGCCGTCGTTTTTGATGACCGCCGCCCGGGTGATGAGGTCGCACTCTTCAAACACGCCGTAGAGAAGTTCCACCCGCAGGCCCGTGTCGTCCCGCAGGCTGACGCACACCCCCTCGCCGCCGTAGCGGAAGGCGGGCAGCCCGGGCAAAGCGTATTTTTCGGGCAAAACGTCCACCCCGGCAAAGCGCAGGTCCGCCGCGATGGTGCCGTCGGCAAATTCCGGTTCAAAAAAAGGGTACCGGTTGTCCCCGATGCCGGGGGCGGGCCATTCCATCCCCAGCAGGTTGGGCCAGCAGCCAGGGTCCCCCTGGGGCGGGGCGAACGGCCGGGGCGCTTCGCAGCGCGCACCGTAATACAAATGTACAAGCCGCCCCTGCCCGTCCACCTGCATCTGGTAGGTGGTGTGGGCGGTGTGCAGTGCAATAAAACCGCTGTCACGATCGATGTGCAGCATGGGTCGATCCCCCTTTTGCCATTTGAGCACATTATACCATACAATGCCCCAAAAGCGAATACGATTTGCGGCAAAAATAACAGTTCCCCGGCCCGCAAATTTGCGCAGGGCCGGGGACGCGGGACATCAATGTCCCAGGGTACAGCAAAACGGGAACGCAGGCAGTCCATTGGCCCCGAACAGCCCCGCCGGCCCCCAGCTGTGCCAGGCATAGCGCACCGCCGCGGGCGCACCGCCCGCAAAGGGCAGGCTGACGGTGTCGGGGGCTGTCACCAGGGCCCGGGCGGGGGCAAAGCAGCCGTCCGGCCCCGCCAGTTCAAAGCCGGCGTCCCCCTCGTTCAGTCGCAGCGCGCCCCCCGTGCAGGCAAAGCGCAGCTGCACCGCGCCGCCGGTCACGGCGGCCCCGGTCAATACCGG
>DBRU01000009.1 GCA_002306375.1 Faecalibacterium sp. UBA1360
AGGTGAGCATCTCGTACTCGCTGGAATTGGTGCCGCCGCCCACCTGGGGGGACACCGTGTGCCCCTGGATCGTGTTGGGCAGGCTGCTGACCACCGAGGTATAGTCAACGTCCGCCTGCAGGTCGGTGACCAGGCTGAAATCGTACCAGCTCTCGGACAAGATCAGCACGATGTCGGGGTATTCCTGCTCNNNNTTGTCCGGCGCCACGATGGGGTCCACCAGCAGGCTGGCCGACTCGATGGTGCCGGCCAGGTAGCCGTACTTGTAATAGGTCAGCTGCCAGGCCCAGCCGTAGGTCTGCTTGGGCTTGATGCAGAAGGGCGCCAGATACCCCACATACACGATGGCAAAAATGCCCGCGGCGCACCCGGCCCAGCGGCCCAGGCGGCGCTTCCAGCCGATTTTGGGGGCCTTGGCCCGGCCGTAGGCCAGAAAATGCTGGGCCACGGACGCCGCCAGCACCGGCAGATACAAAGCGATGATGGTGCGCACCGTCTCGGTGATGCGCAGGGTGTAGCTGCCCATGACCTCGGCGGCGGTGGCGATGTTCAGGATATCCTGGGGCATCAGGGCCGTGCCGTGCAGGTCCCGGGTATAGTAGTTGGCGATGGCCAGCACCGTGAACACCGCCCCGGACACGCCGGTGGCCACGCTCCACCGCCCGATGAGGGCAAAGAGCAGAAGGGTCAGGCAGAAGGCCGTCATGGCGTTGAGGGGGGCGTACAGCGGCCACTGGCCGGCCATGTAGTCGGGGGTGACGCCGTCGGACAGTTCCAGCTGGTAGCGGGCGATAAAGGCCGCCGCCACCGCCAGAACAAAGGGCAAAACCGTGCCCAGCCAGAATTTGCGGCTGCGCACAACATTTGAGATCTTTTGCATGTGAACTTCCTTTTTTGTACAATGCTGCGAGTGAAAATGAATGTATCGACAACCTATTATTATAACAGATTCCCCGTTTGTTGCAAGTAGGAAGAATGTGAAAAAACATTCCTTGGCCGCGCCTTGCCCGCCCCGGGGGGGCCGGCCTTCCCCCCGGGGGCAAAGCGTGGTATAATAAACGGGATACCATCCCCACCCGGCCGCCCGGCGGCCTGAACATGCAGGAGGCACCCCATGAAGATCCCGGCCAAAGGCTTTACCCACGGCGGCAAGTTCCACGCCGACGACGTGTTTTCCACCGCGCTTTTGCGCATTTTGCGCCCCGACATCCAGATCACGCGGGGCTTTACGGTGCCCGACGACTTTGACGGGCTGGTGTTCGACATCGGCGGCGGCATGTTCGACCACCACAGCGAACCCCGGGACTGCCGCCCCAACGGCACGCCCTACGCGGCCTTCGGGCTGCTGTGGCGGGTGTTCGGGCCCCGGCTGGTGGGCGAGCACCAGGCCCGCCTGATGGACGAAAACTTCGTCCAGCCCCTGGACCTCAACGACAACACCGGCGAGCCCAACTCCCTGGCCGACGCCATCGGGTCCTTCAACCCGGTGTGGGACTCGAAGGACGACGCCGACGAGTGTTTCTGGCGGGCCGTGGCCGTGGCGGACCAGATCCTGCGCAACGAGATCGCCGCCGCCAACGCCGTGAACCGGGCCGACGAGACCGTGCAGCGGGCCTGGAAGGCCGCCAGGGACGGCATCGTGGTGCTGCCCGCCTACATGCCCTGGAAAAACGGCCTGTACAAGACCGACGCCTTGTTCGTGGTGTATCCCAGCCAGCGGGGCGGGTACAGCGCCCAGTGCGTCACCGACTACAAGACCCGGCGCAGCAAGGTGCCCTTCCCGCCCGCGTGGGCCGGCCAGCCCGAGGAAGTCCTGCGGGAAAAAAGCGGCCTGGGCCTGCGGTTTTGCCACCCCAGCCGGTTTTTGGTCACGGCGGACGACAGGGACCAGGCCATCGAGGCCTGCCGCCGGGCCCTGCGCGCGGCCGGAAAGCCGGTGAGCGAATGAACCCCGTCCCCTACCTGACCGACGACCCGGCCCGGGGGCCGTCCCCCCTGCCCGCCGAAGCCCGGGCCCCCGGCGCGCCCGAAGCCTGGGCCTATCTGGTGCGGTGCGCCGACGGCAGCCTGTACGCGGGCTGGACCAACGACCTGGCCCGCCGGCTGCGCCGCCACGCGGCGGGGACCGGGGCCCGCTACACCCGCATGAAGGGGGGCGCGGCCCTGGCCTGGGCTGAGCGCTGCGCCGATAAGAGCGAGGCCCTGCGGCGGGAAGCCGCCCTCAAGCGCATGACCAAGGCCGAAAAAGAGGCCCTGGCCGCCGCCTGGGCCGCCCAGCACGCCCTGACCGTGACCTTTGCCCGGGAAACGGACGTGCCCGATCTGTGCCGCTTGTACAACTGGTACGTGACCCATTCCACGGCCACCTTCCAGTACGAGGAATCCACCCAGCAGGAGATGCTGGACAACCTGCGGGGGGTGCTGGCCCGGGCGCCTTTCCTTGTGGCCCGGGACACCGCCGGCCGGCTGTGCGGCTACGCCTGCGCCCACCCGCTGCATCCCCGGGCGGCCTACGCCTGGTGCGTCGAGACCACCATCTACTGCGCCCCCGACTGCCTGGGCCAGGGGGTGGGGCGGCGGCTGTACGCGCCGCTGCTGGCCCTGCTGAAGGCCCAGGGGTACCGGGCCGCGGCGGCCCTGGTGACCCACCCCAACCCCGAGAGCGAGGCCTTCCACAAGGCCATGGGCTTTGTGAAGGCGGGTGTGCAGCCAAGGGCCGGGTACAAGTTTGGTCAATGGCTGGACGTGCAGACCTGGTGGCTGGACCTGTGCGACGCCCCCAACACCGACGAGCCCGCCCCCCTGCGCCTGGGCCTGCCCGCCGGCGAGGCCCAGGCCATCCTGGCCGCCTGCGGGGCCGGGGCATAAGCCGGGCAGATTCTACAACAAAAAGGCTCCCCTTTTGGTCAAAAAGGGGAGCCTTTCTTTTGTATGGCCCTTTACCGGGCGCCGCCCGGGCCCTGGCGCAAGATGCGCCCGAAGCGGCGGAAGAAGGTGGCGGAGGTAACGGCGGCGGCCAGGATGTCGCTGACCGGCTCGGCCAAAAACACCGCGAACACCCGGTTGTCCGGCATGAACCGGGGCAGGATCAAAATCAGGGGGATCAGCAGGATCAGCTTGCGCAAACAGGCCAGAAGCAGGCTGATCTTGGCCTGACCCAGGGCCACGAAGCCCTGCTGGCAGGAGGTCTGGAACCCGCTGGCAAAGATGCCGGCCATGTAGATGCGCATGGCCCAGACCGTGTACTCCACCAGTTCGGGGTCGGAGTTGAAGATATGTACAAACACCCCGGGCACGGCCATCATGGCCAGCCAGAAGGCCCCGGCGTAGGCCACGCAGACCGTGAACTGGCAGCGGAAGGCCGCCCGCACCCGGTCGGGCTTGCCGGCGCCGAAGTTGTAGCCGATCAGGGGCTGGCCGCCCTGGCACACCCCCTGGATGGGCATGGAGATGAGCTGGCTGGCGCTGGTGATGATGGTCATGGCGCCCACGGCGATGTCGCCGCCGTAGCGGGACAGGCTGGCGTTGAAGGTGATGCTGAGCAGGCTTTCGGTGGCCATCATCACAAAGGTGGACACGCCCAGGGCCAGGCAGGGCAGGATGACCCGGGGGCGGACGACCATGTTTTCGGGGCGAAGGCGAAGGCGGGTGCGCTCGCCGGACAGGAACAGCAGCACCCACACGGCGCTGACGCCCTGGCTGAGCACGGTGGCAATGGCCGCGCCCCGCACGCCCATGTCCAGGGCAAAAATGAACACGGGGTCCAGGATGATGTTGCACACGGCCCCGATGACGGTGGTGAGCATGCTGAACTTGGCAAAGCCCTGGGTGGTGATGAAGGGGTTCATGCCCAGCACCACCAGCACGAACACGCTGCCCAGCACATAGATGCGGGTATAGCCCAAGGCGTAGGGCAGGGTGGCGTCGCTGGCGCCGAACAGGCGCAGCAGCGTGGGCGCGCCGGCGTAAAAGCCCACGGTGAGCACCACGGCGATGCCCAGCAATACGCTGAGGCAGTTGCCCAGAATGCGCTCGGCCCCGTCGCGGTCGCCGGCGCCCATGGCAATGGCGGCCCGGGGCGCGCCGCCGGCCCCGGCCAGCATGGCAAAGGCGTTGACCAGCATGAGGATCGGCATGCACAGCCCCACGCCGGTCAGGGCCGTGGCCCCCACCCCGGGCATGTGGCCGATGTAGATGCGGTCCACCACGTTGTAGAGAAGATTGATGACCTGGGCCACCACGGCGGGCAGGGCCAGGGACAGCATCCAGCGGCGGATACTGCCCTCGCCCATGGAAGATGCGGCGGACATACAACATCCTTCTTTCTTGTGAGGTCGATTTTTTGGCGGGCGGCTGCTTGCCTTTTGCCTGATGCCTGCCTTGCTTTGTAGGGACGGGACTTGTCCCGTCTGTTGTTTTGGCTGGCTGCGTGGTTTCTTGGCGGGCGGCTGCTTGCCGGGGACTTGTTCCTTTTTGGCGTCAA
>DBRU01000071.1 GCA_002306375.1 Faecalibacterium sp. UBA1360
CTTCATTTCAAACCAGAACACCGACCCGCGGCCCAGTTCGCTGTTGACGCCAAAGTTGAAGCCGTGCTGCTGCAGGATCGCCTTGGTGATGGACAAGCCCAGCCCGGTGCCCGGCTTGCCCGCATCCTTGCGGGCGCGGTAGTAGCGGTCGAACAGGTAGGGCAGTTCTTCGGGCGGGATGCCGGGGCCGTGGTCCTCCACCTCCACGCGGCACACGCCGTTGGGCAGCGGGTAGGCCCGCAGCACAAACACCCCGTCCTCGCCCATGTGGTGGGTGGCGTTGCCCAGCAGGTTGTGCAGCACCCGCTCCATCATGGCGGGGTCGGCGCGCACGGGGCAGGGGGTATCGGCTTCCAGGCGCAGGGTCCAGCCGTTCTGGTCGCACACGGCGTCGTACAGGCCGGCCACTTCAAAGCACAGCCCGCTCATGTCAAAGTCCACCAGGTTGGGACGCTCCACGCCGCTTTGCACCTTGCTCAGTTCCATCACGCTGTTGACCAGGGCCGACAGGCGATCGGTCTCGTCCACAATGATGTTGCACTGTTCGGTGCGGCGTTCCTCGTCGGTGCCGGTCAGGTCCCGCACGGTCTCGGCGTAGCCCTTGATCAGGGTCAGCGGGGTGCGCAGGTCATGGCTCACATTGGCCAGGATCTCCTTTTCCAGCTGGGCCGAGCGGCGTACCTCCCGGGCCATGTGGTTGAACTCCCGGGCCAGCAGGCCCAGTTCGCCCCGGCGGTGCACCTGCACCTGTACGTCGTAGTCGCCGGCGGCCATGCGGCGCGCGCCCTCGGCCAGGCGGTACAGGGGGCGCGTGAACCACTGGCTGAACAAAGCCGCGGCCAGCAGATTCAGCCCGAACAGCAAAAGCGCCACCGGCGGCAGCACGCTGCCCAGCACGCGGGCGGCGGTGTCGATCTGGGCCAGGCTCGTGGACACGATCACCGCGTACTGGCCGTCGGCGGTCAGGCGGCCCACGGCCATCTGCAAGTTCCCGCCCGAGGACACGGTCTCGCACAGGCTCTTGCGGGTAAACACCAGCCCGCGCAGGCGTACGATCTCGGGGGTGTCCTGCTTCAGTGTGATCTTTCCGCCAAAGGAAAATTCACTGTCGTGCAGAATACAGGGGTATAAACTTTCCAGACACTGCACGTTGCTCAAGGTGGAATCGCTCACGTCCACACAGCAGTTGTCCAGGTCCAGGGTGCCGTCCATGGCTTTTTCGAGAAATTCCAGCCAGAAATCCTCATTGAGCACCAGCTTGCCCGCCACCCGGGCCGACACCGGCGCGTCGCTGGCATCCAGCAGCGCCACCACGGCGTCGACCTTGGCCTCCAGCCCGTCCCGGATCGTGCGGTCGTACATGGGCTCCAGGCAGTAGGAGATCAGCAGCCACACAAGGCCCAGGGTCAGCAGCGTGACCCCGCACAAAAACAGCATCAGTTGTCCGCGCACGCCAAGGCCCGCCCGCCGGCGCGGCTCGCCGGCGGGCGCAGGAACGGCTTTCAGGCGTTTGAACATACAAACTCCCCGTCTTTCACAGCGTTTCGGGATCGAACTTGTAGCCGATGCCCCAAACGGTCACGATGTACTGGCGGCAGGGCCCCAGGTGGCCCCGCAGCATCTTGATGTGGGTGTCCACCGTGCGGTCCTCGCCATAATAGTCGTAGTTCCACACTTTTTGCAGGATCTTCTCCCGCGAAAGGGCGATGCCCTTGTTGCTGATCAAAAACACCAGCAGGTCAAATTCCTTGGGGGTCAGGGGCACTTCCTGCCCGGCCACCTTCACGCTGTGGCTGGCGGTGTCCACCGTCAGGTCGCCGAAGCGGAACACGCTGCCGCCGTCGTCGGGGGCGGGCATCGTGCGGGCCAGCACGGCCTTGACCCGGGCCACCAGCTCCCGGGGCGAGAAGGGCTTGACCACATAGTCGTCCGCGCCGCCTTCCAGCCCGGCCAGCTTGTCGTATTCCTCGCTGCGGGCCGTCAGCATGATGACCGGGGTGTTGATCTTGCGCGCGCGCATCTCCCGCAAACAGGTCATGCCGTCCATAAAGGGCATCATGATGTCCAAAATCACCAGGTCCACGCCTCCCTGCCCCAGGGCGGCCAGCGCGCCGGTGCCGTCGCCGGCCTGCACGCAGCTGAACCCCGCGTGCTGCAAGTGCTCCGTGATCAGGTCCCGGATCCGCGGTTCATCGTCCACCACGAGAATAGTAGCCATTTGTTCTCCCTCCACGCTGTCGCAAGACTGTTTTCTTTACCAATATAATATCATAATAAACTGCGCCCGTGGGGGAATTGTGAAGGTTTTCTTAAAATATCGTTCACAATTTGTGTTCCGCCGTGTTGCGCAAAGGGCCCCGGCGGGGTACAATGAGGGTACGGCGGGCCCGGATGCTGCCCGCGGAAAGGGGAAGGATGTCAATGCGTCGTTGGTTGTTGCCGGCTGCCGCCCTTGTGGGCGGGACGGTCTTTCTTATCGCGCCGGGACCCCGCCGTCCCGGCCTGCGCGCGCCTTTTGAAAAGCGGAACTATGCCCATCGGGGCTTGTTCGGGCCCGACCAGTCCCCGCCCGAAAACAGCCTGCCCGCCTTTGCGGCGGCCGCCGACGCCGGCTACGGCATCGAGCTGGACGTCCAGTTCACGGCCGACCGCCGGCTGATCGTCTTTCACGACGACACGCTGGACCGCATGACCGGGGTGCACGGCTGGGTGCGGGACTGTCCCTGGCGCATCGCCAAGCGCCTGCCGCTGGCCGGCAGCGGGGAACACATGCCCCTGTTTGCCGACGTGCTGCGGCTGGTGGACGGCCGTGTGCCCCTGATCGTGGAGATCAAGAGCCGGGCCGAGTACGACGGGCTGTACCTGGACGCTTTGTGCCGGGAAGTGGTGGACGCCCTGGCCGGGTACCGGGGCGATTACTGCATCGAGAGCTTCGACCCCCGGGTGGTGCGCCGCATCCGCCGCATGGCCCCCGGGGTGCTGCGGGGCCAGCTGGTGGACACCTACGCCTCCAACCGGGCCGAGGGCGCCCATCCCGCCCACGCTTTCGCGGTCAGCCACTGCCTGGGCAACGTGCTGGGCCGGCCCGACTTCATCGCCTGGTGCCCCGAAAAAGAAAACTGGGCCGTGGGGCTGTGCCGCGCCCTGGGCGCCATGATGGTGCAGTGGACCGTGTTGCCCACCCACGACCACGGGGCAAGAGCCCGGCGCTACGACGGGCTGATCTTCCAGTGGTATACCCCGGCCCCCCGGGAGGACCCCGACGAATAAACCCCGGCCCCCTTGCATACTTTGCAGTGAAAGTTCTGCCAAACGAGCAAGGGGGCTGGTTATGTTTATGTTCACCCTGACCAAACCACGCCTGCGCCAGGCCGGGGCGCTGGCGCTGTGCGGGGCGTGCCTGGCGGGCACGGTGACCGCCGCGGTGCATTTTTCCGGCGACAGCATCGCCGCGGCGGCCGCCGTCAGCGACGAGACCGTCATCCAGACCACCCAGGACATTGCGACCTACTTCACGGGGTACGGCTTTGAGGTGGACCTGTCCACCGCCGCCGTGGATAAGGTCAAAATCCCCAAATCCTGGGACGACAGCTTTGCCGCCTTTGACCAGGTGGTGGGGGAGAGCGGCCTGAGTCTGGCCGACTACAAGGGCAAGACGGTGGAAAAGTGGACCGCCCTGTGCCCGCAGCGTTCCGACGGCGAAAACGATACCTACTGTGTGCTGCTGGTGTATAAGACCCGGCCGGTGGGGGCCTATCTGCTGGAGAAGCCTTCCGGCGAGGTGACGGGCCTGGTCACGGCGGCCCAGGCCGTGGCCCAGTCCGCGGCCGAGAACGCCGGCGCCGCCGGCGAGAGCGCCGACGGCGGCAACGCCTCGGGCCAGGGGGAGGCCGCCGCGGCCGGCGCGCTGCTGCCCGACGAAAGCGCGTTCCCCACCGAATGAACAGAACCTTGCCAGACAAAAGCGGCGTCCCGGGACCTGTCCGGGACGCCGCTTTATGCTGTATGGGTCAAAGGGTTCAGATCAGCCCGCAGACCAGGATCACCACGATCAGAACAGGCAGGATGAACTGGAAGTAGGGCTTGAGCCAGCGGGGCAGCTTGGGGCCTTCGCCGGCGTTGGCCTCGGCCAGGTAGTTGTCAAAGCCCCAGCCCCAGCGGGTCACGCAGAACAGCAGGTAAACCAGACTGCCGATGGGCAGAAGCAGGTTGCTGACCAGGAAGTCCTCGCCGTCCAGCACGGTGCTGGTGCCGCCCAGGGGGGTGATGAAGCTCCACAGGTTGTAGCCCAGCACGCAGGGGATGCTGGCCACCAGGATGAACACGCCGCCGATGATGGAAGCCTTGTTCCGGGCCAGGCCGAAGTTGTCCATCAGGCAGGCCAGGATGTTCTCAAACACCGCGATGACGGTGGTAAAGCTGGCGAAGGTCATGAACAGGAAGAACAAGGACCCCCACACCCGGCCGCCGGTCAGGTTGGCAAAGACGTTGGGCAGGGTCACAAAGATCAGGTTGGGGCCGCTGTCCGGGCTGACGCCGAAGGTGAAGCAGGCGGGGAAGATGATCAAACCCGCGCTGATGGCCACCAGGGTGTCCAGGGCGCAGATGCGCACGGCCTCGCCGGGCAGGGTGAACTTGCGGGGCATGTAGCTGCCGAAGATCTCCATGGCGCCGATGCCCAGGCTCAGGGTAAAGAAAGACTGGTTCATGGCGGCCACGGCCACGTTGGCGATGCCGGCCTCGCTGGCGCGCTGCCAGTCGGGCAGCAGGTAGAAGCGCAGGCCCTCGCCGGCGTTGGCCAGGGTCAGGCTGTTGGCCACCAGCACCAGGATCAGCACCAGCAGCGCGCCCATCATCCACTTGCCCATGCGCTCCACGCCGTTTTGCAGCCCGAAGCTGCACACAATGAAGCCCAGCACCACGGTCAGGGCCATAAAGAAGCCCATCTCGCCGGGGTTGGCCAGCATGGCGTTGAAGGCCGCGCCCGACGTTTCGGCGTTGGCGCCCTCAAAGGTGCCGGTCAGGAACTTGACAAAATAGCTCATCATCCAGCCGTTGACGGTGGTGTAGTACATCATCAGCACGCAGCAGCCCAAAAGGCACACCCAGCCGTGCAGATGCCACACGCTGCCTTTGGGCTCCAGGGCCTTGTACGCCTTGGCGGCGCTGCCGCGACCCGCGCGGCCCACGGCCAGCTCCATGGTCAGCACGGGCACGCCCATGGCCACCAGAAACAGCAGGTAAAACAGCACGAACACGCCGCCGCCGTTTTCACCCGTCACGGTGGGGAAGCGCCATACATTGCCGATGCCGATGGCGCAGCCAGCGCTGACCAGGATAAAGCCCAGCCGCGAGGCAAAGTTTTCACGTTTTTCCAAAATGATTCCTCCTTCTCATTGGAACACCGTTTTCCATTATACAGCGGGCGACCTTGTTCGGCAATAGCCAAAACGGGCCGATCCGCGCTGTTTTTCCCTTCTTTGCCCCGCCGCAAGGGCCTGCCAGCTTGACAGCCCCGCGCCGGGCGGGGTATAATGGGCCCCAAATCCAGTGCGGAGGCGGCGCAAAGCCCGTTTCCGCCGTGCGAGGTGCTTTTGTATGCCAACCAGCGTTCCTGCCGCATCCTTTTTCGGCGCGCTGCTCAGCCTTGTGGTCGCCCTGGGCGTGCCGGTGGGACTGGGCGTGCTTGTCTGCCGCCGCCGCAAAGGCGCGTTCCATTCCATCATCATCGGCGCGTTCTGCTTTATCGTGGGGGCCTATGTGCTGGAACAGATCCTGCACACCGTGGTGCTCATCGCCTGGCCCGGTATTCGGGAAAACGCCCTGGCCTTCACCGTATACGGCTGCCTGGCCGCCGGTGTTTTTGAAGAAAGCGCCCGCCTGTTCGGTCTGCGGGCCTTGTGCAAGCGGGATCCCTCGCCCGAAACCGGCTTTGCCTACGGCGTGGGCCACGGCGGCATCGAGGCCATCATGCTCGTGGGTGTCTCCATGGTCAACAACCTGGTCATCATGACCATGATCAACAGCGGCAACGCCGAAAGCCTTGTCCAGGGGCTGGAAGGCGACCAGCTGACCCTGGCCCAGGACCAGCTGGCCCAGCTGGCGGCCCTGCCGTCGGACCAGTGGTTCGCCGCCGGGTTCGAGCGCCTGTGCGCCCTGACGCTGCACCTGGCCCTGTCCATGCTGGTGTGGATGGTGGTCACCCGCCGTCTGCCCATGTGGGGGTACGGGCTGTCCATCGCATTGCACGCCGTGGCCAACGTGCCGGCGGCGCTGTACCAGTGCGGCATCGCTACGCTCTGGATCACCGAGATCGCCACCTGCGTGCTGGTGGCGGGCGTCGCGGTCCTGGTCAGCCGGCTGTACCGCCGCGCGCAAGCCACCGCCGTGTAAGGCTTTGTCTTTTTGTTCCGGCCCCGCCGCGCCTGTGCCCGGCGGGGCCGGCGTGTTGTTTTTCCCGTCCCGTGCAAGGAGTTTTTTGCCCATGCTGTTCAATTCCCTGGCCTATGCGGTGTTTTTGCCCCTGGCCATTCTTGTCTATTTTGTGGTGCCTGACCGCTGGCGCTGGGCCGCGCTGCTGGGGCTGAGCTACTACTTTTACATGAGCTGGGACCCCGGTCTGATCCTGCTGATCCTGTTCACCACCGCCGTCAGCTGGGCGGCCGCTCTGGCGTTGGGCCATGTGCGCCGCGCCGGGGCCCGCCGGGCCGTGCTGGCGGCGGGGGCAGGGCTGTGCCTGGCCTGCCTGTTCTTTTTTAAGTATTACGGCTTTGCCTGCGCCAACCTCAACGCCCTGTTCCGCCTCATCGGCCTGCCCTGGCAGGCCGCCAGCCTGGACCTGATCCTGCCCGTGGGTATCAGCTTTTACACCTTCCAGACGCTGAGCTATGTGGTGGACGTTTACCGGGGCGACCTGGTTCCCGAACGCCATTTCGGCTACTATGCGCTGTACGTCAGCTTTTTCCCCCAGCTGGTGGCCGGCCCCATCGAGCGGGCGGGCAATCTTTTGCCCCAGCTGCGGGCCGAACACCGGGCCGACCTGGGCAACTTTACGGCCGGCCTGCGCAAGATCGCGGTGGGGCTTTTCAAAAAGGTGGTCATCGCCGATTTTGCGGCCACCTATGTGAACAACGTCTACAACGATCTGACCGGCAAGGGCGGTCTGACCCTGATCTTGGCCACGGCGCTGTTCAGCGTGCAGATCTACTGCGACTTTTCCGGCTATTCGGACATCGCGGTGGGCAGCGCCCGCATGCTGGGCATCGATCTGATGGAAAACTTCCGCAGCCCCTACATGGCCACCTCGGTGCGGGATTTCTGGCGGCGGTGGCACATCAGCCTCAGCCGCTGGTTCACCGACTATGTCTACATCCCCCTGGGCGGCAGCCGTTGCGGCGTCGCCCGGCATCTGCGCAATCTGCTCGTCACCTTCCTGCTCAGCGGGCTGTGGCACGGGGCCAGCTGGACCTTTGTCCTGTGGGGGCTGTACCACGGTCTGTGGCTGTGCGCCGAGCGCTTTTACCTGCCCCGGGTGGAGGCCTTCCACGCCCGCCTGCGCGGCGCGCCCGCCGCGGCGCTGACCGTGGGGCGCACGCTGACCACCGTGTGCGTGGTCTGCTTCGGGTGGATCTTTTTCAGGGCCAACAGCCTGGGGGACATCGGCTACATCCTGACCCACCTGACTCAGGGCCTCAGCCCGCTGCATCTGCCGGCCTACGCCCTGGCCGCCGGGCTGACCCCCGCGCTGCTGGGCCTGGCGGCGGCGCTTGTGGCCGCGCTGCTGGGGTATGACTGGTACGCCGCCTACCGGGGCGACCCGCTGCATGCCGTGGCCCGGGCCAGGGCCTGGCAGCGCTACGCCTTTTATTACATCCTCTGCTTTTGCGTGCTGGCCTTTGCCTGCTCCCGTCCCTTCGGCGCCACCGCCGACTTCATCTACTTCCAGTTCTGACAAGATTCATCCAAATGATCATGACCAAAAAAGCCTTTGCCAAATACCTGGGCAAGCTGCTGGCCTTTGCGCTGGCGCTCTGCCTGCCCTTCGCCCTGCTCATCGCCTCCATCGGCTTTGTGCCCGAGACCAGCCAGCAGAGCCTTCTGTATACCTTGCACTATAAGCTGGACCTTCTGCGGGATACCCCCGGCGGCGACCGTATCCTCATTGCCGGGGGCTCGGCCAGCGAGTACGGCGTCCAGTGCCAGACCATCGCCGACGCCACCGGCCGCCCCACCCTGTGCGTGGGGGTCACGGCCTACCTGGGCATCGACATGTACCTGAACATGCTGGACCGCTACGCCGAACCCGGCGACACCGTGATCCTCATGCTCGAGCACCTGATGCTGCGGGGCACCGGGGTGGACTACATGGTTCTGTGGCAGGCCTGCGGCACCGACCCGGACGCCTGGGCCTGCGTGCCCGCCGACCTGTGGCTGGGGGCGGCGGCCAGCGCCGGGCGGTATCTGGCCCAGCGGTGGCCCGCGGGCTGGACCCCCTGGCAGGGGGTGAGCCTGACCACCTACGACTACGCCCCCGGCCAGACCCCGCACAGCGAGGACTTCGGCCCCCTGGGGGACGTGATCCTTGAGCGGGACAACATCCTGGAGCACCGCTACAACACCCAGGACCCCGTGGCGCTGGGACCCGATATCCTGGACTCTTCGGCGGTGGGCTCCATCACCGACTTTGCGGAGCGCATGCAGGACAGGGGCGTCCAGGTGCTGTTCGCCCACGCGCCCCTCAACGCCCTGTGCCTGACCACCGACGCGGAGCAAAACGCCGCCTATGCCCGGGCGGTGCGCGATGCGCTGGGCCTGCCCGTGCTGGTGGATTACCCCGACGCCGTCATGGACGCCGATTGGTTTTACGACAGCAACAATCACCTGAACAGCGCCGGCGCCGCGCTGTATACCCAAAAATTGCTGGATGCCCTCGTCCCGCTGCTGGCCGGGTAGTTCCCGCCACAGCGGGATTTTTTTGCCTGTCTTGTGATTTTTGTGACAATATCGGTTCGCCGGGATTTGTCAAAAACCGCAATTTTTGCAAGAATAATTTTCACAAAAAATCGGTTTCCCTTTTGCCAACGGTTCCGCTGGGCGGAACGCCATCCGCCTGCCCGGACCACCCTGCGGACTGCGGTTCCGCCAGCCGGAACACGCGGGATGCACCGATCGGGGCGGGGGGTTGCCAACTCCTGCAATGGCGCAAATCATGGAAAGATGCTACACTGATATAGACAAAACAAGCGCGGCGCGCCACGGCGGCCGCCGACAAACATCAGGAGGGTCAATATGGCAAAAAATGCGATCGTGGGCCAGTCCGGCGGCCCCACCTCGGTCATCAACGCGAGCCTGGCGGGTGTGTATGAAAGCTGCAAGCGCCGCGGCGCGGGCAAGGTCTATGGCATGATGCACGGCGTGGCGGGCCTGCTGGAACGCCGGGTCTGCGTCCTGGACGAAAAGCTGACCTGCGCCATGGACATCGAGCTGCTCAAGCGCACCCCGTCCAGCTACCTGGGCAGCTGCCGCTACAAGCTGCCCGACTGGCACACCGCCGAGGGCGAGGCCGTGTACCAGAAGCTGTTCGACATCCTGAAAGAGCTGGACATCGGCTATTTCTTCTACATCGGCGGCAACGACTCCATGGACACCATCGGCAAGCTGGCCGACTACGGCGCGCACATCGGCAGCGAGATCCGGTTCATGGGCGTGCCCAAGACCATCGACAACGACCTGATGGTCACCGACCACACCCCCGGCTACGGCAGCGCGGCCAAGTACATCGGCGTGGTCATGAAAGAGATCATCCGCGACGCCACGGTTTACGGTACCAAGTACGTGACCATCGTCGAGATCATGGGCCGCAACGCCGGCTGGCTGACCGCCGCGGCCGCCCTGGCCCGGGCCGAGGACTGCGAGGGCGTGGACATGATCTGCCTGCCCGAGATCCCCTTTAACGTGGACCGCTTTGTGGAAAAGGTCCGCCGCATGCAGGAGAAAAAGCCCAGCATCGTCATCGCCGTGTCCGAAGGCGTCAAGCTGGAGGATGGCCGCTATGTGTGCGAACTGGCCGACGACGTGCACGCCGTGGACGCTTTCGGCCACAAGGCCCTGACCGGCACGGCCCGCTTCCTGGCCAACACGGTGGCCCGCCGCCTGGACACCAAGACCCGCTGCATCGAGCTGTCCACTTTGCAGCGCTGCGCCGGGCACCTGACCAGCCGCACCGACATCACCGAGGCCTACCAGGTGGGCGGCGCGGCCGCCAAGGCCGCCTTTGAGGGCCACACCGGCGAGATGGTGGCCATCAAGCGCATCTCCAACGCGCCCTATCAGTCCACCACCGAGCTGCATCCCATCAGCGAGGTGGCCAACCTGGAAAAGAAGGTCCCGCTGGAATGGATCAACGCCGACCACACCGACATGCTGCCCGAGTTCATCGCCTACGCCATGCCTCTGATCCAGGCCGAACTGACCCCCATCTATGTGGAGGGCCTGCCCCACCACATCTACCTGCCGGAATGATACCGGCGCCTTATACGCCATCTCCTGTATAAACAGCTTTCTTCCCAAACACGGCGGCCCCGCCTTGCATTGTGCAAGGCGGGGCCGCCGTGTTTTGTCATGCTTCGTCCAGTGCCAGGGCGGCGGTGGCCACGGTCTCGCAGAACCTTCGGTCGTGCTCCACAAACAGCAGGGTGGGGGCGTAGCGCAGCAGCAGTTGTTCGATCTGCTCTCGGGCATACAGGTCCAGGTAGTTCAGCGGTTCGTCCCACACGTACAAATGGGCGCTCTCGCACAGGCTGCGGGCCAATAGCAGTTTTTTCTTCTGTCCCTCGCTCAAAGCCTGGGCCGGCTTTTCAAACTGGGTGCGGGCAAAGCCGAACTTGCGCAAAATGGCCAGAAACAGCGTCAGGTCCACCCCGCAGGCCTCGGCGTACGCCACGGGGGTGCCCCGCAGCTCGCCGGCGCTTTGGGGCACGTAGGAGATGCGCAGCCCCGCCGCCGTTTCCAGCAGGCCGGTGTGGTTCACCGGCTGCCCGCACACCAGGCGCAGCAAACTGGTCTTGCCGCAGCCGTTGCGCCCGGTCAGGGCCAGGCGCTGGCCGCCGTGCAGCTCAAAGCGCACGGGCGCGCCCAACGCCTTGCCGCCGGGGCACAGGCAAAGGTCGTTGGCCCGCACCAGGCAGGGGGCGTGGTGGGCCAGGGGGGACAGCTTCAGCGCCTCGGCGTATTCCAGATCGTTGAGCAGGGCCCGGGTATCCTCCACGGCCTTTTGCCGCCGTGCCTGGATGGCCTTGGCCCGCTTCATGCCCTTGGCCGCGATGTGTCCCTGGTACCCCCGGTCGGGGCGCAGGCCGCCGGGTCGGGCGTTGAATTTGGCGCTCTCGGCCTTGTGGGCCCAGCGGGCGGCGCGGGCCTCGGCTTCCTTCAGGCGGGCGATCTCGGTGCGCAGGCGCTGGTTTTCGGCCAGCTCCCGGGCGTCCCGGTCGGCCGTCTCCTGCCGCCAGGCGGTATAGTTGCCCTGACGCACGGTGGCCCCGGTGCGCTCCAAAGCCAGAATGTGGTCGCAGCTTTCGTCCAGCAGGGCCCGGTCGTGGCTGACCAGCAAAAAGCCCTCCTCCCGGCGGCGCAGCCAGGTCCCCAGCAGGGCGCGGCCGGCGGCGTCCAGGTGGTTGGTGGGCTCGTCGATCAGGGGGTATCCGTCCGGCTGCAAAAACAGCAAAGCCAGCCGCACCCGGGTCTGTTCGCCGGGGGACAGGGTGTCAAAGGTGCGGTACAGGATCTCGGGCTCCAGGCCCAGGAACCCCAACTCCCGCACGAACTGCCAGTCGGGGGCGTCGCAGGCCGCCGCGGCCTCGGCCACGGTCTGCCCGGGGTCGGGCCCCGGAGCGGGGAAGCGGCAGAAGTTGGCGGTGGCCACGATCTGCCCGCCGTGCTCGTACTCGCCGCACAGCAGGCGCAGCAGGGTGGTCTTGCCGTACCCGTTGCGGCCCACGAGCCCCAGCTTCCAGTTGGTGTCAAAGCGGACGGTCAGATGTTCAAACACCGGGTCGTACTGCCCGGGATAGGTAAAACTCAGATCGGAGATCTGGATCAGGGACATACACAGCCTCCTTTTTGCACAGCCGAACAAACAAAACGGACCGCAGGGGCAAACCCCCGCGGCCCGCACCCGTCCCCCTCACCCGGGAACAGGCATGCAAAAAGGCGGCCGAATGCGCGGAGCGTCACCCCTGCAAAACGGCACGGCAAACAAAGCGGCTCTTGCCGCCTTTCGATCGTTCGCCATGCGTTCAGCCGGTGACGTTGCGCATCCTTCCACCTCGCGTTTCTGTATCTGTTGGGTCCAGCATACCATATCCGCGCCGCCCTTGCAAGCCCGGCGCGCACAAAAAAGGCCCCCGGCCGGAGGGCCGGGGGCAGGTACAGGAGATACGGGGCGATAGATCAGCGGCGACGGAACACGATCACCAGGGCGGCGATGGCTGCGACGGCCGCTGCGCCCAGCAGCACCGGCACCCAGGGGAAGCTCGTGGCCTCGGTCGCGGGCGCCGTATCGTCGGCGTCGGCTTCGGGCGCGGGGGTGGCGGTGGTCTGCGGGGCAGGGGACTGATCAGGGGAAGGGGAGGCTTCGGGCGCGGAGGTGGTTTCGGGCGCGGGGGAGCTCTCCGGCGCGGGGGTGGTCCCGGCGGCGGAGCCGCCGGTCTGGCCGGAGGAAACCGTGCCGGAGACAGTCAGGGCGCCGCCCGTCGGGGTGGCGGTGGCCTGTACGGTCTGTTCGGTCGTGTCGGAATCGGCGTCCGAATCGGCAGAGGGCGCGGGGGTGCTTTCCGGTTTGGCGGAGGGCGCGGGGGTGCTTTCGGGCTTTTCGGAAGGCGCGGGCGCGGGCTTGGCGGTGCTCAGCAGGGCGGTGGCGGCGCCGCCCGCGTCAGGCTGCCGGGACCCAAAGGAACGGTCGGCTACCTGGAGCGAGTCGGTCAGGAACACCACGTCGGCTTCCACCTCTGTGCCGTCGGCGCTGGTCAGGCAGATATCGCCCAGCTGGACGCTGCCGTCCTTGAGCAGCGCATCGCGGCCGGCCAGGTAGAGGGTCAGCTCGCCGGTGGCGTCGTCATAGCGGTACTGCTGCACGCCGGCGCTCAGCGCATCGCTGAACTCAAAGCTCACGCTCGCAACGTCGCTGCTGGCGGTGGGGGACACCGCAAAGCTCATCTGCAAAGCGGTCACGTCCTGCGCTTCGTCGGCAGGCAGCTGCAGGCTCACCGCCGCGCGGTCGCCGTCGACCGTCAGGCTCACGCCGCGGGCCGCGCTGTCGGCGTAGGCGGGCATGGCCGCCAGGCACAGCGCCGTGCCCACAAACAGGCTGGCAAACAAATGTTTCATGCAAAGCTCCTTTGTATGTTGGCGGTCACGCGCCCACGCCGCCCAGGGTGATGCCGGGCAGTTCGCCGGGCAGGGTCACGGGCAGGGTGTCGGCGGTCAGGCGCTGACCTTCGTTGGTGGTGGCGTTGTCCACGCGATACAGTTCGACGCGCACGCTTTCGGGCAGGTCCAGACCGGCCAGGGTGTCGGGCTCGATCCAGTACACCCAGTAGCCTTCGCTCACTTCGCCCAGCTCGCCGTTTTCGGGGTCGGGCGCCAGAATGACCTGCTGGGCGACCAGGCTGCCCTCGTCGTCCACGCCGCCCACGATGTTGCCGTTTTCGTCAAACAGCAGCACCACGTTGTAGGCGGGGTTGCCCTTGTAGCTGCCGGTGAACACCAGCGAGCCTTCGGGGATGGTCTCGCCTTCGGCGAAGAGGAAGTCCGCGGTCAGGTAACCGATGCCCTCGGCGGTCAGTTCCACATTGTCGCCGGTGGGGCCCAGCACGTCCAGTTCGCTGATGGCGATGTCGGTGCCGGCGGGGGCGTTCACCACCAGGCGCAGCTGGCTGGCGTCGTAGGTGCACACCCAGGGGTCGTTGTTTTCGTTGCGGAAATAGACGGTGTTGACTTGCTGGCCGTCAAAGCTGCCGGCGGTCACGGTGGTCCACTGGCTGCCGTCGGCGCTGATCTGGATCTCGTAGCTCTCGATGGGGCTGCCTTCGGTCACCGTGTACTTGAAGGCGGTGACGCCCAGCGTCTTGTGGAAGTCCAGGGTCACAACGGCCTGGCCGGATTCGGCGCGGCCGATGTAGGTGGTGGTCTTGTCGTTGTCGATGACCTTGTCGATGGCGGCCACGGGGGTGGGCTCGCAGGGATCGTGGTCGCCGGCATCCAGATGGCTGTCCTGGTCGGAGACCATGTTGGTGGCGACGGTCCACAGCGACTTGTCATAGCTGCCGTCGTGGCTGATCTTGACCGTGGGCAGGCTCACGCTCTGGGAACGGTTGAGGAACTTGTCCACCGCCACGATCTCATAGGTGACGGCGCGGTTGTTCAGGGTGGTGATGGTGTCGGTGTAATGGTCGGTGGTGGTAAAGCCAACGACTTCGGCGCTGGGCTGGCCGTCGGCGTAGGTGATGCGGGTGATCTCGTAGCCCAGCAGCGCCTCGACGTCCACGGTGCTCGACAGGGTCAGTTCCACCTGGTTGGGGGTCTGCTCGCTGACAAGGGCGGTGGAGGCTTCCAGCCACACGTCCTGCCCGGCGATGGTGGCGCCGGCGTCATGGGTCATGGCATAATCCCGGGCGCCGTCGTTGACATAGTACACGGCGCGGGTCTCGGCGGGGAACTGGGCGGCGTAAGCCGCGGTGACGGCGTCGGCCTCCAGGCCCCAGCGCAGGAAGAAGTCGGTCAGGTCACGCTGGGCGGCCGCGCAGGCCAGACGCATGAAGTTCTGGTCCGCGTTGCTGCCCAGGGTCAGGGCCACGCCTTCGGGCTGGGGCGCGGCGGCAGGGGTGCGGGCGTAGGTGTCGATGCGGGCGAACAGGCGGCTGTTCAAAAGGTCGGTATAGTTGTCGTAGATCTCGTACTCGTAGCCGGTGTCAAAGGCCAGGTGCAGCTGCCAGTACATGGCCAGGTCGGTGAACACGTCGTCCGAATGTCCCATCACGCCGCTGGTGACCCGGCGGTAGATGGCGTCGTAGCCGAAGCGCACGCCTTCGCTGGACTGGGACACCTGGGCAAAGTAGTTGTTGGTCACCTCAACGACGGCGTACACGCCCTGGTTGATGTTGTGGCCGACCTCGTGGGCGATGCCCCAGCCGAAGAAGCTGCCGCTCTCATAACGGCCGTTTTCGTCCAGCTGCACCACGCTGCCCTGGGCCAGGCCGGGCACGGAGCCCCAGCCGATGCCGATGTGGTTGCCGGCGGCGTACATGAAGGCCCCGGCGAACATGCGCTGGTAGCGGATGTTCAGGTGCTGGGCGGGCAGGCGGTTGCGGTCGCCCGCGCCGGCCAGGTCGGTCAGGCCCTTGTGCTGGTAGAACAGGGTCATCATCTGGTCCATGGCGTTCATGGAATCCAGCAAAGCGGCGGCCTTGGCGGCCGTGTCGCCCGAAAGCCCGGCCAGCAGCTGCTGGGGCGGCACCGAGATCATCATCTGATCCAGCAGGATGTCGGTGGTGTTGAGGATGCACTCCTCGGCGTTGTATTCGTGGTCGATGGCAGTCTTGCCGGACCCGGCGTGCAGGGTCTCGTGCAGCTCGGGCAGGGAAGCGACGTAGCTTTCCAGCTCGGCCACATAGGCGCTTACACGGGCCAGGCGTTCGCCCTCGTCGGTGATGCCGTACAGGTCCAGCACGGGGATCTTGGTCCCGCCGCCCACGCGTACGGACAGCTGGGCGTTGTCGTTGCTGCCGGTGTACTGTACATACAGCGCGCCGCCGTGTTCGGCGTCAAAGCTCACCAGTTCGGGCACGCTGATCTCGTTGCGGCCGTAGTTCAGGGTGATGGGGCGGCCGCTCACGGTGCCGGACTCGGCATTGAACTGGGTCGCGATCAGCTGCAGGGGCGCGGCAGAGCCGGTCTGGCCGCCGTTGCCGCCCACATACACCACCAGCTCCTCGCCGGCGTAGGCGCTCACGCCCAGGGGCTGCCAGGCGTTCAGGCCGGTGAAGCCCAGGTGGTTGTCCTTGGCGGCGGTGATGGTGGTATGCACCTGCACCGCGTCGTTCAGTTCGCTTTCCAGCAGGCCGCGGGCGTTGTTCAGTTCACGCTGCAGGGCCTCGCGGTCGGGGTGGTACTCGCCGCTGACTTCGTCGGGGGTATCCAGGCGGGTCTGCAAAGCGGCGATGCGTTCTTCGTCCACCTCGGGAGCCAGGGTCAGATGCAGGTCGTCGGCGTACAGCGCCAGAATGTCGTCTTCCAGGCTGTCGTAGGTGTGGAACCGAAGCTCCGAAATGCTGATGGGGGTGTTGTAGTAGCTGTAGCCCACGCACACGCGCAGATAATCGGTGGTCACGCCGCCGGGGATCTTGATCAGGTAGTAAAAACGGGACGCGCCGTCCGAACGCTTGGAGATGGTCACGCCGGACACTTCATATTCCTTGCCGGATTCGTCGCGGGCAAACACGCGCACGTTGCCGTAGTAGCCGCGCTCCTCCGCCTGGGTCAGAGAGATGAACCCGATGGTCTGGCGGCTGTCGAAGGTCACGCGGATGCCGCCGTTGTCGGGGTAATTGGCGCCGTCGTCCCAGTCGTTCAGACCGTACCAGGAGCCAAAGTCGTTGTCCAATACGCCCCAGGCGGTGTTGGCGCTGTCCAGGGGGCTGTCTTTCATGTAACCGGCCAGATGGATGGCGTCGGTGATGTGGGTGGTGTAGGTGCCGTTGTCCGCCAGGGTGTTCAGCAGGCGGTAGGCGGGCATGTTGACGGCGACGGCGCTGGCCGTGGAGGCCGTGGCTGTCAGCGAGGCCGGGCCTTCGCCCAGCTCGTTGACGCCGGTCACATACACTTCGTAGCGGGTGGCGCCGCTCAGGCCGGTCAGGGTGTAGGCGTTGGAGCCGATGCCCTCGATCTTGGTAAAGGTCTCATCGCCCTGTTTGCGGTAGTACAGGTTGTAGGTGTCGGTGTCCTGCATGGACTTCCAGCTGGCGCGGATGCTCAGCGTCGCGCCGGTCAGCTGCAGGGCGTCGGGCGCGTCGGGCAGTTTGTCGGCCTTGGGCACAACGGTGATGCTTTCGCTGTAGGGGCTGCGCCACTCGCCGTTGATGGAGCGCACGCGCACGGTGTATTCGGTCTTGTTCACCAGCTTCTGGCCGTCAAAGCGGGTGACGGTCAGGGTGGGGGCGGCGGTGCGGGTGGTCTCGGTCTTGCCGTTGCAGGTGATCTCCACCTCATAGCCGGTCACGTTCACGGCGGGGCTCCAGCGCAGGGTGAAGGTCTTGCTGCCCGCCTCGGCGCTCAGGTCCTGGGGGATATCCAGTTCGGGGGCGGGGATGCGGCTTTCCATATCATTGAGGAATTCCACCTTGGTGATGTCCGCCAACTTGGTGGACTGGGCGGTGGCCGTGATCTTGATCGTGACCTTTTTCACGGCGACCTGTTCGCCGAAGTCCACCACGATGGTACCGTCGGCCTGCACCTGGGCGTTCAGGGCCCGGGCCAGCGCGGCGGTGCCCAGCGGGATGATAAGCTCGTCGCCGTTTTCCAGTTCCACCACGATGGTGCCGCCGGTCACGGCGTTGTCGCTGTCGGCGGGGCTTTGCAGCACCAGGCCCGCCATGCCCACGGCGCCCTGGGCGCTGCCCGCAAAGTCAAAGTCCACCTCGACCGGGTTGTCCTCCGAGATGACTTCGTCCTTCTCGGTCCCCAGCTGCACGGTGGTCTCGCCGGTCAGCAGGTCCGCGGTGCTGCCGCTGACGATCTGGGTGCCGGCCGCAGTGGCGGCGGCGGCCAGAACTTCAGGCAGGCGGGTGGTGGGAACGGCGGTGCCGTCGCGGTCGTCCTCATAGTTGGAGGCCAGGATCTGCAGGTCCACCAGGTCCACGACGCCGCTGCCATCCAGGTCGCAGGCGGTGTCGCTGCTGCCCAGGGCGTTCACCAGGGCGGTCACGTCCTCCTCGGTGATCGTGCCGTCGCCGGTCACGTCGCCGGCGCGCAGCACGCCGGGCCGGGCCGCGGTGCCGTCATAGCTGATGTGGGCCAAAAAGTCGGTGTACAGCTGTACGGTATAGAGCAGGTCCTCCACCTCAAGGGTCTGCTCGTAGTCGGCAAACCCGGCGGCGCTGACGCGCAGGGTGTAGGCCCCGTTGGCCAGGCCGTCAAAGCGCAGCGTTTCGGTGCAGGCCGGGGCGTCGGTGCTGCCGGCGGCGGGCAAAACGGCGCTCAGCGTGCGCTCGGTGTCGGGGCCGGTCAGCTGCACCGTGATCTCCACGTCTTTTTGCAGCGGAAGCGCCGCGCCCAGCTGCACCGCCACGCCCGCTATGTCTGTCGGCGCGGAAGGCGTCTGCTCCTGGTCGTTGGGGGCGTTTGTATCTGTATCTTCGGTCTGCGCAAACAAGTCGATGCTCTGTTTGTCTTCAGCCTCGCCCGGTTCGCTTTCCTGGGCGGCGGCTTCGGGGGTGGCGATCTCACCTTCGGTCGTGGGATCGGTCAGGGCGCCGTCGTCCGCCAGAGCGTAGCTCAGCTGCGACACGCTGCCGAATACCATGCACAGGCTCAGAAGGGTGGCAATGGCTCTTTTCACTTCGTTCCGTCCTTTCGTGTCCGGGCGGGTTGCAGGCCCGGGGCTTTTGATGCAGCGGAATTCTACTATAAAACCAATAGGAATTCAAGGGTTTTGAGCACGTTTTTGAAAATATTCTGGTTTAACTAAAATTGTTATATTCTGCCACGGCATCCTTTGTTGCATATGCCCATCAAAAATCCCGCTGTATCCTATATATAACGAAAAAAGCAGGCGTCTGGCGCCGCGCGCGTCTGATGCCTGCTTGTGTATGGATAAACTGCTGTTATGCGCAACCTGGCGCGCCGCGGCGTCCGCCCGCATCGGTTTGGGCGGACAGAAAAGGGGCGTGCGGGTGCGGGACAACAAAAAAACCGACCGCCCGCAGGCGATCGGTCTGTCTGGTGGAAGATTAGGGACTCGAACCCAAGACCTCTGCGATGTGAACGCAGCGCTCTAACCAGCTGAGCTAATCTTCCGTAGCGACAGGTGCTATTATACCCTGCATTTTTTGGTTTGTCAAGCCCTGTTCGGGATTATTTTTTGCGGGCGGCACAAAAGGCGCGCCCATGCAACTTTGTGATTGCGCCGGGGCGCGCGGCATGCTACACTAAAGCCAAACGGGGCGGCCGCGCGCCGCCCGGCCGCACAAAGGAGGCGTCCCATATGAACAAGCTGTTTGCCTATGCCGACCGCTATTGCCGGCAAAGCACCTGGAAGGACCTTGCCCTGCTCAAGTTCTGCCTGTGCGCGGCGGGGGTGGTCATCGGTCTGCTGGTCCCCGCGCACAAGCGCAAAGCCGTGCTGTTTGCGGCGCTGGCCGTGTTCGCCGGGACCTATGTGCCCCTGATGTACGATTTCCTGAGCCTGATGCTGACAGGCAAGGACGAGGCGTGATCCCGCTTTTTGCCCGTATCGTATAAGGAGATAGTCATGTCTTACGCCTATACGCCCCGGTGCCTGCTGCGTGACGGCGCGCCCTGGCTGCCCATGATGGGAGAGATGCACTACACCCGCTACGACCCCCGGCGCTGGTCTGACGAATTGCACAAGATGCGCGCCGGCGGGGTGGATGTGGTGTCCACCTATGTGATCTGGATCCATCACGAAGAACGCCGGGGGACCTTCGATTTCACGGGCTGCCGGGACCTGCGCCGATTCGTGCTGGCGGCCCGGGATGCGGGCCTGGCGGTGTTTTTGCGCCTGGGTCCCTGGGTCCACGGCGAAGTGCGCAACGGCGGGTTCCCCGACTGGGTGCTCAACGATCTGCCCGCCGGCGCGCCGCGCACCGACGACGAAGCCTACCTGGCCTGCGTGCGGGCCTTCTGGTCCCGGGCGGCGGCCGAGGTCCGGGATCTGATGTACGACAAGGGCGGCCCGGTCATCGGCATCCAGATCGAGAATGAGTACGGCCACGCCGGCGGTCAGGCCGGCCCGGCGGGGCAGCGTCACATGCAGACGCTGGCGGCCCTGGCCCGGGAACTGGGCTTTGCCGCGCCGCTGTACACGGCCACCGGCTGGGGCGGCGCGGTCACCGGGGGGCTGCTGCCCGTTATGGGCGGCTACTGCGACGCCCCCTGGGCCGACACTGCTGAAGAACTGCCCCCCAACGCCAACTATGTGTTCACCCCTTGCCGGGACGACGCCCTCATCGCCAGCGACCTGGGCCACGGCGCGCCCCCGACCTTTGACGCGGCCGCCTTCCCGTACCTGACGGCAGAGCTGGGCGGCGGGCTTCAGGTCACGGCCAAACGCCGCCCCGTGCCCACGGCGGCGGACATCGGCGCCATGTCGGTGGTCAAGCTGGGCAGCGGCGCGTCGCTGCTGGGATACTATATGTACCACGGCGGCACCAATCCCAAGGGCCTTTTGTCCACCTTGCAGGAAAGCCGCGCCGCCGGCTCGCCCAACGACCTGCCCGAATGCAACTACGACTTCGGCGCGCCCATCGGCCAGTTTGGCCGTATCACCGACACCTACCGGGAGCTGCGCCTGTTGGGACTGTTTTTGCGGGACTACGGCGCTGCTTTGGCGCCCATGCCCGCTTTCGTCGATCCGCCCGCCCAGGACCCCGCCGACCTGCAAACCCTGCGCACGGCCCGGCGCGGAGAGGAAGAACAGGGCTATGTGTTTTTCAACAATCACCAGCGCCGCCGTGTCATGGCCGCCCATCCCGGCGTGCGGCTGACCGTGCCCGGGCGGGTCTTGCCGGCGGTGGATATCGCCCCCGGGCAGTACGGTTTTTTCCCTTACGGCATGCGCCTGGGGGATGCGGTGCTGGACAGCGCCGCCGCCGTGCCGCTGTGCCGCCTGAACACCCGGGAAGGGGAGGTGCACGTCTTTTACGGCGACTGGGCGCCCCGCTTCACCTGGCGGGGCAGCGCCCGGGCCCGGGTGCTGCATCTGCCCCGGGCCGAGGCCCTGCGCGCCGCCAAGATCACGCTGGATCAGGACTACCTGGTCCTGGCCAACGACTTCGTTTGGGTAGAGGATGGCCGCTTGCGCGTCTGCGGCGGCCGGGATACCCTGATCCAGATGTTCCCCCCGCCGCCCTTCGTGCCGGAAGGGTTCGTGTCCTGCGGCTGCGAAGGGGGCTTTGCGGCGTTTGTGCGCCGCATCGACCTGCCCCGGGCAACCGTGATCCTGCGCCCGGTGCGCCAGGGCACGGAGGCCGCCGTCTATGATGTGGAGTTGACCTACCCGCCGCATCCGCCCGCGGGCTACGACGCCTGGCTTCGGCTGGAGTACGCAGGCGACGGGCTCGAGATCTATGGCAACGGCGAAAAGCTCAACGACGACTTCTATGCCGGCCGGCCCGCCGAACTGGGGCTGGGGTATTACGGGTTCCCCACCCGCCTGCGGGTGGTGGTGCGCCCGCTGCGCCCCCAGGATCGAAGCCGGGTGTATCTGGAAGCCTGGCCGGCCTTCCGCCGGGGCCGCGCCTGCCGCGTCGACGGGGCGCAGATCGTCGAGCGCTGGTGCTGATCGCCCGGGGCCTTGTGCCGCGCTTGCCCGCACTTCGGCTTCGCGCCGCCCGCCGCATACTCGCCGCCCGCTAGGTACTCGCCGCCCGCCGCAGACGCGCCGGGCGGCGCTTTTGTGATGGCGCCCCACAGGACCGACCCAAAACCAGCGTTTCCACCAAAGTTTACGGGCTGAAGTTTGGCAGACTGACCAATTATTTTGGTTTTGTTAATTTTTTATTGAAGTCTTTTGCAAAATCTCGTATACTGAAATGGATACGCCGCTGCCATGGCTGGGCAGGGCGCGTCGCCGTGCTTGCCGGACCCCGCGCGGCGGGGCAGGGGAGAGAACGTCTGCCTTCCCGCCCGGCGCCCAACGGCTGTCACAGATACGGAGGATTAAAAACTATGGTAAGACTGTCCATTGAGACCCCGGACCGCGCTCAGCAGGTCGTGCAGGACCTGTGCCGCGACATGGGGCGCCGCGTGGCCGCCAACCCGCCGGGGCTCTGCCCGGTGGACCTGGCGCTGAATTTTTTGCGCCTGTGCCATGCCCAGACCTGCGGCAAGTGCGTGCCCTGCCGCATCGGCCTGTCCCAGTTGGAAACGCTGATCGAAAGCGTGCTGGACCAGACTGCCCCCGAAGGCACCATCGACCTGATCGAACGCACCGCCGCCGCCATTGTGGACACGGCGGACTGCGCCATCGGCTACGAAGCCGCCGCCATGGTGTTGCAGGGCGTGCGGGGCTTCCGCGAAGATTATGAGCTCCACGCTCAGGAGGGCCGCTGCATCTGCTCGCTCAAGCAGCCGGTGCCCTGCGTCACCGTCTGCCCGGCTCATGTGGACATCCCCGGCTACATCGCCCTTGTGCGGGAAGGCCGCTTCCAGGACGCGGTGGACCTTATCCGCAAGGACAATCCCTTCCCGTACTCCTGCGCCTATGTGTGCGAGCACCCCTGCGAGCGTCAGTGCCGCCGCCGTCTGGTGGACGACGCCATCAACATCTGCGGCATCAAGCGCTACGCCGTGGACCACTGCCCCGACGACGCTCCGCCCGCGCCCGCTCCGGCCACCGGCAAGCGCATCGCCGTGGTGGGCGGCGGCCCCAGCGGCCTGACCGCGGCCTATTACCTGCAACTGATGGGCCACAGCGTCACCGTGTTCGAGCAGCGGGAACGCCTGGGCGGCATGCTGCGCTACGGCATCCCCGACTACCGCCTGCCCCCCGAGGTGCTGCAAAAGGACATCGACTACATCTTAAAGACCGGCGTGGAGGTCAAGACCGGCGTGTGTATCGGTTCCGACATCAAGGTGGATGATCTGCGCCAGCAGTATGACGCTTTGTATGTGGCCATCGGCGCCCACGCCGACAAAAAGCTGGGCCTGCCCGGCGAGGACAGCAAAAATGTTCTGTCTGCCGTGGAATTCCTGCGGGACTGCGGCGAAGGCAAGCCTCTTGACTTTACAGGCAAGCGCGTGGTGGTCATCGGCGGCGGCAACGTCAGCATGGACGCCACCCGCACGGCCATCCGCCTGGGCGCGGACAGCGTGACCTGCGTGTACCGCCGCCGCATCGACGATATGACCGCCCTGCCCGAGGAGATCGAGGACGCCAAGGCCGAAGGCTGCCAGATCCTGCCCATGCAGGCCCCCAGCCGCATCGAAGCCGACGAAAACGGCAATGTCGCCGCCCTGTGGACCAAGCCCCAGATCATCGGCGGCTACGGCCGCGACGGCCGCCCGGGTCCGCGCAACGCGGCCGAGCGGGAATTCCGCATCCCCTGCGACTACCTGATCATCGCCATCGGCCAGCGCATCGAGTCGGACAACTTTGAAAAGGACGGCATCGAGACCAGCCACGGCGCCCTCAAGGCCGACCTGTCCGGCTACGTGCCCGGCACGCCCAACGTGTTCGCCGGCGGCGACGCCGTCACCGGCCCGGCCACCGTCATCCGCGCGGTGGCGGCAGGCAAGGTGGGCGCGGCCAACATCGACAGCTTTTTGGGTTATGCCCATACCATCAGCTGCGACGTGCAGATCCCCCCGGCGCGCTTGTCCAACACGCCGCCCTGCGGGCGCATCCAGCTCAAGGCCCGCAACCCGCTGGAAGCCCGGGGCGACTTTGCCCTGGCCACCTGCGGCATGACTGAGGAGGAAGCCATGCAGGAGGCCGGCCGCTGCCTGCGCTGCGACCACTTCGGCTACGGCATCTTTAAGGGAGGGAGGACGACCCAATGGTAAACGTGACCGTCAACGGCAAGGCCGTGGCCGTGCCCGAGCAGACCACCATCCTGGAGGCCGCCAAGGCCGCCGGGGTCGACATCCCGCACCTGTGCTACCTCAAGGGTCTCAACGAGATCGGCGCCTGCCGCGTCTGCTGCGTGGAGATCGAGGGCGAGCGCAACCTGGTGCCCAGCTGCAACAACCCCGTGTTCGAGGGCATGGTCATCCGCACCAACACCCCCCGCGTGCGCAGCACCCGCAAGATCAATGTGGAGCTGATCCTGTCCCAGCACGACTGCCACTGCGCCACCTGCCTGCGCAGCGGCAACTGCCATTTGCAGAACATCGCCAACGACCTGGGCATTCTGGAAAATCCCTATCCCCGCGACCTGGTCACCGGGGCCAGAGCCCAGTGGACCCGGGAATTCCCCCTGTACCGCGACACCAACAAGTGCATCAAGTGCATGCGCTGCATCCAGGTGTGCGACAAGGTCCAGGGCGTCAACGTGTGGGACCTGTCGGGCACCGGCAGCCGCACCCGCGTGGACGTGAGCCACAACCGCCGCATCAAAGAGTCGGACTGCGTGCTCTGCGGCCAGTGCATCACCCATTGCCCCACCGGCGCTTTGCGGGAACGCAGCGACACCGAAAAGGCCTTTGCGGCCATCGCCGACCCCGAGCGCATCACCGTGGTGCAGATCGCCCCCGCCGTGCGCACGGCCTGGGGCGAGAGCCTGGGCTTTGCGCCCGAAAAGGCCACCGTCAACCGCATGGCCGCCGCCTTGCGGGAACTGGGCTTTGACTATGTGTTCGACACCTCCTTCTCGGCCGATCTGACCATCATGGAAGAGGGCACCGAGCTGCTGCGCCGCTTCAAGGCCGGCGAGACCGCGTCCCTGCCCATGTTCACCAGCTGCTGCCCGGGGTGGGTGCGCTATCTCAAGGGCCACTATCCCGACATGACGGGCTGCCTGTCCACAGCCAAGAGTCCCCAGCAGATGTTCGGCGCGGTGGCCAAGAACTACTTTGCCAAAAAGCTGGGCGTCAGCCCGGACAAGATCTTCAGCGTGTCCGTCATGCCCTGCGTGGCCAAAAAGGCCGAGTGCGACCTGCCCACCATGCACACCGAAGCCGGGCAGGACGTGGACCTGGTGCTGACCACCCGGGAACTGGTGCGCATGCTGCGCGCCGAGCATATTCACCCCGAAGCCCTGACCGAACAGGCCTTCGACTCGCTGCTGGGCCCCTACAGCGGCGCGGGCGTCATCTTCGGCGCCACCGGCGGCGTGATGGAAGCCGCGCTGCGCACGGCCTATTACCTGGTCAACGGCCACAATCCCCCGCCCGAAGCCTTCACCGCCGTGCGCGGCGACGCCGAGGGCCGGGAAGGCTGGACCGAAGCCGAGTTCGACCTGGGCGGCGCCGTGCTGCACGCCGCGGTGGTCAGCGGCCTGGCCAACACCCGCCGCCTGATCGAAGCCGTGCGTGCGGGCCGCGCGCACTATGACTTCGTGGAGGTCATGGCCTGCCCGGGCGGCTGCGCGGGCGGCGGCGGGCAGCCCCACAGCCCCAACGACGAGGAACTGGCCGCCGCCCGCGGCCGGGTGCTGTATGCCATCGACCGGGGCAGCGCGCTGCGCTTCTCTCACGAGAACCCGGCCATCCAGACGCTCTACCGTGAAGAACTGGGCGAACCCGGCAGCGAAAAAGCCGAGGAATGGCTGCACACCGACCACTTCGGCTGGTCCATGCCCGGGGCGCGGTAAAGGGGGGCGTCTTGCCCTGGCTTCGGCCGTACCTTCTTAAAATATATCCAGCAGACAAAGTGCCGTCATTGCCCGGCGGGAGTGCTCCCGCCGGGCAATTTTCACAATCGAGAGGATGATTTTCACAATTTGGAACGTGACAGGTACGGCCTTTGCGTTGACATTTTTACAATTTTGTGATATTTTATTTAAGATTCCTTTGCTCAAACGACGGCGTTTGATCAAACGCTGTCGTTCCTTTTTTTGCAATGGGGTGTCCGCCAAACAAGCACAATCGTGTTCCTGGCCGTCACCCCGTGCGCGACGGGGAACACAGCGGAGGAACCGGGCGGCGGCCCGGCCAAAATACGCGGCCAGCGAGGGTCCCCGACAGGGCCCCGTCCAAAAATGAGGAGAGTGAACGAACGTGACCCGATATGTCGTAAAACGTGTGTTGCTGGCGATCGTGACGGTGCTGGTCATCAGCCTGATCACATTCTTTGCCATGAACGCCATCCCCGGCGGCCCCTTCAACAAAGAAAAGGCCACCAGCCCCCAGGTCAAGGCTGTACTGGAAGCGCGCTATAACCTGGACAAGCCCGTTGGCGAGCAGTATGTGCTGTATATGGCCAACATCCTGCAAGGCGAATGGGGCGTTTCGCTCAAGACCGGGCGCGACATCGCCGATACCCTGACCAGCCGCTTCGCCGTGTCGGCTCAGCTGGGCCTCAAGGCCGCGGCGGTGGCCATCGTGTTCGGCCTGGTGCTGGGCAGCATCGCGGCGCTCAACCGCAACAAGCTGCCCGACCGGTTCATCATCTTTTTCACCACGCTGTTCACCGGCGTGCCCAGCTTTGTTCTGGCCACGCTGCTCTTGCTGGTGTTTTGTATGCAGCTCAACCTGTTCCCGGTATGGAGCGCCGAAAGCCCCAACTATGTGCTGCCGGTGATCTCGCTGTCCTTGTATCCGATGGCCTATATCACCCGTCTGACCAAGACCAGCATGCTGGACGCTTTGAGCCAGGACTATGTGCGTACCGCCCGGGCCAAGGGCGTTCCCCAGACCCGGGTCATCTTCAAGCATGCCCTGCGCAATGCCCTGATCCCGGTGGTGACCTATGTGGGCCCCATGGTCGCGTACATCCTCACCGGTTCCATGGTCGTTGAAAGCATCTTCACCATCGGCGGTCTGGGCACCCAGTTCGTGACCAGCATCACCAACAACGACTACCCCATGATCATGGCCACCACCCTGTTCCTGGGCATCCTGATGGTCACGGCCAACCTGATCACCGACCTGGTGTACAAAATGATCGATCCGCGTATCGAACTGGAGTAAGAAGGAGGAGAGAACATGAGCTACGCAGAAAACGGAATGCCCGAAAAGAACCCTCTTTCGGCCCAGATCGACCTTTCCAAGTTCAGCACGGCGGACTTTGAGCCCGCCACCGACGAAGAAAAGCGCCAGCAGGAGGTCATGGGCGAAAGCGTGACCTTCTTCAAGGACGGCTGCCGCCGCCTGATGAAAAACAAGCTGGCCGTGGGCAGCATCATCGTGCTGGTGCTGTTGCTGGTGTCCATCATTGTGATCCCTGCCTTTGTGCCTTACAGCTATTCCGAGATCATCACCGTGGACGGTCGCCGGGACAAGACTGCCACCAACCTGGCCCCGTTTGAATGGTCTGACCTTGAAAAGAGCTATATGGAACAGACCGGCGAACAGCTGTTCCCCCACATCATGGGCACCGACAGCCTGGGCCGTGACTACTTCATCCGTGTGATCTACGGCACCCGCGTTTCGCTGTCCGTGGGTCTGGTGGCCTCCATCATGGTGCTGATCATCGGCCTGCTGTACGGTTCCATTTCGGGCTGGTGCGGCGGCACGGTGGACATCATCATGATGCGCATCGTGGACATCATTTACAGTCTGCCGGATACCCTGATGATCATTCTGCTTTCGGTGGTCTTGAACGAGACGCTCAAACCCGTCATCGAGGGCATTCCCGCCCTGAAATCCCTGGGCACCAACATGATCGCCCTGTTCCTGGTGTTCGGTCTTTTGTACTGGGTGGGCATGGCCCGCCTGGTCCGCGGCCAGATCCTGACCATCAAGCAGAACGAGTACGTTCTGGCCGCCCGCACCATCGGCACGCCCAGCGGACGCATTCTGCGCAAGCACATTTTGCCCAACTGCCTGTCGGTCATCATCATCTCGGTGGCCTTGCAGATCCCCTCGGCCATCTTTACCGAGAGTTACCTCTCCTTCATGGGCATCGGCGTGAAGGTCCCCATGCCTTCGCTGGGTTCCCTGGCCAACGAAGCCCGTGCCGGCATCAACAGCTACCCGCTCAAACTTGTGTTCCCGTCGCTGATCATCTGCCTGATCGTGCTGGCGTTCAACCTGCTGGGCGACGGCCTGCGGGATGCCTTCGACCCCAAACTGAAGCGCTGAGGAGGGGCATACTAGAATGAGTGAAGTGAAAACCGGCAACAAGCCGCAGTACGTGCTGGAAGTCAAGGACCTGCACACCACCTTCTCCACCGACAAGGGCGCCAAGGTCAACGCCGTCAACGGCGTGTCCTTCTCCCTGGAGCCCGGCAAGATCCTGGGCATCGTGGGCGAATCCGGCTCCGGCAAATCTGTTACCGCCTATTCCATCATGGACATTCTGGCCGACAACGGCGGCATCACCGGCGGCCAGATCCTGTATAAGGGCGAAGACATCACCCAGTGGGACGAAAAGAAGATGCAGTCTTTCCGCGGCAAATGCTGCTCCATCATCTTCCAGGACCCCATGACCAGCCTGAACCCTGTGTTCACCATCGGCAACCAGCTGATGGAAGCGATTTTGCTGCACACCGACCGCAACAAGGCCCAGGCAAAAGCCCGCGCCATCGAAATGCTGGAACTGGTGGGCATCAATGAGCCCGAAAAGCGCATCAAGCAGTACCCTTATGAGCTGTCCGGCGGTATGCGCCAGCGCGTCATGATCGCCATGGCCCTGGCCTGCGAGCCCGATATCCTCATCGCCGACGAGCCCACCACGGCTCTGGACGTGACCATCCAGGCCCAGATCCTGGAACTCATGCAGGACCTGCAAAAGAAGATGGGCATGGCCATCATCATGGTCACCCATGACCTGGGCGTCATCGCCTCCATGTGCGACGAGATCATCGTCATGTACGGCGGCCGTGTGTGCGAGCGCGGCACCGCCGACGCCATCTTCTACCATCCCGCTCACGAATACACCAAGGGCCTTCTGCGCTCGATCCCCTCGGGCTCCAACATGAAGGAGCGGCTGATCCCCATCGGCGGCACCCCCATCAACATGCTGGACCTGCCGGCGGGCTGCGCGTTCTGCCCCCGGTGCGACGCCGCCATGAAGATCTGCCTGCGGGAACAGCCGCCTGAATTGTGGGTGGGCGAAGATCACCTGGCGTCCTGCTGGTGCAACGTCAAATCCGCCAAGGAGGGCAAGTAAAGATGGCAAACAGCGAATATCTTTTGCAGGTCGAGCACCTGAAGGAATATTTCCCCGTGCGCGCGGGTTTTGGCAAGACCATCCAGCTCAAGGCGGTGGACGATGTTTCCTTCGCGATCCGCCCCGGCGAGACTCTGGGCCTGGTGGGCGAATCCGGCTGCGGCAAGACCACCGTGGGCCGCACGCTTTTGCAGCTGTACAAGCCCACCGGCGGCCGCGTGGTCTTTGACGGCCAGGTGGTGTACGACAGCGGCGAACAGTACGACGAAAACGGCCAGCTCAAGGTGGATGCCAACGGCAAGCCGGTGCTGGGCAAGAAAGTCCAGGTGGACATGATGCCCCTGCGCAAGCAGATGCAGATGGTGTTCCAGGACCCCTATTCTTCCCTGAACCCCCGCATGACCGTCGAGGATATCATCGGCGAGCCTCTGGACGTGCACAAGCTGTGCAAGACTCCCAAAGAGCGCCGCGAGCGCGTCATGGAGCTCATGGAACTGGTCGGCCTGAACGCCGAGCACGCCATGCGCTACCCCCACGAATTTTCCGGCGGCCAGCGTCAGCGCATCGGCATCGCCCGCGCGCTGGCGGTCAACCCCAAATTCATCGTCTGCGACGAGCCTGTCTCGGCGCTGGACGTGTCCATCCAGGCCCAGGTCGTCAACATGTTTGAAGACCTGCAAGAAAAACTGGGCGTGGCTTATTTGTTCATCGCCCATGACCTGCTGGTCGTGCACCACATCAGCGACCGCATCGCGGTCATGTACCTGGGCAAAATGATGGAGATGGCGGACGCCGACGAACTCAACGACAACCCCATCCATCCCTACACCCAGAGCCTTTTGTCCGCTGTGCCGGTGCCCGATCCGCGCACCGCCCGCGCGGCCAAGCGCATTGTGCTGGAAGGCGACGTGCCCAGCCCGCTGCACATGCCCAGCGGCTGCCCCTTCCGTACCCGCTGCCGCTACGCCACCGAGCAGTGCGCCAAGGCCATGCCCCCCTTCACCGACCGGGGCAACGGCCATTACGTGGCTTGCTGGAACAAGTGATCCAAAGCCCCGTAACCGGGGCTGCCTTTGCGCGCTGCGCCCATGGCGCGCAAAAGTCACCGACAAACTGCACAACCGGCCGGCCTTGGCTCCGGCCTAGTTTTGCCGTTTGGCCCAAAAATGGTGACTGAAAGGCAACAGCTTGTCCGTCGGCATTGCAAAGCCGGGGACCAGCCCGTATAATGGGCGATGTATCAGGGAACACCTGTTTGTTTGCGGCCAGGAGCCGCAGGGGATGGGTTTCTGATAGAATACTAGGAGGATAGAACAATGAAAAAGCTCATGGCATCTGCTCTCGCTGCCGCCATGGTCGTCAGCCTGGCTGCCTGTGGCAACACCGCCTCGGGCAGCACTTCCGGCTCCACGGCTTCCACGGCAGAGACCGCGACCGGCGACGCTGTCGCTGCCAGCGACACCAGCACGCTGTACATCAACCTGGCTTCCGAGCCTGACCGCCTGGACCCGCACCTCAACTCCACCGTTGACGGCGCCGTTCTGGCTGTCAACAGCTTCGTGGGCCTGCTGACCTACGACGAGGACGGCCAGCTGGCCCCCGGCGTGGCTGAAAGCTACGACGTGTCCGAGGACGGCATGACCTACACCTTCCACCTGCGCCAGAGCAAGTGGAGCGACGGCACCGATCTGACCGCGAAGGATTTCGTGTACAGCTGGAACCGCGCCGCCAACCCCATGACCGCTTCCGATTACAGCTACCTGTACGACGGTCTGATCGCCAAGAACGAGGCCGCCAACGAGATGGTCGCCAACCCCGAGTATGACGCCGAGGCTGCCGCCGCTGCCGCCGAGGCCGGCGAAGAGTACTCCACCCCCGCTGAGATCTACACCGAGGCCGCTCTGGCTGCTCAGGCTGCCAACGACATCCTGGTGGGCGTCGAGGCTACCGACGACTACACCCTGACCGTTCAGCTGGTCAGCCCCTGCCCCTACTTCCTGAGCCTGTGCGCTTTCCCCACCTTCTACCCCGTGCCGCAGGCTGCCGTTGAGGCCGCCGATCCCGACGGCACCAACCCCGGCGCCTGGGCGCTGGAGGCCGGTTTTGTCTCCAATGGTCCCTACACCTGCACTGCCTGGAACCATGACGAGAGCATGACCTACACCAAGAACCCCAACTACTACGATGCCGACAGCGTCAACATCGAGACTCTGTCCTTCATGCTGAGCGCTGACGATACCGCTATCTACAACGCTTACATGGCCGGCAACCTGGACTTCATCGACACCATCCCCAACGAGCAGGTGCCCAAGCACAACGGCACTGACCCCGAGTTCCACATCGCCGCCAACATCGGCACCTACTATGTGGGCTTCAACGTCAACTCCACCCTGTTCGCCGGCAAGACCCCTGAGCAGGCCAACGCCATGCGTGAGGCCATCAACCTGCTGATCGACCGCGAGTACATCGTGGATACCATCGGTCAGACCGGTCAGGAACTGGCCAACACCTTCGTGCCCGCCGGCATGAGCGACTCCAACGGCGCCGAGTTCCGCCAGAACACCGACAGCTACACCTACCCCGACGAGGAGGCCGTGGGCTACTACGATCCCTCCTATGACGCTTACGAAGAGAACCTGGCCAAGGCCATCGAACTGCTGGAGAGCGCCGGCTATGAGTTCGATGAAAATGGCATGCTGAGCTCTGCTACCCCGTTGTCCTTCACCTACCTGACCAACGAAGGCGCCGGCAACGAAGCCATCGGCGCTGCCATCCAGCAGGATATGGCCGCTGTCGGCATCGAGGTGGAGATCGCCACCCAGACCTGGAGCGTCTTCCTGAACGAGCGCAAGGCCGGCAACTACGACGTCTGCCGTCAGGGCTGGCTGGCTGACTTCGACGATCCCATCAACATGCTGGAGATGTGGACCACCGAGTCCGGCAACAACGACGCTCAGCTGGGCCGCACCGACAAGACCGGTTCCGTGCCTTCCTACGCTCCCCAGAACTGGGCCGAGTACGATCAGCTCATCGCTGACATCAAGGCTGAGACCGATCTGACTGCCCGCGTTGCTCTGATGCACCAGGCTGAGGACATGCTCATGGAGACCTGGTCCGTTGTGCCTCTGTACTACTACAACGACCCCTACATGCAGAAGTCCAATGTCGACGGCATCTACACCAACGCCTTCGGCTACAAGTACTTCCATCACGCCACCAAGACCGCTGCCTGATCTGAGGGCATCGTCTTGCGCGGCCTGAACCGCAACTGAAAACCGCCCCTCTGCCGCAAGGCAGGGGGGCGGTTTTTGTATGTGACATTGTGCAAGAAAAAAGGCAAAGCCGGCCCCGAAACCCGGGCGGGGCAGAACCTTACAATTGCCCGGCTTTCAAAAGGTCCCGCACTTCCAGCAGGTCGTGGCAGCAGCGGGTGTACAGGCGGGCCATCTCCTCGTCGGCCGGGGCCATGTCGGGCACCATAACGGTCACGGCGCCCGCCGCGTGGCCGGCGCGCACGCCGTTGTAGCTGTCCTCCAGCACCAGGCAGTCCCGGGCGTCCAGGCCAAGGCGCTGCGCCGCCAGCAAAAAGATGGCGGGGTCGGGCTTCGAGCGCTGCACGTCCGCGCCGCACACCACACCGCGGAAATACGTCTCCACGCCGGTGGTGCGCAGGTTTGTGCGGATGATCTCCATGGGGCTGGAACTGGCCACGATGCAGGGGATGTGCTGTTCCTGCAAATAGTCCAGCAATTCAGTCAGGCCCGGCTTGCAGGGCACGCCCCGGTTGAACACTTCCACCGCCAGCTCCCAGATCATTTCCAGCATGGCCTGGGGGTCCACCTGGGGGTAGAACTCGCTCAGATGCCGTTTCAGGTTGTCCCCGGCCAGGCCGCGCCCGCCGGCCAGGAACTCCGGCGTGGGCAGGGGCAGGTCCAGGCGGCGGCAGCAGGGCTCCCACAGGGTATCCCACAGCCGTTCGGTGTCGAACATCAGCCCGTCCATATCAAAAATGACGCCTTTGATCATCGTCGTTTCTCCTTTTATATGGGTTGTGTCGGCTTTATTGTACCGCAAAACCCGCCGCAAAGCAACAAAAGTTCGCAGGCGGGACTTGTTTTCACCGCTTTACAGCGCTATAATAAGTAACAGCCATACAACCGTACCCTTCGGCCGCAGCGCCGTCCGGCCGGTCGCATCGCTGATCTGTGCGATAGTGAAGGAGAGGAAGGAAATTATGTTGGACATCAAGGTCACCCGTACCCCGGCCCCCAAGGCCAAACCCCAGGACGAAAGCAAGCTGGGCTTCGGCCATATTTTTACCGACCACATGTTCCTGATGGACTACACCGCCGGCGAAGGCTGGCATGACGCCCGCATCGTGCCCTACGGCCCGCTGCCCATGGACCCGGCCACCACCGTGTTCCATTACGCTCAGGAGATCTTTGAGGGCATGAAGGCCTACCGCACCGCGGACAACACGATCCAGCTGTTCCGCCCGGACTGCAACGCCAAGCGCTTCCGGGATTCCGCCGACCGCCTGTGCATGCCTCCCATCCCGGTGGAGGACTTCATCCAGGCTGTGGAGGCTCTGGTGGACATTGACCGCGACTGGGTGCCCCACACCGACGGCGCCTCGCTGTACATCCGTCCCTTCGCCTTTGCCACCGACGTGGGCCTGGGCGTGCATGCTTCCAAGCATTACCTGTTCATCATCATCTGCTCGCCCTCGGGCGCGTACTATGCCAGCGGCCTGGACCCCGTGCGCATCTACGTTGAGGACGAGTACATCCGCGCGGCCCCCGGCCTGACCGGCTTCACCAAGTGCGGCGGCAACTACGCGGCCTCCATCAAGGCCGGCGAACTGGCCGAGCAGAAGGGCTTCAACCAGGTGCTGTGGCTGGACGGCGTGGAAAAGAAATACGTGGAAGAAGTCGGCTCCATGAACATCATGTTCAAGATCGACGGCAAGATCTACACGGCCGCCTGCACGGGCACCGTGCTGCCCGGCGTGACCCGCCGCTCCATCATCGAGCTGCTCAAGGACTGGGGCTATGAGGTCATCGAGGGCAAGCTGGCCATCGCCGACGTCATGAAAGCCGCCGACGAGGGCAAACTGGAGGAAGTGTTCGGCACCGGCACCGCCGCCGTGGTCAGCCCCGTCAAGGAGCTGGACTGGGAGGGCAAGACGGCCCTGATCGGCGGCGGCAAGATCGGCCCCCTGACCCAGAAGCTGTACGACACCCTCACCGGCATCCAGTGGGGCAAGCTGCCCGACACCAAGGGCTGGACCGTCAAGGTGGACGCGAAGTATTGATCCCTGTCAAAGGGCACAAAACTTTTACATTTTTGCAAGGAAACCAATAAAACTGCGCAGCTGCGAAAAAAGCGGCTGCGCTTTTTTGCGCCCCGCAAGCCGGACAAGACGGCTTTTGCCGTTTCTTTGCCGGTTCCCTTGCCATTGCGTGGTATAATGGTGAGAACATCCGGACCCGACGCCCGGGCGGATGCTGTGTGAATATCCGAATCGGAAAGGAGCGCAGGCTCTTGCATCATATCCTTCAGCTGCTGGACCGCACCGCCGCCGCGCGGCCGGACGCGCCCAGCTTTTGCGACGAAGAAACCGCCCATACCTGGGCCCGCACCCGGGCCCTGACCGCCGCGGTGGGCACGGCGCTGGACGCTCTGCCCGGCGGCGTGCTGCGCCGCCCGGTGGCCTTGTACATGGACCGGGGCGCCGACGCCGTGCACGCCATGCTGGGCACGCTGGCCGCCGGCGGTTTTTATACCGTGCTGGACACCGCCCAGCCCCCCGAACGTCTGCGGTCCATTCTCGATACGCTGCGCCCCGGGGCGATCCTGGCGGATGACGCCCATGCCGGCGCGGCCGCCGCCCTTGTGCCGGAAGCGCCGGTGCTGCGCTATGCCGACGCGGCGGCCTGCAAGCCCGATGACGCCCGCCTGGCGACGCTGCGGGCCGAACTCATCGACACCGACCTGGCATACGTGTTGTTTACCTCCGGGTCCACCGGCGCGCCCAAGGGGGTGGCGGTGACCCACCGCAATGTGCTGGCATACAGCGAATGGGTGACAAACACTTTTGATTTTGGCCCCGGGACTGTGCTGGGCAACCAGACGCCGCTGTACTTTTCCATGTCGGTGACCGACGTGTACGGCGCTTTGCGGGGTGGGGCCTGTGTGCAGATCCTGCCCCGGCGGCTGTTCAGCTTCCCGGTGCAGCTGCTGGATTATCTGCGGCAGCGGGGCGTCAACACGCTGTACTGGGTGCCGTCGGCTTTGTCCATCGTGGCCAACTGGAAAGCTCTCGACTACACCGAGGCCCCCGCCCTGCGCACGATTTTGTTCGCGGGCGAGGTCATGCCCACCGCCAAGCTCAACTATTGGCGCGCCCATTACCCCGGGGCGGTGTTCGCCAACCTCTACGGCCCCACCGAGACCACCGACATCTGCGCCTACTATGTGCTGGACCGGGACTTTGCCGACGACGAGGACCTGCCCATCGGCCGTCCCTGCGCCAACTGCGGCCTGGTCCTGCTGGCGGACGGGGCCCCGGCGGCCCCGGGCCAGGCGGGGGAGCTGTGCGTGCGGGGCAGCTTTGTGGCCGCCGGGTACTACAACATGCCGGACAAAACGGCCCAGCGCTTTGTACCCAACCCCGCCCGGAGCGAGTGCCCCGAGATCATCTACCGCACCGGCGACCTGGCCCGCCTGAACCACCGGGGAGAGTACGTCTATTGCGGGCGACTGGACAACCAGATCAAGCACATGGGCTACCGCATCGAACTGGGCGAGATCGAGACCGCCGCCTTCGGGCAGGAAAAGCTGGACGCCTGCGCCTGTGTGTACGACGCCCGCGCCGACAGGCTGGTCCTGTTCTATCAGGGCCGGCGGGACCTGACCGAGGCCCTGCGCCAGCGTCTGGCGGACCGTCTGCCCGCGTACATGCGCCCGGCCGAATACCGCCGCCTGCCCCGGATGCCCCACAACCAAAACGGCAAGATCGACCGGGTGGCGTTGCAAAGCCTGCTGGCCGATGCCTGAATGGGGCCGCGCTCCCTTTGGCGGCCCGTCCGCTTCTCTTTCCAACGAACCCATCCCAATAAGGAGGTACCATCCATGCACGATATCCAGGAGATCCTCGATCTGATCGCCCAGGTCAAGCCCGGGCTGACCCCCGCCCCCGACCAGGAGCTCATCAAAAGCGGGCTGCTGGACTCGGTGGACATCATGTCCCTGGTCATGGCCATGACCGGCGAGTTTGACATCGAGATCACCCCGCTGGACCTGAAAGAGGAAAACTTCCGCACGGCCGCGGACATTCTGGCCCTGGTGGAGCGTCTGGAAGAAGCCTGACCCCTGCTTGCGCCGATCTGATACGGCAAGGACTTTTCTATGTCATACAATTCCTTTATCTATCTGTTCGTGTTTTTGGGGGCGGTGTGGCTGCTCTGGGCCCTGGTGCCCCAAAAATGGCGCCCGGCGGTGCTTTTGGGGGCCAGCATGGTCTTTTACTTCGCCACGGCCAAGCGGTACATCGTGTACATATTGCTCACGGCGGCCTTGTGCTGGGGCGTCGGCAAACTGCTGGGCGGGTTGGACGACCTTCTGGCCGACACCCGCCCCGCCCTGGACCCGCCCGGGCGCAAGGCGCTGAAAAAGCGGGTCCAGACCCTCAAAAAGCTGGCGGTCACCGGCGGCGTGGTCACGGCAGCGGGCGTTCTGCTCTTTGTCAAGTACCTGCCCTTCGGCGCGCGGGTGCTTGCCCAGCTGCTGGACACGATCCCCGGCGCGCCGGTGCTGGCCGTGCCCGCCTTTGTGCAGCCCATGGGCCTGAGCTTTTTCACCCTCATGGCCATCAGTTACCTGGTGGACGTGTACCGGGGCGTCTGCGCCCCGGCGCAGCGGTACTGGCAGGTGCTTTTGTACCTGAGCTTCTGGCCTCATGTGGTGGAAGGCCCCTTTGACCGCTACGGCGATCTGTGCGGCGCGCTGACCGACCCGCCGCGCCCGTCCTACCGGGGCCTGACCTTCGGCATGCAGCGCATTCTGTGGGGGCTTTTCAAAAAAATGGTCATCGCCGACCGGGCCAACATGTTCGTCAAGGCCACCTTTGACGACTGGACGCGGTACAGCGGCGCGGCCACCGCTTTGGGGGTCCTTCTGTACACCTTGCAGCTGTACGCCGAATTTTCCGGCTGTATGGACATCGTCTGCGGCTCGGCAGAGCTGTTCGGCGTGCGCATGGCCGAAAACTTCCGCCAGCCCTTCTTTGCCGCAAGCATCGGCGAATTCTGGCGCCGCTGGCACATCACGCTGGGGGCCTGGCTGCGGGAATATGTGTTTCAGCCGTTGATCCTCAGCAGGCCCATGCAGCGCTTTTCCCGCTTTTGCCGGGACCGCGTAAGCCCGGCGGCGGCCCGGCAATGGCCGGTGTGGGCGGGTCTGGGCCTGACCTGGGCGCTGATCGGCCTTTGGCACGGCGCGGGGTGGCTGTATCTGTTGTACGGCCTTTACTACTTCGCCCTGCAATGGCTGGGCGAACTGGCCGAACCCGCCCTGTGCCGTCTGCTGCCGCGCCTGCCGGCCTGGCGCAAGACCTGGCCGTACCGCCTTTTGTGCATGGCCCGCACCTTTGTGCTGGTCAACTTCGGCATGCTTTTGTTCCGGGCCAACGGGGTGCGCTCCGCCATCGACATGGTGCGCTCCCTGGCCGTGCCCTACACGGGCAGCCTGCTCATCAAGCTGGACGCCCGGGACGTGGCCGTGCTGGCGGCGGGCGCGGCGCTGATGCTGGCTGTGGATCTTGCCCATGAGCGGGGCGTTCGCCTGCGGGATACGCTGGTGCGCCGCCCGCTGCCCGTGCGCTGGACTGTGTATATTGCGGGGGTGCTGGCCGTCATGGTGTTCGGCGCTTATGGCGATAACTACGACCCCGCGGCGTTCATCTACGCCCAATTCTAAGGAGAACTATGAGACCCTGGATCAAAAACACGCTGCACATCGCGGCGTTCTGCCTGGCTCTGGCCCTGGCTGTCTTTGCGGCCGGGCATTACCTGATGCCTCATTCCAACCGATACCTGTCCGGCTACACGGCCGGCGGCATTCTGGGCGAGGACTTCGACACCATCGATGTGCTGGTCATGGGGGACTCCAACGCGGCGCAGGGCATCTCGCCCATGCAGTGGTACACCGAAAAGGGCGTCACCGGCTATACCTACGCCTCGGGCTGGCTGTCGGTGTACAACATCTATTACCGCCTGCGCAGCATCTATGAAGAACAGTCCCCCCGGGTGGTGGTGCTGTGCGCCGACGTGGCGTACAGCAAAAAAGGCAACGAGACCTATCTGCAAGCGGCCATCGGGGACATCACCGACGAACTGATCCCCCTGGTGCGCTTCCACGACAACTGGAAAGAGATCACCTTCGCCAATATGTTCGAGAAACACGACTACACCTGGCGGGACGCCAACAAGGGCTTTACCCCCATCACCGACGTGAGCGCGTACCAGGGGGGCGATTACATGTACGACACCGGCCTGCGGGAGCCCATCCCCGGCACGGTGCGCGTGTATCTGGAACGCATCGTGGCCCTGTGCGCCGAGCATGACAGTGAGCTCGTGCTCATCACGATGCCGGCGCCCGCCAGCTGGAACCTGGCGCGGCACAACGGCATCCAGGCCTTTGCCGATGAATACGACCTGCCCTACATCGACTACAACATGGCGGATCAGGACCCCGGCATCGACTGGCAGACGGACACGCCGGACAGCGGTACACACCTGAACGTTCTGGGCGCGCAGAAGGTCACGGCGGCCCTGGGGGACTACCTGACCGAATACTACGACCTGCCCGATCACCGGGGCGAAGCCGGCTTCGAGACCTGGGACAAGGACGCCGGGACCTACGCCGACACCATGGCGGAAGCGGAAGCCCGCAACCGGGAACAGGCGGAGCTTCAGGCGGCGCAGCGTGCGCAAAGCGCCTGATTCTTGACATACCACGACAAAAAGCGCCCCGCGCGGTCACCAAAGACCGTTGACGGGGCGCTTTGCGTTTGGGGAGAAAACTGCGGCGGTCACAGCATCACATCGCCCACCAGCATGCTGCCGGAAGGCTCGATGGCGTACACCGTGTATTTGACCGGGCCCTGGCGGGGCTCGGCGGGGGCGGGCAGACGGATGCAGCCATCTTCCGGGCGGGTGAAGTGCAGCGTGCGGTGGGCGCTGGTGGCGTGGGGACGCTCGTCCGGCACCGACCAGGCCAGAATACCGCCGTGGACCCGGGGGCTTTCCTCCGTGGGGGGCGCGCCGCAAAAATCGTCCGGCAGGGGATGGGCCACCCCGCCCAGATGCATGCGGTACAGATCCGGCGCGCTGTCCCGTTCATGGCGCAGCCACACCGACGACCGGCGCGGGCAGCCTTCGGGGGCTTTGCCCCGACGCGGGCGCATGCACAAAGCCAGGTTGGTCCATGCCACAAGAAACTCGTCCAGGGGCATCTGGGTCTCGGCGTCAAAGTTGTCCAGCCCGGCCCAGGGGTCGATGAGCAGCGCGCAGGCGGACCCGTCCAGGTGGGCAAAGCCACGCAGCGCCGCATACCGCACCGGGGGCATGCCGGCTTCGACCTGCTGGGGCGGGCGCTCCAGGGCCACCACCACGCCGTAACCGGCGCGCACCTCGGCGCGCAGCAGGGCAAGGTCGGCCCAGCAGGCCCAGGCCGGGAACCCCCAGCACCCGGCCACCGCCGCCGCAAAGCTCAGGTTGCGGGGGTCCTGGCCCGGCTGGTGGTCGCGCATGGCCAGGGCGAACTCCTCGGGCAAAATGTCCGCGCCCCAGCGGTTGGTCAAACTGGTCAGGCAGACGGCCAGGTCCATCATGTCATGCAAGGCCGGGGCGCGCTGGGCCACCACGTAAGGCATCAGATGCAGCCGGGCGTTGACGGGCCGGCCGCCGGCAGGGATCACATCCACCGCCCGCACGCTGACGCCCAGCAAGCTCACCGACGGGGTGGCCTTCTCGTCCTTGGTATACAGGTAGATGCGCAGCTGTACCTGCGCGCCGATCTTGGAGTCCAGCGTCAGCAGATCGGGATGCATCACCAGGGCCCCGCGGGTGGCCGGGCGGGCGCCTTCCCGTTCCAGGTAGGGGCTCCATCGCCCAAAGCTGGACCAGGCAGTCCAGTTGCCGTCCACCAGCACCCGGGCCTGGGCTTCCACGGCGGTGTCCGGCGGGGTGCCGGCGTTCCAGCTCACGCGCACGGCGTCAAAGGCGGGCAGGGTGATGGCCGGGCTCGTGTAGCAGCCGTAGGGCACGTGCCCGCCCTGCACCATATCCAGCAGGATGCGGTTGTTGGCCACGGTCACGTTGTCCAGCTCGCCGCGCATGAACCCTTCGGTGTCCTGCAGCAAAAAGGTGTTTTTGCCTTCCATCGCGTTCACCGCCTTGTTTCGTCGCCGGGGTCGTCCCGACGGCGCATGATCTCATCCATTTCGGCATCCCGGCGCTGGCGGATGGTCGATTCCAGCGCAAAGGCCCGGTCCAGCGCCGGGTACAGGATCTGCAAGGCCACGGTCACCGGCAGCCAGAAGCCCGTGACCAGCAGCACCGGCAGGGTGTAGGGCATATACATCAACACCGGCGCCCAGTACACGCACTGTACCAGCGCCGCGGCCAGCGTGCGGGGCAAAAAGCCGAAGAAAAAGCGCACGCCGTTGTTATACAGGCGGCCAAGGGGCAGGCTGACCAGCACCACCTGGGCGAACACGTAGCTGAAAAATCCCACAAGGACCACGCCGCCCACGACCATGCACACCCACACGCTGGTGGGCACGTTGTCCATGTCGGGCAAGGTCATCAGCGCCCAGGCCCACAGCCCCAGGGCGGCGCCGCTCAGGGCCCCGGGCGCCAAAGCGTCCCGCCAGTTCTGTTTCCAGGCGCTGCGGTAGGTGTGCCACCAGTACCCGGGCTCATCGCGCAAAGCCCGCAGCACGGTGTCGAACATGCCGCACAAAAAAGGCGCGGCGATCATACCGCCCAGCGCTCCGCCCAGAACGCTGATCCACACCGCCTTGGCCAAAATCCCGAACATCACCGCCAGAAAAGCCGGCACGAACCCCGCGCAGCACAAAAGGCTTGCTTTGTAAAAGGGCCACAGATCGCGCCCCATCAGCTCAAAAAAGCGGGCGACGCCCACCTTGCGGGGCGTTTTGGGGTCGGGCGCATCGGGCAGTTCCGTGGCAAGCGGGTCCTGCATGTTTTGTTCGTCGGGCATATCGATTCTCCTGTTCTGCACTGGCTTTTCTTTCAGTATATGTGTTCATCATACCTTTTTTTGTCCATCCTTGCAAGCCGCGCCCCCAAAAAGGTCAGAATTATTTTACAAATTGAACACGGATCTGTGCTACAATAAGAAGGCTTTGTATGAATCTGGTTCCGAAAGGGGAGCTTTGCCCATGGCATGGGTCACAAAAAACAGTCAGGAAACCTACGCGGACAACCAACCGGCCCGCACCTACACCAAGGCCGAAAAAGCCGGCAACTGGTGGCACTACAACAAGTGGATCGTGGCGGCCGTGGTGGTGGCCGTCATCGTGGTGGCGGCCATCGTCAAGGATACGGTGCTGCGCGCCGTGCCCGATTATCAGATCGGGTATGTGGGGCTGCAGGAACTGCCCGCCGACACCGCCGCCGCCCTGACCGCGTCCTTGCAGCCTTTCTGCGAGGACCTGAACGGCGACGGCCAGGTGCTGATCCAACTCAACCAGTATGCCCTGAACCTGGATGAGGAAAGCAGCGTCGACGAGGACCCCTATGTGCGCATGGCCGGCATCACCAAACTCAGCGCCGACCTGGCCAGCACCGACGGCAGTTACATCTACATCCTGGAAGACCCCGAGAGCTTCCAGGCCTATACGGGCGGGCTGCGCTATCTGGACGGCACGGTGCCCGACCAGGAGCCTGTGGCCACCGACTGGCAGAACATGGTCTACCGCTGGACCGACTGCCCGGTGCTGACCGGCCTGGATCTGGGCGAGTACACCGGCTACACCCTGGTGGATGACACCACCGGCAGCAGCCAGGACGTGATGAGCAAGCTGTATGTGGCCCGGCGCGGCGTGTGGACCGACGACGGGCAGGAAGACTTTGCCTCCGACGAGGCGCTGTGGCAGGCCCTGACCGCCGGGGCGGTGTCCACGGCGGCCGAAGGCTGATGCGCTGGCGGCCCCGCCCGGCGGCTCGCCCCGGCCCGGCACAGCGGGGGAAAACGCCCGCGCCGCCGCTGCCCGACAACCCCTACCGGCGCTTTTTTACCCCCACCCCCACCTTTGAGGACCTGGTCCGCCGGGCCCGGAAGGACCGGGGCGGTCCGCCGCCGGCATCCGCCCTCCCCGACGCCGGCCGGGAATCCCCCTGACCCTTGTGTATGCGCTGTTCCGCCCGCCCGGTCGTGCGCCGGCCGGGCGGCTTTTTTTGCCAAATTTCCACGGCCTTTTTTCGCCAATTCCCTTGTGATACAGACCGCTTTATGGTATAGTAAATCTGTATACGTGTGAAGTCAGGGGGAAATGGGATGGACCAACTGCAACAGGCCCGGGCACAGATCGACGAGATCGACGCCAAGATGGCCGAACTGTTTGAGCAGCGCATGATCGCCGTGGGGCAGGTGGCGCAATACAAGGCCGCCACCGGCAAGCCGGTGTTTGACCCCGCGCGGGAGGACGCCGTGCTGGCCAAGAACACGGCCCGCCTGCAAAACCGGGACCTGCGCGGGTACTACCGCACGGTGCTGCAGGGCATGATGGCGGTGTCCCGGGCGTACCAGCGCAGCCTGCTGGGGCGGGACACCGCGGCCTACCAGGGGGTGCAGGGGGCGTGGAGCCACATCGCCCTGACCCGCCTGTTCCCCTTTGCCCGGGCCCGGGCCTACGACACCTGGGCCGAGGTGTTCGACGCCGTGTCGGCGGGGGATGCCGGCTTCGGCGTGCTTCCCTTTGAAAATTCCAACGCCGGCGACGTGTCCACCGTGCTGGACCTTCTGTACGCTCACCCCGAGTTGTGCGTCGCCCGCATGTGCGACCTGCCCATCCGGCAGGACCTGCTGGCTTTGCCGGGGGCCGAACTGTCCGGCATCCGCACGGTCGTCAGCCATCAGCAGGCCCTGGCCCAGAGCAGCGTCTACCTCAAGACCCACGGCCTTGCCACCCGGGTCTGGGGCAACACCGCCGACGCCGCCCGCTATGTGGCCGAAAGCGGCGACAAGACCCTGGCGGCCATCGCTTCGGCCCAGACAGCCCGGCTCTACGGCCTGCAAATCCTGGCCGAGGGCGTCAACGAGGACGGGGACAACACCACCCGCTTCATCGTCGTCACCCGGTCGGATGCGGCGGCCCCAGTGCCCCCGGCGCCCGGCCGGCGCATGGCCCTCTTGTTCACGGTGGACCACAAGCCCGGCAAGCTGGCCGGCGTCATCCGCCTGATCGGCGAGCAGGGCTTCAATATGGAGAACATCAAAAGCCGCCCGCTGCCCCATGTTCCCTTTGAGTATTATTTTTATGTGCAGCTCGTCTGCCCGGACGCCGACGCGCCCGCCGCCTGCGATGCGCTGCTGACCAAGCTGCAGGACGCCTGCCGCACGCTGCGGGTGCTGGGCGTGTTCGCCACCGGGCCCGCCGACGAGCCCCTTTGACCCCGATCCCTTTGCCGACGAACCATCTTGATCCTGAAGGAGGCCCTTTATGAAGCTGACCATGCACCTTGGCGCCAACAGTTACGACATCATCCTCAAGCGCGGCTGTCTTTCCAACCTGTACCAGTTCACCGACCTTGCCCACCGCCGGGTCTTTATCCTCACCGATTCCGGCGTGCCCGAACAGTACGCCAAAACCGTGCTGGACCAGTGCGCCAACGGCGCCGTGTTCACGATCCCCCAGGGCGAGGGCAGCAAATGCCTGAAGGTGTACGGCGATGTCCTTTCCGCCATGCTGGACTTCGGCATGGACCGCAAGGACCTGCTGGTGGCCGTGGGCGGCGGCGTGGTGGGGGACCTGGGCGGATTCTGCGCCGCCAGCTATATGCGGGGCATCTCCTTCGTCAACTGTCCCACCACCACCCTGGCCCAGATCGATTCTTCCATCGGCGGCAAGACCGCCATTGACCTGGGCAGCGCCAAGAACATCGTGGGGGCCTTCTGGCAGCCGTCGGTGGTGCTCATCGACCCCGATACGCTGGCCACCCTGCCCCGCCGCCAGTTCATCAACGGCCTGGCCGAGGCGGTCAAGGCCGGTCTCATCGCCGACCCCCAGCTGTTCGACATCTTTGAAAACGGCGACATCGACGCCGAGATCGAGACCATCATCTACCGCAGCCTGCTGGTCAAGAAAAAGATCGTGCAGGCCGACGAGCGGGAGAACGGCGCCCGCAAAGCCCTGAACTTCGGCCATACCATCGGCCACGGCATCGAGGCCGTCAAGGGCGTGCGGGGCCGGCGCACCAACGGTCTGTATCACGGCGAGTGCGTGGCCCTGGGCATGCTGCCCATGATCGAGGACAAGTCCCTGCAAAAGCGCACCCGCGCCGTGCTGCGCAAGCTGGGCCTGCCCGTGCGCACCGGCGTGAACAAGAAAAAGGTGCTGGAATATATGCGCCACGACAAAAAGGGCGCAGGGTCCACGATCACGGTCATCCGGGTGCCGGGGCTGGGGTGCTGGCGCGCCGACACGATCCCCGTGACCGAACTGCCCGCCTTGCTGGGCGTGGAAGAAGAATAAGAGAGGCCTGCTGATGAAAAACACCTTTGGCAGCGCCGTGTCGCTGACCATTTTTGGCGAAAGCCACGGCCCCGCCATCGGCGCGGTGCTGGACGGCCTGGCCGCCGGCCTGCCGGTGGACGAGACCTTTATCGCCGACCGCATGGACCGCCGCCGCGCCCGGGGGGACGGGCTTTCCACCGCCCGCACCGAGGCCGACAAAGTGGAGTTTGTCTCCGGCGTGCTTGACGGCCGCACCACCGGCACGGCCCTGACCCTGCTGGTGCGCAACACCAACACACGCAGCGGCGACTATGCCAAAACGGCGGCGCTGCTGCGCCCGGGCCACGCCGATTACACGGCATTTGAAAAGTACGAAGGTTTCCAGGACGCCCGGGGCGGGGGACATTTCTCCGGCCGGATCACCGCAGCGTCGGTGGCTGCCGGGGCTGTGTGCGAGCGGGTCCTGCGGGACCTGGGCGTGCGGGTGTACACCCACATCGCCCGCTGCGCCGGCATCGAGGACGCGCCCTTGTCCAGCGCCGCCGGCCTGGTCCTGTCCGAACCGGAGCCCGGGCGCTTCGCCCTGCTGGACCCCGAACGGGAAGCCCCCATGCAGGCGGCCATCCGGGCCGCCGGGGCCGAGGGCGACAGCGTGGGCGGCGTATTGGAGACCATCGTCACCGGCGTGCCCGCCGGTGTGGGCGAGCCCTGGTTCGACAGCGTGGAAAGCACGCTGGCCCACCTGTTGTTCGCGGTGCCCGCGGTCAAGGGCATCGAATTCGGGGCCGGGTTCGCCATGGCGGACTGGCGGGGCAGTTTTGCCAACGACGCCTTCCGCATGCGGGACGGGCGCATCGTCACCGCCACCAACCACAACGGCGGCGTCAACGGCGGCATCGCCAACGGCATGCCCATCGTGCTGCGCACCGTCGTCAAGCCCACGCCCAGCATCTACCGCGCCCAGCAGACCGTGGATTATCCCGCACGCCGGGACGCCGAACTGTCCATTCAGGGCCGGCACGACCCCTGCATCGTGCCCCGGGCGGCCGTGGTGCAGAACACGCTGACCGCCTTCGGCATCCTGGACTTGCTCAGCGTGCGCTACGGCACCCTGGCGCAAAAGCACGGCCTGCCCCGGGATTGAAGCACCCGGACGGCCAACCCACACGGAAAGGGGAGAACACCATCACATGGAATACGGATTGATCGGCGCCAAGTTGGGGCACAGCTATTCCCGCGAGATCCACCAGCAGGTGGGCGGCTATACCTATGAACTGCGCCCCCTGCCCACCGAGGAAGACGCCCGGGCCTATCTGTCGGCGCGGGCGTTCCGGGCCATCAACGTGACCATCCCGTACAAGCGCCTGGTCATGGAATACTGCGATGTCATCGACCCGGCCGCCCAGGCCATCGGCGCGGTGAACACGGTGGTACATCGGGGCGACAAGCTCTACGGCTACAACACCGACTACGCCGGCTTCTCCTGGCTGGCCCGGCGTCACAACGTGCATTTTGCGGGCAAGACCGTTCTGATCCTGGGCACCGGCGGCACCTGCGCCACCGCGTCCGCCGTGTGCCGGGACGGCGGGGCCAAAAAGATCCTGACCGTCAGCCGCAGCGGCGCGGGCGGGGCGCTGACCTACGCCCAGGCCGCCGAACACCCGGAAGTGGAGATCGTCGTCAACACCACCCCCGCCGGCATGTACCCCGACGTGGGGCAGTGCCTGCTGGACTTAAACGCCTTCCCCCGGCTGGAAGCCGTGCTGGACGTGGTGTACAATCCCTTCCGCACCGAGCTGCTGCTGCGGGCCGAAGCCCGGGGCGTGCCCGCCTGCTGCGGGTTCGAGATGCTGGTGGCCCAGGCCGTCTATGCGGCCGAACTGTTCACCGGCCGTACCTTGGACAAGCCCGCCCTGATCGAAAAGATCCAGCGCCCCATGAAGCGTCGGCTCGCCAACGTGTCCCTCATCGGCATGCCGGGCTGCGGCAAGAGCACGGTGGGCGAGGCCCTGGCCCGGGTGCTGGGCAAGACCTACGTGGACCTGGACGAGCTTGTGGAGCAGCGCGCCGGCATGCCCATCCCGGACATTTTCGCCCGGGAAGGGGAGGACGCCTTCCGCCGGTACGAAGCCGCGGCCCTGGCCGATGTCTCCCGCGAGCACGGGCAGGTCATCGCCTGCGGCGGCGGGGTCATCAAGACCCCGGGCGCGGCGCGGCGTCTGCGTCAGAACGGCCCCGTCATCTGGGTGCGCCGCCCCGTGGAGTTTCTGGCCACGGCGGGCCGGCCCCTGTCCACGGGCCGGGACGCTTTGCTGCGCATGCAGGCCGAGCGCGAACCCGCCTACCGCGCCGCCAGCGACGCCGTCATCGACAACACCGCCCGCCTGGACGACGCGGTCAACGCCGCCCGGTCGGCCTTTGAGCAGACTTTCGATTACCGGGCCTGAGCGCCCGCGCCCCATAGGGCACACCCAATGAATGTAAAACAGAAACGAGGAAGCCATCCATGATCATTTCCACCAAGAAAGGCACCCCCCAGGTCGAGATCGACCGCATCATCGACAATTTCGAGCGCCAGGGCCTGTCGGTCACCCTGATCCGCGGCACCGATTACAACGTGTTCGGCCTTGTGGGCGACACCACCAAGATCGCCGAAAAGGACGTGCTGGCCAACCCCTGGGTCGAAAACGTCACCCGTGTGTCCGCGCCCTACAAGCGTGCCAATCGCCTGTTCCACCCGAAGGACACCGTCATCGATGTGCGCGGCGTCAAGATCGGCGGCGACGCCCCGGTGGTGGTCATGGCCGGCCCGTGCAGCATCGAGGGCGAGGCCCACACCCTGAAAATGGCCGAGCTGGTCAAGGCCGGCGGGGCCAACTTCCTGCGTGGCGGCGCCTACAAGCCCCGCACCAGCCCCTATTCCTTCCAGGGCCTTGGCACCGAGGGCATACTGGACATGGTCAAGGCCCGGGAACTCACCGGCCTGCCCATCGTCAGCGAGCTGATGGACGAGACCCACATCGACGAATTCGAGGAATACGTGGACGTGGTGCAGATCGGCGCGCGCAATATGCAGAACTTCCAGCTGCTCAAGGCCGTGGGCAAAATGACCAAGCCCATCCTGCTCAAGCGCGGCTTTGCCAACACCATCGAAGAATGGATCATGTCGGCCGAATACATCATGGCCGGCGGCAACGAACAGGTCATCCTGTGCGAGCGGGGCATCCGTTCCTTTGAAAAGTACACCCGCAACACGCTGGATCTGTCGGCCATCCCGGTCATCAAGGACAAGACCCATCTGCCCATCATCGTGGACCCCAGCCATGCCACCGGCGACTATAAGTACGTGGAGAGCATGGCCATCGCGGCGGTGGCCGCCGGGGCCGACGGGCTGGAGATCGAAGTACACGACAACCCGCCCTGCGCCTGGAGCGACGGCGCTCAGTGCCTCAAGCCCGACAAATTCCGCGACACCATCGCCAAGTGCCGCAAGGTGGCCGCGGCCATCGGCCGCGCCATGTGACGCGGTAAAGGGGGGACCCCATTGGACGCCATCCTGCACACCGGCCGCGTGGCCGGCACCGCGGCCGTGCCGCCCAGCAAAAGCGCCGCCCACCGGGCGGTGCTGTGCGCGGCGCTGGCCGGCGGGACCAGCCGCATCGAAAACATCGAATATTCCGACGACATCCGCGCCACCATCGGCGCGGTGCGCCAGCTGGGCGCCAAAGTCGTGGAGGAAGAACGGGCCCTGACCGTCACCGGGCGGGGCGGGGATGGCTTCGCCACCGTCACCCGGCCGGTCTTTTGCAACGAGAGCGGCAGCACCCTGCGCTTTCTGATCCCTGTGTTCAGCCTCACGGCCCAAAAGGTCCGCTTCACCGGCGCGGGGCGGCTGTTCGACCGCCCCCAGGAAGTGTACCGCCTGCTGTTCACCCGCCAGGGCCTGCGCTTTGAACAGACGGCCGAGGGCATCACGATCTTCGGCCGGCTGCGTCCCGGCGGCTTCACGCTGCCCGGGGATGTGTCCAGCCAGTTCATCAGCGGGCTGCTGTTCGCCGCGCCGCTGCTGGAATCCGAGAGCACCATCGAGGTCCAGCCCCCCTTTGAAAGCCGTTCCTACGTGGACCTGACCCTGGGGGCCATGCAGCGCTACGGCGTCAAGGTCACCCAGCGGGCCCGAAAGGGCGGGGTGCTCTATCGCATCGCCGCGCCCCAGCGCTATGCCCCCTGCGACTGGACCGTGGAGGCCGACTACAGCCAGGCGGCCTTCCTGGCCGTGCTGGGCGTGCTGGCGGGGGACATCGCGGTGGCCGGCCTGGACGCCGCCAGCCGCCAGGGGGACCGGGTCATCCTGGACATCCTGCGTGACTTCGGCGGAAAATTTGCCGAAAAAGACGGTGCGCTGCATTTTTCCCGCAGCCTGCTCAAGGGCGGCGACATCGACCTGGCCGATTGCCCGGACCTGGGCCCGGTGCTCATCGCCCTGGGCTGTTTTTGCAGCGGCCGCACCACGATCCGCAACGCCGGCCGCCTTCGCCTGAAAGAATCCGACCGCATCGCCGCCATGCAACAGGAACTGGCCAAGCTGGGCGGGGTGGTCCTCGCCGACGGCGACACCGTCACCGTGGACGGCACGGCGCTGCACGCGCCCAGGGAACCCCTGTTCGGCCACAACGACCACCGCATCGTCATGGCCCTGGCCGTGACGCTGCTGGCAGCCAACCTGCCGGGGATCATCCGGGGCGCGGGGGCGGTGCGCAAAAGCTGGCCCGCCTTCTTTGAGGTGCTGCGCAGCCTGGGGGCCGACATCGAATGCAAGGAAAGCGAGTGAACGCCATGGACCGCAGCCATACCTTTCTGATCGTGGGCCTGGGACTTCTGGGCGGCAAGTACGCCCAGGTGCTGTCGGGCAAGGGGTACCGGGTCACCGGCATCGACACCGACGAGTCCGCCGTGGCCTACGCGCTGGAAAAGGAATATATCTGCGCCGGCGCGGCCCGGGACTTTGAAGCCCTGGTCCAAAGCGCGGACCGGGTCATTTTTGCCGTGTACCCCACGGCACTGCTGGAGTGGGTGGGGCGGTACGGCTCTCTGTTTGCCCCCGGCACGCTGATCACCGACGTATCCGGCGTCAAGCGGGGGGTGGTGGGCCCGGTACAGGCCGCTTTGCCCGAGGGCGTGGAGTTCATCGCCAGCCACCCCATGGCCGGGCGGGAGACCAGCGGTATCACCCACAGCGCCGAGGTGGACTTTGCCCCCGCCAACTTCATCATCACCCCCACCGAGCAAAACACCCCCGCCGCCATCGACTGGTGCCGGGACCTGGCCCGGGCGCTGGGCTTTGCCCGCATCTCGGTGCTCAGTCCGGCCGAACACGACCGCATGATCGGCTATGTCAGCCAGCTGTGCCACGCCATCGCCGTGTGCCTGATGTGCGCGTCGGACAATACCGAACTGGCCCGCTACACCGGCGACTCGTTCCGTGACTTGACGCGCATTGCGCGCATCAACGATAAAATGTGGGCCGAACTGTTTTTGTGGAACAAGGACAACCTGATCGGCGAGATCGATATGTTCTCGGCCTCGCTGGCCGAGCTGCGCGCGCGCCTGGCCGACGGCGACCGCGCCGGGCTGGAAGAGATGTTCCGCCTGTCCACCAAACGCCGGGAAGCCTTCGACAAAAAGTGACGCGAGGAGGGAACCGCCATGCCCCGCAAGGAAGGACAAAAACTCAAGCTGATGACCCTGCTGGAGATCCTCTCCCGTGAGACGGACGAACAGCATCCCCTCAGCGTGCCCCGCCTGGTCGAGCTGCTGCGCGAACGGGGCGTGGACGCCGAGCGCAAGAGCGTCTACGACGACATCCAGACCATCAACGAGATCCCGGACGCCCGGTTCGAGATCGTGCAGCAGCGGGGCCGGGGCGGCGGGTATTACATGACCGATACCCCCTTCGAGTTCGCCGAGCTCAAGCTGCTGGTGGACGCCGTGTGGGCCAGCAAGTTCATCACGGCCCGCAAAAGCCGCGCCCTGATCGACAAACTGGGGCAGTTCACCTCCCGCTACCGCCAGGCCGAGCTGGACCGCACGGTGCTGGTGTCGGGGCGCATCAAAAGCCAGGAAGAAAAGATCCTGTACAGCGTGGACGCGCTGCACCGGGCCATCACGGCCGGGCGGCAGGTGCAGTTCCAGTACTGCGACTGGGACCTGAACAAGCAGATGACCCCGCGCCACGGCGGGCAGGTGTATCAGGTCAGTCCCTGGGCCCTTGTGTGGGAGAACGGCAACTACTACCTCATCGCCTACACCGAAGGCCACCTGCGCCATTACCGGGTGGACAAGATGCTGGGCGTGACGCCCCTGCCCGACACCAAGCGGGAAGGCGCCGACGAGTACGCGGCCTTTGACGTCAACGCCTACACCCAGCAGATGTTCGGCATGTTCAACGGTCAGGTAAAGAAAGTCACCCTGCGGTGCGAAAACCGCTTTGTGGGGGCCATGATCGACCGTTTCGGCACCGGCCCGTCGCTGGTGCCCTGCACGGGCGGCGACAAGTTCGCCATCACCGTGGATGTGCAGATCAGCCCGCAGTTTTTCGGCTGGGTGGCGGGGTTCGGCCCCGGGGTCGAGATCATCGCCCCCGCCGAGGTCCGCGCCGAGATGCGCAAGACGCTGGATACGCTGGAAACGCTCTACCGCTGACGGCGGGGGAGGAACGATACCTTTGAAACAAACGCTTAAACGGGCTTTGCCCTGGGTGCTGGTGCTGGCGGCGTTTGCGGCGCTGGCCGCCGTCCGCGGCCTGGACGCCAGCTTTGACATCGGCTACGATGTCATGAACGGAGATTTCCAGAACTATAACCCCGTGCGGCATCTGTTGGCCGGCCAGGCGCCCTACGGCGATTTTGCGGTGTACCTGGGCGCCGGCGAGCTGTACAGCGTGGGCGCGCTGCTGCTGGCGCTGGGCAATACTTTCGGGGCCAGTGTTTTTGCCGCCAACTTTTGTACCTGGTTTTATTTCGAAGTGCTGGTGCTGGCGGTTTGCTGTGTGGTCATGGGCGCCGCCCGGTCGGCCCGCAGCGCGGCGTTGGTTCTGGCGGGGTACCTTTTCCTGATCGTGGAGGACCGGGCTCTGCCGCTGTCCGGCAAGCTGCGCCCCTGGCTGGAATATGCGGCGGCCAACGGCAACAGCGCCCGCATGATCCGCAGCGCTTCCCTGGCGCTGGCGGTGCTCATCGCCCTGTTCGGGCTGTGGGTCTGGTCCCGGGCGTGCGATCGCCGCGCCAAGCGCAGGCTCCCGCCCTGGGCGTTCATCCCTTTCGCGGCCGGGGCCCTGGTACCCTGGAGCAACGATATGGGCGCGGCCATGTATCTGGCGGTGGCGTTGGGCTACGGCCTGTTTTTGCTGCGCCTGTACCGCAAAAACATCAAAATGATCCTTGTGCGGGTGGGGCAGTACATTTTGTGCAGCTGCCTGGGGCTGGGCCTTTCGGTGCTGGCGATCAGCCATTTCCACCCCATTGCCTGGCTGCAACAGGCCCGGGGCACCAGTTCGTTCCAAAGCTGGTACTACGGCACGTCCGCCGACGCCCGCCTTTGTTATCTGACCGACTATGTGTTCCAGCCCGCCGGTCTTGCCTGCCTGGGTCTGGCGGCGGCGTTTGCCGTGGGGATCTTTGCCTGCCGGCGTGACCGTTCCGCCGTGTTGGCGGCGGGCGGTTTTGCGCTGTGTTTCGGCATGCCGGTGTGGAATTTCGCCTACTGTGTGCTTTCCGGCGTCAAGGAGGGCGGCCCCACCGGCGGGGCCACGGCGCTTTTGGCCGTGCTGCTGCCCGCGCTGGTTCTGCGGGGCGCGGTGCTGGCGCTCTCGATGCTTCGCCCGTCCCGGGCGCTGCGCGTCGGCGCCGCCGCGGCGTGCGCGGTTTTTGTGTGCGGCGTATCCGCTGTGGGTCTGTACGGACAATGGCAGGCCCGGCAGGACGGTCACGGCGGCCTGAACTATGTGGAGGCTCTGGGCGGCTGGATCGGCGATCAGGCGGACAAGCTGGCGGTGGAGCTGTCTCTCAACGAAGGCAAGACGCTGTTCGGCACCTATTCCAGCGCGTTGGAGGCCATGACCGGCCAGCTGCAGCCCACGGGTGTGGACTACATCATCCATGCCATGGGCGATCGCCAGCGCCTGGCCTATTTCACCACCTTCCAGGCAGGGGATTTTGACCGGGTGGTCACGCCCAGTCCAAAGGTGGCCCATTCCGAGCGGTGGAGCCGCAACGCCAACTGGTGGTTTTACCGCGAGCTCTATCGCTGGTGGGCGCCGGTGACCAACACCTACAACAGCGGCGGCATGCACCTGTTCTGGGAGCGCACCGGCACTTGCAACGACCTGGCCCAGCCCTGCACGGTGGAGATCGAACCCGACGGCAACACCGTCACCCTGACGGTCCGGGCGGCGGACCCACAGTTCTGCGGCGTGGCCGACGTGCGGTTGGAATACGACTTTGCACTGGAACCGGGATTTTTGCTGCAAGGGGGCCTGCATGGCTTTTTGCACTGCACGGCCGTCACCGAAAACGAGCTGTGCGCCGCCGCCGGGCGGGATACGGACCTGGGCAATTTTTGCCTGCCCACCGACCGGGGCACCTACCAGATCCCCGTGACCGTTTCCAATGGGGTGGGCGTGGTCAAACTGACCGCCCTGCCGGCGGATGCCGCCGCCGTGTCCGTCAACGCCGCGGTGGTGGAAGCGACCTATACCGACTGGGAATATTTCTTTGAATGACCCGGCTGCGCGCATCCGGCGCCGGCTGCGCGC
>DBRU01000090.1:0-12032 GCA_002306375.1 Faecalibacterium sp. UBA1360
GCGTCGCCCGCGCTCAGGCGGCTGGCGGCAAAACCTTCCCGCATTTCACCGATCTGCCCCAGTTCCGAGCAGGAGATCACGGCCCCGGTCTCGTCCACCACGCCCACAACGCGATCGATCGCGTCCTTCATCTGGTAGACCACATTTTGGAATACCCTGTTCGCCATAACTGTTTCTCCTTACATTTGTGCTGAATGACCAAGGCGGCGCCGATACCCACACCAAGCGCCTCGCCGTGATTTTGACCCAAACCCGCGGGTCCCTGATGTATATTTTACACAATCAAGTTGACTTTTGCAACATATTTCCACGAGAATTTGAATATTTTCTTGTATAGTTTTGTTTTGGGCCAAAAACATCGCTTTTTTCAAGGAAAAACGGGGGCCGAAAATTCCGTCAAAATGACAGGTCCCGGCCAGAAACGCCGGGACCCGGTGCATTTTTTGAGAAAAGCGTTCAGGATTTTTTGTTTTGTTCCAGCGTGCCGGTGCCGCCTTCCACCACGCCGCGGCGCCGCAGCACGTAGGTGATGGAGCGGAAAAAGATCGCCACATCCCGCCGGAAGGTCACATCGGCGGCGTATTCGCCGTCGTAGCGGGCCTTGACGTCGATGGGCAGTTCGTCCCGGCCGTTGACCTGGGCAAGGCCGGTCAGACCCGGGCGGATATCGTTGGCATGCACGGCGTCCCGGGCTTCGATCAGGTCATACTGGTTGTACAAAGCCGGGCGCGGGCCGATGATGCTCATCTGCCCGGCGATGATGTTGTAGATCTGGGGCAGCTCATCCAGGCTGGTGCGGCGCAAAAACGCGCCGCTTTTGGTGATATAGCTGTCGGGGTTTTTAAGTAGATGGGTGGGCACGTCATGGGGCGTGTCCCCCCGCATGGTGCGGAATTTGAGAATGTTGAAATGGGTCTTGTGTGCGCCCACGCGGCGCTGGCGGAAAAACACCGGGCCCGGAGAGTCCAGCTTGATCCACAAAGCCAGCCCCGCCATGGGCAAAGCCAACACCACCGCCGCGCACAGCGACAAGACCAGGTCCAGAATGCGTTTGATGCAGTTGCGGTACATAACGGATCAGCCCTCCTTATTGCCGGTGTCAGCGATGGCTTTGGCCAGGTCCTGCTTGCTCAGGATCGCCGTGTTGCCGTGGGCGGCGCTGACCGTATGGTCCTCGTTGAGTTTACGGTTGGGATGGTAACGCCCCACGATGCGCTGCAGCCCCAGCACCACCGATTCGTCGTTGTGTTCGGCGCAGGTCTGCAGGTTTTGCAGTTCAGTATAAAAACGGGCCAGGTCGATGTCCATGGGCGGCGCGATGAAGATCTTGTTGTGGGCCGTGCGCAGCATTTTGTCCTGCTCGGAGTCCAGCATCAGTTCCTCATACAGCTTTTCGCCCGGGCGCAGGCCCGTGATCTCGATGGGGATATCCACCCCCGGCTCGTAGCCGTAAAAGCGGATCAGCCGATTGGCCAGGTCCATGATGCGCACAGGCTCGCCCATGTCCAGCACGTAGATGCTGCCGCTTTTGGCCAGGCCGCCGGCCTGCAGCACCAGCTGCGCGGCCTCGGTGATTGTCATGAAATAGCGCACGATGTCGGGATGGGTGATCGTGACGGGGCCGCCGCGCTTGATCTGCTCTTCAAACAGCGGGATCACGCTGCCGTGGCTGCCCAGCACGTTGCCGAAACGCACGGCCATGCACTTCATCGTGGTGTTGGAGGCAAAGGTCTGGATGAGCATTTCGCAGATGCGCTTGGTACAGCCCATGACGTTGGTGGGGTTGACAGCCTTGTCGGTGGACAGCTGCACAAAGCGCTCCACATCGTGCTCGGCGGCGGAGGTCAGCAGGTTCTTGGTGCCGAACACGTTGTTTTTGACGGCCTCGGCCGGGCTGAGTTCCATGAGCGGCACATGCTTGTGGGCCGCCGCATGGAACACCACCGAAGGGTGATAGGTCTCGAATACCTCATCCAGGCGGTGCTTGTCGCGGATGGAACCCACCAGCGTGACGATGGGCGCGTCGGTGCCGTATTTGTTGCGCAGCTCCATCTCCAGCTCGTAGGCGCAGTTTTCGTAGATGTCGAAGATCAGCAGCTGGCGCGGGCTGTACCGCATGATCTGGCGGCACAGTTCGCTGCCGATGGAACCGCCGCCGCCCGTGACCAGCACGACCTTGTCGTGCAGGTATTCGGAGATCTGGGCGTTGTTGAGCTGGATCTCGTCCCGGGACAAAAAGTCCGCGGTGTTCAGTTCGCGCAGACCGGCCACCACCGGCTTGCCGCTTTCGTCCACGGCCTGTGGGTCGTTGAGCATGCGCACGCGGCAGTGGGTGGAGTTGCACAGGTTGATGACTTCCCGCAGACGCTCGCCCTTGAGGGTGGTGATGGCGATGACGATCTCCAGGATGTGGTATTTGCGCACCAGTTCGGGAATGTCGGAAATGGTGCCCCGCACCGGCACGCCCTGCACGCGCAGGTTCTTTTTGGTCAGGTCGTCGTCCACGATGACCACCGGGTTGCCGAAGTTGGAGTTCTTGCTCTTGCACAGGTTGACGGCCCAGGCGCCGGCGTTGCCCGCGCCCACAATGAGCAAGGGCGTGGTGTCCCGCGCGCGGCGGGTGCCCGGGGAACTGCGGCTGTACTGGAGCAGCGCGCGCATCATGCGCCAGAAAAAGCGCACCCCCGCCACCGCCGCCGTGTTGAGCACCGCGCCGATGATGAGCACCGACGCGCTGATGGCGCGCGTGCCGCGCAGCATCATATCGGCCAGCAGGATAAAGCCGGTGGAAAGACCCGACAGGCACAACAGCCGCGCCAGGTCCCGCATGCCGGCATACTCCCACATGATCTCGTACAGGCCGCCGAACCAGAACACCGCCATATAGATGGGCAGGATAAAGGTCAGCATGGGCGCCATGGCCGTGATGACCTCCTGCCGGCTGACCTGGTGCACAGCCTGCGCCACCCCCTGCTGGGCCACGACGCCCTCGGCCCCGTCAAAGCGAAGCAGGATCGCGATATAGTAGCACAGAACAATGAGCCCGCAGTCCAAAAGCATCAGCAGGATGCGCCGCGGCAGACCCTTGATGAGTTGTTCGTTCGTTTTCTTCATGCCTTGTATCTTCCCTGTTTGAAGTGGAGGACGGCCCGGACAAAAAACAGCCGTCCTGCCCCACAGTATATTCCCCCCGCGGCGCGCCTGCGACGCCCGCGCGGCATGTATAGAGTTATTATACCATAAAACAGCTCCGTTTGTCCTGAACAAGGCGGGGCAAACGGAGCAAAAGACGCACAAAACCGCACGGTATTTTTTGGCAGTTGTGGACAAGGGCGACGTTATTCCACCGTGACGCTCTTGGCCAGGTTGCGGGGTTTGTCAACGTCCAGGCCCTTGGCGCAGCTGACATAGTAAGCCAGCAGCTGCAACGGGATCACCGAAAGGCTCGTGGCAAAATGGGGGTCGGTCTTGGGCACGTAAACGGTGAAGCCGGCCGTGTCCTCGATGTTGTAGTTACCGTAGCTGGTCAGCCCCATCAGGAAGGCCCCGCGGCTCTTGGCCTCCACCAGGTTGGAGACCGTCTTTTCGTACAGTTCTGGCTGGGTCAGAGCGCCCACCACCAGCGTCCCCTTCTCCACCAGAGAGATGGGACCGTGCTTCATCTCGCCGGCAGCAAAGGCCTCGGAGTGGATATAGCTGATCTCCTTGAATTTCAGGCTGCCCTCCAGCGCCACCGCATAGTCCAGACCGCGGCCGATGAAAAAGGCGTCCCGGGCGTTGGCGTACTTGCTTGCAAACCACTGGATGCGCTCTTTGTCGGTAAGGGTCTTTTCGATCTTGTCGGGCAGGACCTGCAGTTCCGCCACGAGGTCGGCGGCGCGGGCGTCGTCCAGCGTGCCCCGGGCCGTGCCGAAGGCGATGGCCAGCAGATAGCACGCGGCCAGCTGGGTGCTGTAGGCCTTGGTGGTGGCCACGGCGATCTCGGGGCCGGCCCAGGTGTACAACGTGGCGTCGGCCTCCCGGGCGATGGAGGACCCCACCACGTTCACCACGCCGATGGTGCGCACGCCCCGGTCCTTGCACAGACGCAAGGCGGCCAGGGTATCGGCCGTCTCGCCGCTCTGGCTGATGATGATGGCCAAAGAGTCGGGTTCCAGCACGGGGTCGCGGTAGCGGAACTCGCTGGCCACGTCCACCTCCACCGGCAGGCGGGCCAGGCTCTCAAAGACATAGCGGGCCGCCACGCCCACATGGTAGGCCGAACCGCAGCCCACGATGTACAGCCGGCGCACGGCGCGGATGGCGTCCTCGTCCAGGGCCAGTTCGCTCAGGTCCACCTTGCCGTCCTTGATGCGGGGGCTCAGGGTGTCCCGCACGGCGGTGGGCTGCTCGTGGATCTCCTTCATCATGAAATGCTCGTAGCCGCCCTTTTCGGCCGCTTCGGCGTCCCATTCAATGGTGGTGGGGGTTTTCTCCACAGGTTCGCGGTCGATGTTGAAGAACTCGATGGAGTCGGGGCTCAGGCGGGCGATCTGCAAATTGTCGATGTAATAGACGGTGCGGGTATACTTGAGCAGCGCCGGCACGTCGGAGGCAATGAGGTTGCCGTTTTCGGCGTGGCCCACGATCAGGGGGCTGTCCTTGCGGGCGGCATAGACCTGGCCGGGGCGGTCGGCAAAGAGCACGCCCAAGGCATAGGAGCCGCGCACGTGCAGCATCATGCGGGTGATGGCGGCCAGCGGGTCGCCGGCGGCTTCGCCCGTATAATAGTAGTCGATGAGCTGGGCGATGACCTCGGTGTCGGTCTGGGACGCGAACTCGTACCCGCGGTTGACAAGGCGGTCCTTGAGTTCCTGATAGTTTTCGATGATGCCGTTATGGACCACGGCGATCTTCTGGTCGCGGCTGTAGTGGGGATGGGCGTTGACCACCGACGGCTCGCCGTGGGTGGCCCAGCGGGTATGACCGATACCGCAGGCCCCGGGCACGGCCAGGCCGCCGTCGGTCATCTCGCTCAAAACGCGCAGGCGGCCCTTGGCCTTGACCACCTCGATCTTGCCGGCGGCGTTCTGCACAGCCAGCCCCGCCGAGTCATACCCGCGGTATTCCAGCTTGGCCAGGCCGTCAAGCAAGATCGGCGCGGCAGGTACGGCGCCGGTAAATCCAACGATTCCACACATAGGGGTCCCCTCCTGTTCTATACCGGTCAGGTCCTGGTAACATTTCCATATTTGTTAAGTATATTCGATTCAAAGGCAATTGTCTACCATCTTTTGCCCGGGCGGCGCAAAAAAAGCACGTTCGGAAACGCCCACATACAAAAAGGGCGGCCGCCAAGGGCTGCGGCCGCCCGGATGTGCGCGTTCTTCCTTTCCAGTATCTTACACCAAAAGACTTCATAAAGTCGGATCGCGTACCCGACTACCATACCACGAAAGCGCCCCGGCGGCAAGATGAGCGCGTCAATTTTGCCAAAACCGCGGCACAAGGGGCTCTTTTTGAAAGAATCAACGGTTTGGCAGCACATTTTCCGAAGATTCTTAATTCCCTGGCGATGTTTTTTGCCCGGCCGGCACTGCGCACTGGCATAAACGGGCGCGATATGATATAGTAAAGTATATTGGCTTTTCACCGTTTTGACCCAAAAGGAGAGGATCCATGCTGCCTTCGATGTTGTTGTTTCTGGCCGTTGTGATGCTCAGCGGCACGGCGTTCCACAAAATCAGCGCCCGCCTGGGCATTCCGGCATTGCTGGCGTTCTTATTTTTAGGGATGCTGTTCGGCTCGGACGGCCTGTTCAAGGTCGCCTTTGATGATTACGGCGTTACCGAACAGATCTGCTCGGTGGCGCTGGTGTTCATCATGTTTTACGGCGGCTTCGGCACCAACTGGCGCGCCGCCCGCCCGGTGGCCGCGCCCTCCATCCTGCTGTCCAGCCTGGGCACGCTGCTGACGGCTTTTCTGACCGGCGGGTTCTGCTGCCTGGTGCTGGGCATGCCTTTGCTGGAAGGACTTTTGTGCGGCGCGGTGCTGGGTTCCACCGACGCAGCGTCGGTGTTTTCGATCCTGCGGGCCCGCAGTCTGGCCCTGAAGGAAAACACCGACTCGCTTTTGGAGGTGGAAAGCGGCAGCAACGACCCCTTTGCCTATATGCTGACCGCCGTATTGCTGACGGCCATGGAAAGCGGGTTCACCCCCCAAAGCGCAGTCCTGCTGCTGGTGCGGCAGCTGGTGTTTGGCCTTGCCTTCGGCTTTGGCGTGGGGTATGCGGCTTTGTGGTGCATACGGCGGCTGCGCACTTCGGCCGCCGGGTCAGATGCCATTTTCATGGTGGCGACGGCCCTGCTGGCCTACGCAGCCCCCACCCTTTTGGGCGGCAACGGCTTTTTGAGCGTGTACATCGCGGGCATCTTGCTGGGCAACGCCGACGTGGGCGACAAAAGCACGCTGGTGCCTTTTTTTGACGGCTTGACCAGTATGATGCAGATGATCCTGTTTTTCCTGCTGGGGCTGTTGTCCTTCCCCTCCCGCATGCCGGCGGTGCTGGGCCCGGCCGTGGCCATCGCCCTGTTTCTGACGCTGGCGGCCCGGCCCATTGCCGTGTTTTTGCTGCTGGCCCCCTTCAAGGGCAGTGTGGCCCAGCGGCTGCTGGTGTCCTTTTCGGGGCTGCGGGGCGCGGCGTCGGTGGTGTTTGCGGTCATGGCCGTGATCAGCCCGGCGTCTTTGGGGGTGGACATCTTCCACATCGTGTTCGTGGTGGTGCTGTTCTCCATCCTGGTCCAGGGGTCCCTGCTGCCCACCGTCGCCCGCAAGCTGAACATGATCGACACGGGCGGCAACGTGCGCAAGACCTTTACCGACTATGTGGACGAAGCCCCCGTACAGTTCATCCAGGTGGCGGTGCCCGCCGGGCACGCCTGGTGCGGCCGGGCCGTGCGGGAACTGACCCTGCCGCCGGGCGCCATTCTGATCAGTGTGCGCCGCGGCGAGCAGGAGATCGCCCCCGGCGGCTCCACCCTCATTGAGGCCGGGGACCTGCTGGTGCTGTGCGCCCTGGAGCATGACAACGCCCCCATCGCCACTCTGACCGAAAAGGTGGTGGAGGCCGCCGACCTGGCCGACGGCACCCGCCTGGCCGATCTGCCCCGCCGGGCCGGAGCCCTGATCGTGCTGGTGCGCCGGGGCGAAGAATACCTGATCCCCAACGGGGATACGGTGCTGCACCCCGGGGATTTGCTGGTCATCAACCACACGGCCGCCCAGACCTGACGACAAGAGCATCGCATAAGAAGACCCGGCCCCCGCTTTGTCTTGCGGCAAAGCGGGGGCCGGGTCCTTTTGTGTATGGCGTTTTGCCGCCGAAGGGTCCGGGTCAGCGGATGTCGATGTTCAGGCGGTATTTAAGGTTGCCCAGGATCTTCTTGACGAAGCGGTCCACCTCCTCGGCGGCCAGAGGCTTGCCCGCCGGGACAAAGTGCAGCGTGAAGGCCATGCTCTTTTTGCCTTCACCGATGGCGGCGCTGCGGTAGATGTCGAACAGCTCCACCTCGCCCAGGCTCGGGCAGGCGCGGCGCATTTCGGCCATGATGTCGCCGCAGGCGGTGTCCTCGTCGGCCACCAACGCCAGGTCGCGGGCCACGGTCTCGTACTCGGGCACCGGCACATAGCGCAGCGCGGCGCGGCGATGGGCCATCAGGGCGGCCCAGTCGATCTCGGCCAGGAAGATCTTCTGGTTGTCGCGGCTGTCCTTTGGCAGCTTGAGCTCGGCGGTCACGTCGTTGGCCAGCTTGCCGAACACGCCCACTTTTTCGTCGCCGCACAGGATGTCGGCGGAGATGCCGGGGTGCAGCCAGGGGGTGTCCTGGGCGCGGCGATAGTCAAAGGCGATGCCGAAGGCGGCGCCCAGGGCCTCCACGGCGCCCTTGAGGGTGAAGAAGTCCTCCCCTTCCCCGAAGGCCACCATACCCAGGTGCAGGCGTTCTTCGGGCAGTTCGGTCAGGGGCTGCTGGCGGGGCGCATAGACATTGGCCAGCTCGAACAGGCGGCCGGCGGCGTTGCCTTTTTTGAGGTTCTCCACAGCCACGTTGAGCAGCGACGGGGCCAGCAGCGAACGCATGATGGTCAGGTTGGAGCTTAAGGGGTTGAGGATGCGCACCACGTTGCGCTCGGGCGCGTCGGGCGCGATGTGCAAAGCGTCCAGGTCGGCGTCGGCATAGAAGGCCAGGGTGATGGCTTCAAAGAAGCCCTGGGCGCAGACGGCGTTCTTGGCCCTGGCCTGGCGCTGCTGTTCCTCGGTCAGACCGCCGCCCGTGACGGTGGCCGCCTTGAGGAAGGTGGGCTTGATGTGCTCATAGCCGTATTCCCGGATGACTTCCTCGGCCAGGTCGGGCTCGCCGATCTCGATGTCCTCGCGCCACAGGGGGGCCACCACCTGCAAGGTGTCGCGGTCGGGCTGCAGTTCGATCTCAAAGCCCAGGCGGTACAAAATCTCCATGACCTCGTCGGCCGGGACCTCGATGCCCAGGATCGCATTGATGCGGCTGATGCGGGCGGAGAAGCGCTTGCCTTCCCGGGAAGCGCCGGCGGACACGTCGAACCGGCTGGCGGTGATCTCGCCGCAGCCCAGCTCCTGGATCAGGTGCAGCGCGCGGTTCATACCCAGTTCGGTGGTGTATTCCGAGACCCCCTTCTCGTAATGGCTGGAGGCGTCGGTGTTCTGGCCCAGGCTGCGGGCGGTCTTGCGGATGTTGTCCCGGGCGAACTTGGCGGACTCGAACAAAAGCTGGGTGGTGTTTTCGGTGATCTCGCTGTTGAGACCGCCCATGACGCCGGCCAGGGCCACGGGCTTGTGGCCGTCGCAGATGACCAGGTTCTGGTTGGTCAGGGTGAACTCCTTGCCGTCCAGGGTGGTGATGGTCTCGCCGTCGGCGGCGCGGCGCACGATGATCTGGCAGCTTTCCAGCGTGGCCATGTCAAAGGCGTGCATGGGCTGGCCGATCTCCAGCATAACGTAGTTCGTGATGTCCACCACGTTGGAGATGCTGCGCAGCCCGCACAGCGCCAGTTCCCGGCGCATCCAGCGGGGGGACTGGCCCGGGGTGATGTTGCGCACATAGTGCCCGATATAGCGCGGGCACAGGTCGGGGGCGTGCACCTCGATGGACAGGCGCGGGTCTACATAGTCCGACGCCACAAAGTCGGTGTCGGGCATGTTCAGGGGTTTGCCGAGAATGGCCGCCACCTCGCGGGCGATGCCCAGAATGCTCTGGCAGTCGGCGCGGTTGGCGGTGATGGAAATGTCGAAGATATATTCGTCCAGGCCCACCACCTTGCGGATGTCGTCGCCGGGGACGGTGTCCTTGGGCAGGTCGAGCAGGCCGTAGACCTCGGCCCCGGGGAACAGGTCGTCGTTGAGGCCCAGTTCCTCGCCGGAGCAGAGCATGCCGTTGGATTCGACCCCGCGCAGGGCCTTGGCCCTGATCGTGATGCCGCCGGGCAGGGTGGCGCCGTCAAGGGCGGCGGGGGTGTGCATGCCCACATACACGTTGGGCGCGCCGGTGGAGATCTGGATGTCGTGACCGTAGGGGCCGCAGTCCACCTTGCAGATGTGCAGGTGGGTGCCCTCCTGGGGGACGGCCTCGGTCACGACGCCCACCACCACCTTGGAGATGCCCTCGCCCAGGTAGATGAGCTCTTCCACCTCGAAGCCGCAGGAGAACAGCTTTTCCTGCAAGACTTCGGGCGTGACGTCAATGTCCACATAGCGCTTGAGCCAGCTGAACGGTACTTTCATGGTATTTTGTCCTCCCCTCAGCCTTTGAACTGGCGCAAGAAGCGCAGGTCGTTTTCAAACATCAGGCCGATGTTGTTGATGCCGTACTTGAGCATGGCGATGCGCTCGATGCCGATGCCGAACGCAAAGCCGGAATATTCCTCGGGGTCGATGCCGCAGTTTTTGAGCACGTTCTGGTGCACGACGCCCGCGCCCAGCACTTCGATCCAGCCGGTGTGCTTGCACAGACCGCAGCCCTTGCCGCCGCACTCGAAGCAGGAGACGTCCACCTCCACGCTGGGTTCGGTGAAGGGGAAGTAGGACGGGCGCAGTCGGGTCTTGACGCTGGGTCCGAACAGGGCCTGGACGAACTTGTCCAGCATGCCCTGCAGATCGCACAGGGTGATGTTCTTGTCCACCACAAGCCCTTCCATCTGATGAAACATGGGGGAATGGGTGGCGTCGGAGTCGGAGCGGAACACACGGCCGGGCACCAGCACCTTGATGGGCGGGCGCTGGGCGTCCATGACGCGGATCTGCCCGCCGCTGGTCTGGGTGCGCAGCACGATGTCCTCGGCCACATAGAAGGTGTCCTGCATATCCCGGGCGGGATGGTTCTTGGGCACGTTGAGGCGGGTGAAGTTGTGCTCGTCGTCCTCGATCTCGGGGCCTTCGTAAATCTCAAAGCCCATGCCGGCAAACACGTCGATGATCTCGTTCTTCACCAGCGTGATGGGGTGCAGCCCGCCGGTGGGCGCAGCCTTGCCGGGCAGGGTGATGTCCACGGCCTCGGCCTTGTTGCGTTCTTCCAGTTCGGCGGCCTCGATCTTTTGGGACAAGGCCTGGTAGACGCCCTCGGCCCAGACCTTGCAGTCGTTGATGAGCTTGCCGGCGGCGGGGCGGTCCTCTTTGGCCACATCCCGCAGGCTCTTGGTCAGGCCGGTGACGGCCCCGTTCTTGCTGAGGTATTTCTGCCAGAAGGCGGAAAGCTCCTCTTTGTTGTGCACGGCGTCGCAGTCGGCTTGCAGCTGTGCGCGCAGTGCGTCGATCTTCTGTTGCATGATTCGCACCTCTCCTTTGTTTGTTGTTGGGGTCTGCGGGACGAAGTCACAACAAAAAAGGCCTCGTCCCTGATGCTGTGTCAGGGACGAAGCCGTAAAAACTCCGCGGTACCACCCGTGTTCCGCCGCAAGGCGCGGCGGCGCTCTGGGGACGGGCAACGGCAGAACGCCGGGCCCATCCGTTCGCCGTAACGGGGCGCGCCGTTCCGCACTACTGAGCCCCTGGCAGGGCCGTTCCCGCGGACCACTCGGGAGCGAACTTCAGCGCGGGACCCTTGGGGCGGCTTTCAGCCGGTGACCGCCCTCTCTTGTGCCGGATCGTCGTCGCGTACTTTCTCCGTCAGCGTGTTTTGCAAGATAACGCTACCAATTATAGGCGCAGGAACGGGGTTTGTCAAGCCCGGCGCAGACCGGTCACGACCGGCGGCGCCGGCTCGAAAGCCCCCCGAGGCCCCAGACCAGCCAGGCCAGCGCGCAGCCCAGCACGGGGGCGATGCACCAGACGCCCGCCAGGACCCAGGCCCTGGCATCCCAATCGGCGATGGCCACGAACACCAGCACCGGCACGGCGAGCAGGACCAGGGGCACCGCAAAGCGCCAGACCACCCGCGCCCTGCGGCACAAGATCAGCTGCAAAAAGAACATGGGGATCAGATGGGAGTACAAAAGCAACCCCTGGTGCCAGGACGGGATGTTCAGGGGCAGCTGCGAAAAGGCGGAGACAAAAACCACCCCATAGGCGGCCATGGTCAGCCCGAACAGAGCCCACAAAACGCGGTCGGCGGTCGCTTTTTTCATTTCTCTCCCCTCCCCTGTTTTTGGGTGCGGATCGTGTTTCCAACGCCAACGCTTCAGGACAAAGCCGCGATGGATTGCAGGATGCCGTTGTGCTTGTCCTTGGCGGCGGTGAGCTTATTGCGGGTCTCCTCCACCAGGGCGGCGGGGGCCTTTTCCACAAAGCGGGGGTTGTCCAGCTGCTTCTGGAACATGGCCACTTCCTTCTCGTTCTTGGCCAGCTCCTTTTGCAGGCGGGCCAGTTCCTTCTCCCGGTCGATGAGTTCCATCATGGGGATGAAGCCCCGGGCCGCGGGGGTCACCACCGTGACCATGCCCTCGGCCCCGGCGTCGAACTTGTCGGTCAGGGTCACGTCGGTGGCAAAGGCAAAGCGGGCCAGGTAGGCGCTGCCCTTCTCAAAGGC
>DBRU01000090.1:12122-12334 GCA_002306375.1 Faecalibacterium sp. UBA1360
TCGGTGATGAAGGGCATGAAGGGGTGCAGCATGCGCAGGGCGCGGTCCAGCACATACACCAGCACCTTGCGGGCGGTGTCGGCCTGGATGGCGTCGCCCGAGTTCAGGCGGGACTTGCAGATCTCGATATACCAGTCGCAGTAAATTTCCCAGATGAACTTTTCCACCTTGTCGGCGGCCAGGCCCAGCTCGTACTTTTCCAGGTTGGCGGT
>DBRU01000030.1:0-695 GCA_002306375.1 Faecalibacterium sp. UBA1360
TGCCGCCGGCACAAAAACGGGAGATCGGCCGGTCCTGCCCCACCGCAAAAAAACATTCGCAGCTGCAACGTATTTTGTTGCGCCGGATTTTGAACAAACCCGCGCCAAACGCCAAAGTTAGGCTTGCATAACCAATAGGCCGGGTGCTACAATAGGGAAAACGCAGCCCCCGCCGCGGAAATTCCGTCCCGGGCGCTGCGTGCCGGCGCACCGTCCCACCGTGCAAAGCGGGCCGCCGGGCAAATCATTCGGCACGGAGATAAGGAGTTTTACCATGGCTCATACCGTTTCCAGCGATTGCGTTGCCTGCGGCGCCTGCGTTGACACCTGCCCCGTCGGCGCCATCAGCATGGCCGACAAGGCTGTCGTCGATGCCTCTGCCTGCATCGATTGCGGCGCTTGCGAAGGCGCTTGCCCCACCGGTGCCATCAAGCCGGAATAATCTTCGGACTGAAAATGGCAAAAGACCCCTGCGGCGTTCCCGCCGCGGGGGTCTTTCTTTTTTTGCTTTTATGCACCGCCCGGTTTTTCGAAAGAGCGCACTTTCTGCGCTTGCGGGGCAATGGGTTTTGTGCTATACTGCAAACAGGAACATTCTGCCCAAAATTTCAGCCGGATTCCCGCATGCTTTGTATATATTGACGCGGCGTGCAGGAGTACTCGGCCCGGAACGCCCGGTAGAAGTTGGCGTAATC
>DBRU01000030.1:705-2657 GCA_002306375.1 Faecalibacterium sp. UBA1360
AGCCGCTTTTGCAGGATGTACCGGTGCACCGTCGTGCCCACCTGGGCGTCGAATTTGCGCAGCAAATGATATTTGCTGATGAAGAATTTTTCCGACAGCATGTCCAGCGTCAGGGGCTCGTTGTAATGCTCGTTGATGTAGCTGAGCACCGCGTCCACCACCCGGTCGGTGGAGCAGTCCACGTTTTTCTGCCCCCGGCGGTCGGCGGCGGCCCGGTTCAGCTCCACCAGCAGCGACACCAGACACCCCACGGCCAGCAGATCGTCGCCGTAGCCCGACCCGGCGCGCAGCTCGCCCAGGGTCTCCAGCTTCTGGCGCAGCGCCGCCGACGCCGCCCCCGGCAGCCGCAGCAGATTGGTGTGCCCGGGCACCGTGGTGTCAAAGCAGCGCGTCAGGCTCGTGCGGGCGCTGGACAGCCGTTCCAGGTAGGACCGCGCCACCCACAAGACGATGCGCTCGTAGGGCTCGGCGTCGGTGGCGATGCGCGCCTGGTGCAGCTCCAGCGGGCTGATGAGCATGATGTCCCCCGGGCGCATCTTGTACAGGTGGTTTTCCACGATATAGCTGACCTGCCCGCGCAAAAGCAGATAGACCTCGTAAAAATCGTGGTGGTGCAGCGCGACCTCGTCCATGTAGGTGCTGCGGTAGCGGTACACCTCAAAGTCGGGGGCGATCATCGTCTGACGCCGGGTATAGGGCTGGAAGGGTGCGGACATGGGGACCTCCTTGGTTTTGCCTTTGCGTGGGGGAGTTTTGGGCCTCATTCGTCTGACCGGGATTTCTTCCTTGATTGTACCGCAATTTTTACAATCTTTCAAGCAATTCCGTCAATTTCCGTTGTAAAAAGAACATCGTATACTAGGGTCAAGACAGGCGGGCAGGCCCCGCCCCGACGGTCCCTTCAAGCCAGACAAGGAGAGTGTATCACCATGCAAATGAACGCCGCTTCCATCAAGTCCCAGGCCGCGCAGTGGCAGGCTCTGGGCGTCAAACTGCCCGCCTTTGACCGCGACGCCGTCGCCGCCGCCACCAAGGCCCATCCCATCTGGGTGCACTTCGGCGCGGGCAACATCTTCCGCGGGTTTGTGGCTGCCTTGCAGCAGCGCCTGCTGGACGCCGGTCTGTCGGACAAGGGCATCATCGCCGCCGATACCTTTGACTACGACATCATCGACAAGATCTACACCCCCTACGACTGTCTGACCATGAACGTGACCCTCAACCCCGACGGCACCACCAGCCGCGAGATCATCGCCTCGGTGGTGGAGGGCCTGCGCGCCAACTCCGCCGACGCCGAGATGATGGCCCGCTTTACCGAGATCTTCACCGATCCCGGCCTGCAGATGATCTCCTTCACCATCACCGAGAAGGGCTACGCCCTGTACCGTCCCGACGGCAGCCTGATGCCCGTGGTCCAGGCCGACATGGACGAAGGCCCCGACCACGCCCGCCACGCCATGAGCATGGTGGCCGCTCTGCTGTTCGCCCGCTTCAAGGCCGGCAAGTATCCCCTGGCTGTCGTCAGCATGGACAACTGCTCCCACAACGGCGAGAAATTGCAGTCCAGCGTCATGACCGTGGCCAAGGCCTGGGCCGAAAAGGGCTTCGTGGGCCAGGACTTCATCGACTACCTGTCCGATGAAAAGCAGGTCTCCTTCCCCTGGTCCATGATCGACAAGATCACCCCCCGCCCCCACAAGATCGTGGAGGACGCCCTGGCCGCCGACGGCATCGAGGGCATGGCCCCCATCGTCACCTCCAAGAACACCTTCATCGCGGCCTTCGTCAACGCCGAGCGCCCCCAGTACCTGGTCATTGAGGACAAGTTCCCCAACGGCCGTCCCGCCCTGGAGAAGGCCGGCGTCTACCTGACCGACCGCGACACCGTCAACAAGACCGAGCGCATGAAGGTCACCACCTGCCTGAACCCCCTGCACACCGCCATGAGCGTG
>DBRU01000030.1:2683-2961 GCA_002306375.1 Faecalibacterium sp. UBA1360
CCCAAGATCCTGGACCCCAAGGCCTTCATCGACGAAGTCGTGGAGCAGCGCCTGCCCAACCCCTTCATGCCCGACGCGCCCCAGCGCATCGCCACCGACACCTCCCAGAAGGTGGGCATCCGCTTCGGCGAGACCATCAAGAGCTACATCGCCGAAGGCCGCGACCTGAACACCCTGGTGTCCATCCCGCTGGCCATCGCGGGCTGGCTGCGCTACCTGCTGGCCGTGGACGACAAGGGCGAGGCCTTTGACGTGTCCGCCGACCCGCTGAAGGACGA
>DBRU01000030.1:2987-4486 GCA_002306375.1 Faecalibacterium sp. UBA1360
ACCGTGCTGGCCGACAAGATCGAAGCCTGCTTCGTGGCGGAACTGGCCGGCCCCGGCGCCGTGCGCAAGACCCTGCACGAAGCCCTGCAGTAAGCCCCCCCGCCCCCGGCGGGCGCGATAAAACCACCATAAAGGAGGAATCCCCATGCCTATGCAAATGGGATGGCGCTGGTACGGCGAGGGCAACGACCCCGTCACGCTCGGCGACATCAAGCAGATCCCCGGCGTGTCCACCATCGTCTGGGCCCTGCACGACAAAATGCCCGGTGAGATCTGGGAAGTGGACGAGATCAAGAAGGTCGTGGACCAGATCGAATCCTACGGCTTCAACGCCGACGTGGTCGAGTCGGTCAACGTGCACGACGACATCAAGATCGGCCTGCCCACCCGCGACGCCCTGATCGAAAACTACAAGCAGTGCATCCGCAACCTGTCCAAGTTCGGCGTCAAGGTCATCTGCTACAACTTCATGCCCATCTTTGACTGGACCCGCACCGACCTGTTCCACCCGGTGGGCGACGGTTCCACGGCGCTGTTCTACCAGAAGGACATGATCCAGGACGACTACAAGGCCATGGCCGAGTACATCCTGAACTTCACCGAGAAGTACAACATGACCTTCCCCGGCTGGGAGCCCGAGCGCATGGCCAAGCTGGACGAGCTGTTCAAGGCCTACGCCCCCGTCACCAAGGAAAAACTGTGGGAGAACCTGAAGTACTTCCTGGAAGCCATCATGCCCACCTGCCGTGAGTGCGACATCAAGATGGCCATTCACATGGACGATCCCCCGTGGGACATCTTCGGCCTGCCCCGCCTGATGGTGGACGAAGAGAGCATCCAGCGGTTCCTGACCATGGTGGACGACCCGTACAACTGCCTGACCCTGTGCTCCGGCAGCCTGAACGCCAACCCGGACAACAACGTGGCCGAGATCGTGCGCAAGCATTGCGACCGCATCGCCTTTGCCCACATCCGCAACATCCACCACTTCCCCAACGGCGACTTCAGCGAGGCCGCTCACCGCGACTGCTGCGGCGAGACCGGCATCATCGAGATCCTGCGCGCCTACCATGACTGCGGCTTCGAGGGGTACATCCGCCCCGACCACGGCCGTCAGCTGTGGGAGGAAGGCCCCGGCAGCTGCCGCCCCGGCTACGGCAAGTACGACCGCGCCCTGGGCATCCAGTATATGCTGGGCGTGTGGGACCTGCTGGACCGCCTGGACGAAGAAAAGAAGTGATCCCGCATCCCTTTGCCTGCCCCGCCGCGAAAGCGGCGGGGTTTTTGTGTTGGTGGGGAAAAGCAGCCCGGCGGTTGTCGGGAGTTCCTGTTTGCGTGTCGGCGGTGGTCTGCCCCGGTTCGTAGGGACGGAATTCATTCCGTCCGTGGGACCCTGCATCGCCGCAAACATCCCCGGACGGGACAAGTCCCGTCCCTACAAAGCAAGGCAAACATCAGGCAAAAGGCAGGCGCGAATTTTCAAAACCATTTCCCGGCAG